>JAFABD010000097.1 GCA_023426225.1 Pseudomonadota bacterium | reverse complement strand
GGGGGATGTGCCCCCGGCCGGCTTCAACGGCGTGCGCCCGGCTTGGGCGCTGCTGCCGGGGCTGCGCCGGGGGCCGGTGCGGCGGCGCCCATCGGCGGGCGGAGTCCGGCATTCGCCATCCGCGCGTTGCGCCGGGCGAGCGCCATGCTCAGCGCGGCGGCGGCGCGCGGGTTCATCGCGGCGAGGATCATCGCGGTCGAACGTTCGCGCATCCGCTGCGCGACCTTCATCTGCACTTCCATGTCGAGCTGCTCGAACACGACGGCGGCCTTGGCCGGCTTCATCGCCTGATAGATCTTGGCCAGCTCGTCATATTGCGCGTCGGCGGGTTCCGCTGCCGCCGTTCCGGTCTGTGCGGCCGCGGCGGCTTCCTTCTGCCGCGCCTCCAGCTCGGCCTGGAGCCGCGCCTGTGCCGCCTTGGTCGCCTGCTCGCGCATGTCGAGCGCGCGCTTGCGCTGCGCCGCGGCGGCATCGGCGCTGCTCAGATCCTGTTCGATCAGGTTGCCCAGCCGCGAGCGGTTGGCATTCTGGTTCGCGCCCGGGCTGGCGATCGTCGCGGCGTTCGCGACCACCGCCAGCGCCGCGGCGCCGGCGGTCATCAGCAACAATGAGGGGCGACGCATCACGCCGCCTCGGACCGGAACTGCGCGCGCAGCGCCTCGGCCAGCCGCGCCTTGGCGCGGGCGCGTTCGGCCTTGCTGCTCTCGACGCGCACCGGCGCCTGCGCGGCCTCGGCCTCGGCCTTGGCCTCTCCGATCGCCTCGGCGATCACGTCGTCGGCCGCCGCCGTTTCGGTTTCGACCTCGGCCTTCGCCGCCGCATCGGGCGAACGCAGCGAGTTGGCGATGCCGACCGCGTTGACGATCCGCTCGCACGCGGCGTCGGCGATGCCGGTCATCACCGACAGCTCGTCGCGCAGCGCGCGCGCCTGTTCGACCAGGCGGGCATGCTGGGCGCAATCGGTGCCCAGCGTCGTCTTCATGTCGGAAAGCACGGCACGCGCCTGGCCGGTGGCCTTTTCAAGCGCCTGCACGACCTGGGTCAGCGCCCCGTCCTTCACGGTGCGCAGGCTGCGCATCATGCGTACGCTCTGCACGAGCACCGCGGTGCAAAAGAGGATGGTGAGCACATTGGCGAAGAGCGCGAGGTTCATGCCCTTTTCCTTTCCTTGGAAACATCGGTGACAAGGCGCACCGCGATCTTGCCGCGGCGCTGGCCGATCTGGGCCTGGGCGAGCGGAATGCCGCCGCAGGCAATATCAAGCGGGTCGTCCGGCCCCTTCTGAAGCGGGATGGTCTGGCCGACCTCCAGCGACTTCAGCTCGGCGAGCGGCATTGCGCGTTCGCCCAGGAGCACGTTGACGGTGACGTTGGTGTGACGGATCTCGGAGGCCATGTGCGCCTCCCAGATGCTGTCGCGGCCGCTCTTCTCGCCCATGAAGCGCTGGAGCAGCTTGTGCCGCACCGGCTCCAGCGTCGCGTGCGGGAACACCAGCGTGAAGCAACCGCCGCGCCCTTCCATGTCGACGCGGAACGTGGTCACGGCACAGATGTTCGACGGCCCGGCGATCGCGGCAAAGCGCGGGTTGGTCTCGATGCGCTCGAGCTCGATCTCGATCGGCTCGATCGGCTCGAACGCGTTGGCGAAATCGCGCAGCGCCAGCGTCAGCATCCGGCCGACCAGGTTGGTCTCGATCATCGTGAAGGCACGACCGTCGATCACCACCTGCGATCCGCCGCCGCGCCCGCCCAGCAGCGCGTCGACCACGGCATAGATCAGCCCCGATTCAACCGTGACGATGCCATAGCTTTCCCACTGCTTCACCTTGAACACGCCGACCATCGCGGGCAGCGCGACGCGGTTCATGAACTCGCCGAAGCGCGTCGAGGTGACTTCTTCCAGGCTGACGTCGATCGCGTCCGAGGTCAGGCTGCGCATCGAACTGGCGAACGACCGCACCACGCGGTCGCACACCACTTCCAGCATCGGCAGCCGTTCCTGGCTGATGACCTTGGATTCGATGACCGCGCGCAGGCCCTTTTTCTGGACCGCGGGGCCGCCCAGGTCGCCGAACAGCGCGTCGATGTCGGCCTGGTCGAACTTGATGTCGCCGCCACCGGCCGCGGCCGGGATCGGGGGTTCGGGAAGGTCGAAATCGTCGAGATCGATCATTGCTGCACCAGATCCTGGATCAGGATGTCCTTCACCACGCCGGCGCCCAGCGCCTGCGTCGCGCGCGACATCATTTCTTCCTTCACGCGGAACACGGCGGCCGATCCCGAAAGATCCTCCGGACGCAGCTCGCGCAGAAAGGGCTGGTATGCGTCCATCAGCAGCGGGAGCTGGCTCTTCAGTTCCTCGGCATTGGCCTTGGGGCCGGGCACGATCATGAAGTGGATCTTCAGATAGCGCGCGGCGCCGTCGGGCGAACGCAGGTTCACCACCATCGCCGGCACGTCGATATACGCTTCCTTGGCCCCTTCGCCGCCGCCATGGCCTTCGGCCGGTGCGGGGGCCTTGGCCTCGGCCGCGGCTTCGGTCTTCTCGCCGCTCTTGCCCAGGAACATATAGGCGCCGCCGCCGCCGCCCAGCGCGAGCACGGCCGCGCCCGCGCCGATCAGGATCAGCTTCTTCTTGGATTTGGGCGGCGCCTCGGCCGCACCGCCCTCGGCGGTCTCTTCGACGATTTCAGCTGACATGAACCCCTGGCCTTTCGAAATCGATGCGTCGGCACCCGGCCGCTGCATTTTCTCCTATTATAGGATCGTCACCCGGCAATTTCTGCCTAGCGGCAATTTTTGAAGGATGGTGCCTTGGACGTCTCGTCTTACGTACTTATCAGCCAGGAACAGGCGCTTCGGCGCCGGCTCGACGTCACGGCGAACAACCTCGCCAATATGAATACGGTCGGGTTCAAGCGCGAGCAGCCGGTCTTCCGCGAATATGTGGAGGATACCGACAGTGCGATCCCGCCCGCCAAGAAGACGTCCTACGTCCTCGATTACGGCGCGGTGCACGATGCTTCGCAGGGCACGTTCCAGCCCACCGACAACCCGCTCGACGTGATGATCGAGGGGCAGGGCTATCTCAGCGTCGAGGCCCCCGATGGCGGCACCGCCTATACGCGCGCGGGCTTCATCAAGGTGCTTCAGACGGGCGAGCTCGCCACCGCCGGCGGCCAGCGGCTGCTGGGCGAGGGCGGCAAGCCGATCACCGTGCCCACCGAGGATGCGGGCCGCATCACGATCGGCCAGGACGGCACCGTCAACGGGCCGAACGGTCCGCTCGGGCGCCTCACCGTCACCGTGTTCGACGAGGCGACGGTCGATCCGCGCGGCGACGGGCTGATGACGGGCGCCAACGGCCGCGAGCTCAGCGCGGGCGAAACGCGCCTGCGCAGCGGCGGCGTCGAGGGCTCGAACGTCAACGCCATCACCGAAACCACCGACATGGTGGAAATCCTGCGTGCCTATCAGAACAGCGCGCGGCTTTCCGACAGTCTCACCGACCTTCGCAAGAAGGCAATCGACCGGCTCGGCCGGATCAGCTGATCCCAGAAAGGATAGTCGATGCGCTCTCTTTCCATCGCCAGTACGGGCATGCTTGCCCAGCAGACCAACGTCGATGTGATCTCGAACAACATCGCCAACATGAACACGACCGCGTTCAAGAAGCAGCGCGCCGAGTTCCAGGACCTCCTCTATGAACAGGTCCAGCGCCCGGGTGCCGCCACCGGCAGCCAGACGCGCGCCCCCACCGGCATCCAGATCGGCGCGGGTGTGAAGACCGGCGGCATCTACCGCATCCAGACGCAGGGCTCGCTGCAGCAGACCGACAACCAGTACGACATGGCGATCACCGGCCGCGGCTATTTCCAGGTGCTGCTGCCCTCGGGCGACACCGCCTATACCCGCGACGGCTCGTTCGGCGTGTCGGACCAGGGCGAACTGGTCACGCAGGACGGCTATCCGGTTCAGCCGGGGATCACGATCCCGCAGGGCGCGCTCGACGTCACCGTGTCCAAGACCGGCGAGGTCCAGGTGCTCGTGTCGGGCAATCCGCAGCCCCAGACGGTCGGCCAGCTCGAACTCGCGACCTTCATGAACGAATCCGGGCTCGAGGCGCAGGGCGGCAACCTCTTCCTCGAAACCGCGGCTTCGGGCACGCCGACCACCGCGGCGCCGGGCCAGCCGGGTTTCGGCACGATCACGCAGAAGTTCGTCGAGGCGTCGAACGTCAACCCCGTCGGCGAAATCACGGCGCTCATCAGCGCGCAGCGCGCCTATGAGATGAACAGCCGCGTCGTGAAGACGACCGACGAAATGCTGGCGACGACCAGCCAGTTGCGCTGATGATCGCGCTCGTCGCCCTGATGCTGGCCGGCGTGTCCGGCCCGGCCGGCCAGGCGGCCGGCCCGCAGGAGGTGCCCGTCGCGGTGCTCGCGCATGCGATCGAACGCGGCGCGCGCATCGAACGGGGCGACCTCGTGATCGAAC
>JAFABD010000056.1 GCA_023426225.1 Pseudomonadota bacterium | reverse complement strand
GTCCTGCTCGTCCGCCGGCCGGCGCGCGGCCTGCTCGGCGGGATGCGCGCGCTCCCCACCGGCCCCTGGGCCGAAACGCCGCCCGGGCTCGACGGCGCGCCGGTCGCGGCCGACTGGCGGCTGCTTCCCGATACGGTGACGCACGGCTTCACGCATTTCCATCTTACGGTCGCGCTTGCAGCTGCCACAATCGAGGGGCATGCAGGCGGTGTCGATGGGGAATGGTGGCCGATCGAAGCGCTTGGAACGGCGGGGCTTCCCACCGTTTTTGCCAAGGCGGCCAGACGATTTGGGAGAATGTGATGCAGCGGTTGATCGGGGTTCCGGCGTTCGTGGTGGCAACGGCGCTCGTCGCGATGCCGGCGACGGCACAGACGACGCAGACGACGCAGACGGGGCAGGCGCCTGCCGCCCATGCGATGCACGATGCCCATGCCGGCCATGCGGCCCCTTCGGCCGGGCTTGCCGCCGCGCCGCAAAGCCAGGCGCTGGTCGAGCGCTATGTGGCGGAAGGGCATGTGCCCGGTGCGCTCATCAGCATCGGCGTCGGCGACGCCGCGCCGCGGATCGTCAGTGCGGGCCGGATCGGCGACGGTCCCGCCGCGCGCGCGGTCGATGCCGACAGCCTGTGGCGCGTCTATTCGATGACCAAGCCGATCACCGGCATCGCCGCGATGATCCTGGTCGAAGAGGGCAAGCTGCGGCTCGATCAGCCGATCTCGGACTTCATCCCCGCCTTTCGCGACATGAAGGTGCTCGTCGATCCCGACAAGGATCTGACGACGCGCCCCGCGACGCGCCCGATCACCGTGCGCCACCTGCTCACGCACACCGCCGGGCTCGGTTACAACATCATCACCAAGGGGCCGCTGCTCAACGAATATATCCGCCTCGGCATCAACCCGGCACAGGTCGGCGCCGCGATGGAAGCCAATGATCGCAAGCTGCGCCCCGAAAGCCTCGCGGCTTTTGCAGACCGCGTCGCGACGCTGCCGCTGATCGCCGAACCGGGCACCAAATGGAGCTATTCGATCGGGCTCGACGTGCTCGGCCGCGTGATCGAGGTGGCGAGCGGCATGCCGTTCGACCGTTTCGTCAACACGCGCATTCTCACGCCGCTCGGCATGACGTCGAGCTACTGGACCGTCCCCGCCGCCAAGGCGTCGCAGCTCGCCACCGACTATGCGATGGTGGGCAGCAACCGCATCCCGGTCGATCCCGGCGCGGGCTCGGTCTGGCTCACGCCGCCCAGCTTCCCCTATGGCGGCGCCGGGCTGGTGATGTCGGCGCGCGACTATGATCGTTTCCTCCACATGCTGCTCAACGGCGGCGAGCTTGACGGCGCCCGCATCCTCAAGCCGGAAACGGTGCAGCTCGCGATGTCCGACCTGCTTCCGCCGACGGTCGACCGTTCCAGCCTCGAAAGCCTCACGCGCGACAGCGGCGTGCCGATGGGCTTCGGCGCGGCGGGCTCGGTCTATCTGGCCGACAAGCCCAATGGCCCGGGCAAGGGCACCTATGGCTGGGGCGGCGCGGCGGGCACGATCGCGTGGGTCGATCCCGTCCACCGCGTCCGCGCCGTCGGCATGATCAACCTGCTGCTCGACCAGGCGTTCAAGCGCGCGGCGGGCCAGACCGTCTACGCCGATCTTGCCGCGACGGCTCCTGCCGCCGGTGCCGGGGCCGCGACGCGGTGATCCTGCGTCCCGGCTTTACCGGCGCGACGCTCGATCGCGCCGATCGGGTCCGCCATGAACCCGAACTGCTCGCCGCCGCCCGCGCCGATCCGCGCGCGCGGCGGCTGGTGCTCGACGGGCTCGATCCGCAGATCGACGAACAGGGGCGTCTCGTCTGGACGCCGGTCGAAGCCGATCCGGCCGCCGCGCTCCTGTTCCTCGGCTTCCACGACGGCGGCGTGCCGTGCTTCGTCGCGCCGCCGCCGCCGGGTGCCCGCTTTTCGGCGGGGCGCAGCCCGACGCTCGCCGCGATGCTCGACCGCATGCCGGCCGAGGAAGCGGCGCTCTATGCCGCCGCGCGCAGTCTCGTCGACTGGCATGCCCGCCACGGCTTCTGCGCGGTGTGCGGCACGCCCAGTGCGATGTTCCGCGCCGGCTGGGGCCGCCAGTGCCCGAATTGTCAGGCCGAACATTATCCGCGCGTCGATCCGGTCGTCATCATGATCGCCGAACATGACGGGCGTGCACTGCTCGGCCGCCAGCCGAGCTGGCCCGCCGGCCGCTATTCGGCGCTTGCCGGCTTTCTCGAGGTCGGCGAATCGATCGAGGAGGCCGTCGCGCGCGAAGTGACGGAGGAGGCGGGCGTCCGCGTCGCGCGCGTCCGCTATGTCGCCAGCCAGCCCTGGCCGTTCCCGTCGTCGCTGATGATCGCGTGCATCGCCGAGGCTGCCGACGACGCGATCCGCATCGACGTCCACGAGCTCGAGGATGCGCGCTGGTTCAGCCGCGACGCGGTGCGCCTCGCGCTTGCGGGCTCGGCCGAGGCGCCGTTCGTCGCACCGCCGCCCTTCGCGATCGCGCACACGCTGCTCACCGCCTGGGCGGCGGGCGACTGATCGCCGTCCGCGTCGCCCGCGCGCCCGTTCAGGGGCGCGGGCGCGCCTGCGGATAGGTGCCGAGCACGCGCAGCCACTTCGAATGGAAGCGCGCCTCGTCGAGCGCGCGGTCGACCGCCGGATCGCCCGGGCTGCCGACGATGTCGGCATAGAATTCGGTGGCGGCAAAGCTGCCCCCGCGCTGATAGCTTTCCAGCTTGGTCATGTTGACGCCGTTGGTCGCAAACCCGCCCAGCGCCTTGTAGAGCGCCGCCGGCACGTTCTTCACCTCGAAGACAAAGGTGGTCATGCACGGCCCCGCGACCGGCAGCGCAAGCGGCGCGCGCGCCAGCAGGACGAAACGCGTCATGTTGTGGTCGGCATCGGCAAGGTCGCTGGCGAGCAGGTTGAGTCCATAAAGCGCCTCGGCGCCCGGCGGGGCGAGCGCGGCGATGCCGGGGTCGGCGATCTCCGCCACCATCGCGGCGGCGCCGGCGGTGTCGGGATAGGCGACGGGCGAAATGCCGTGGTCCTTCAGCCAGTGGCGGCACTGGCCCAGCGCCTGCGGATGGCTCATCGCCTCGCGCACGTCGGCCAGCGAGCCGGTGCCCATGAGCCCGTACCGGATCGGCAGGAAATGCTCCCCGACGATCGCCAGCCCCGATTCGGGCAGCAGGAAATGGATGTCGGCGACGCGGCCGTGCAGCGAATTCTCGATCGGGATCAGCGCGTGGTCGGCTCGCCCCTCGCGCACCGCATCGATCGCATCCTCGAAGCTGAAGCACGGCAAAGGCAGCGCGCCGGGACATGCCTGCCCCACCGCGATGTGCGAATTGGCGCCGGGCGCGCCCTGAAAGGCGACGGCGCGGGCGGGTTCGGCTTCGGCACGGGCGATCAGGTCGGCAACGATGGGCCGGGCGGGGGCGGCGAAATTGTCCATTGCGCACGCGCGCTACTCCGCACCGCAACCCGGAGCAACCCCACCTTGCGAGGTTGCTGCACCCGAATTAAACAACTCGGAAAATTTCGTAGGGGCAAGTGATGGATAATCGCTTCATTACTTTCGCTGGCTGGGTTTTGGCCGGCGGTATCGCGGCGCTCGGGTTCACCGTCGTCAGCGGCAAGATCTTCCATTCCGAAACCCCTGAAAAGATGGGATATGCCGTGGAAGGCGGTGGTGCGGCTGCCGGTGGTGCGGCTGCGGCGGCGGTCGAACCGATCGGGGCGCGGCTGGCGAAGGCCGACCCTGCCAAGGGCGCCGACGTGTTCAAGCAGTGCGCGGCGTGCCACACCGTCAATCAGGGCGGTGCTTCGGGCGTCGGCCCGAATCTGTGGGGTGTCGTCGGCAAGCCGCACGGCCATCTCGCCGGCTTCGCCTATTCGGACGCGATCAAGAAGGTGCCGGGCGACTGGACCTTCGATGCGCTCGATGCGTGGCTGACTAGCCCGCGCAAATATGCGCCGGGGACCAAGATGACCTTTGCCGGCCTCGCCAATCCTCAGGATCGCGCGAACGTCATCGCCTATCTGAACAGCCAGGGCTCGAACCTGCCGCTTCCGGCCGCCGATGCGGCGCCGGCGGCCGATGCCGGGGCGCAGGCCAATGTCGCGGCCGGCGGCGATACGGCCAATCTGTCGAACGAGGCCGCGCCCGCTGCCGGCGCGCCGGCCAAGTCGAAATAACGCACGGCGCCGCGACCGGGGGCGAGAGCCCCCGCGAAGCGGGGTGCCTTCCATGGCGTTGCCGAAGGGCGGGCGCGACAGTCTGGCTGTCGCGGCCCGCCCTTTCGTTTGCGCCGGCCGCGGTCGCGGGCGATCCCGTACATCTCCTTAACCGCCCGGCAAGCCTTCCTGAACGACCGCGGCCCTAGCGAAAGGATGCGATGGGGGCATTCCCCCCGGTGCGCGTGGAGAGGGAGGTTGGCGTGGTTGCGGCCGGATCGGTGATGAGCCTGGCGGATCTGGCGGCGATGATCGAGGTCATCCCGTGCGCCATCCTCGTCAAGAACAGCGATCATCGCATCCTGATGGCCAATGACGCCATGTGTGCGCTCATCGGCCATTCGCGTGCGCAGGTGGTCGGTCATTTCGACAGCGATTTCGTCCCGGCGGACGAGGTCGACGGATTTCTCCGCGCCGACCGGCGTGTGCTCGAAAGCGGCGAGCCCGAGGAGGTCGAGGAAGTCCTCACGCGCGGCGACGGATCGCGCCGCACCGTCGTGACGCGCAAGGCGCGGGTGATCCTCGACGGTGCCCCCCATGTGCTGACGACGATCACCGACGTCACCGCCTATCGCGAGGCGGTGGCGCACAATCGTTATCTGGCGCTGCACGACCATCTGACGGGCCTCGCCAACCGCGCGCTGCTCAACGAACGGATCGAGCAGGCGCTTGCCCGCGAATCGCGCACCGGGCGCGATTATCTGCTGTTCATCGACCTCGATCGTTTCAAGGCGGTCAACGACGCCAACGGCCACCAGGTCGGCGACGCGCTGCTCGCCCGCTTCGCCGAGCGCCTGACGTCGATCGTGCGTGCCAGCGACACGGTGGCGCGTCTCGGCGGTGACGAATTCGCGCTGTTCGTGCGCGGCCTCCACGGCCGCAGCGATGTCGAGCGCCTGTGTACGCGCATCCTCGATGCGGCCGGGCGCCCGTTCCATGTCGAGGGCGTGTCCGCCTTCGTGTCCGCTTCGGTCGGCGTGGTCGGGGTGCCGCGCACGCCCGTCTCGCGGATCGAACTCAAGCGCCGCGCCGATGTCGCGCTCTACCAGGCGAAGCGCGAAGGCCGCGCCTGCTATCGCTTCTTCTCGCCCGAACTCGACGCCGAAACGCGCCGCCGGCGTGCGATCGAGGCCGATCTGCGCGTCGCGCTTGCGCACGGCGAGGGGCTGGCGGTGCATTATCAGCCCCAGCTTGCCAGCACCGATCATGCGCTGATCGGCGTCGAGGCGCTGGTTCGCTGGCAGCATCCGCGGCTGGGCGCGCTCCCGCCCGCGGAGTTCATTCCCATCGCCGAGGAGACGGGCCAGATCGACCTGCTCGGCGAATGGGTGCTGCGCCATGCCTGCGCCGCGATGGCGCGCTGGGGCGATCTGCAACTCGCGGTCAACCTCTCGCCGGTTCAGCTCCGCAACCCGCTGCTCGTCGAACGCATCCTCGCGGTCCTCGCCGAAACCGGCTTCCCCGCGCGGCGGCTTCAGCTCGAAGTGACCGAAAGCGCGCTCCTCGCCGATGACGGCGGCGTGCCCGAGGTGCTCGAGCGGCTGCGTGGGCATGGCGTGCGCATCGTCCTCGACGATTTCGGCACCGGCTATTCCAGCCTCAGCCATCTCCAGCGGCTCGACATCGACAAGGTCAAGATCGACAAGAGCTTCATCCAGGCGCTCGCCGATCCCGAATCGGCGGCGATCGTCCACGCCGTCACCAGCCTCGCCGCGGCGCTTCACATTCCCGTCACCGCCGAAGGCGTCGAGACCGAGGACCAGCGTCGCGCGCTCGACGCCTTCGGCGCGCTCGAGCTTCAGGGATATCTGATGGCGCCGCCGATGGCCGAGGCGGCGCTGCGCGACTATGTCGCACGGCACCACGGCCTCACCGCCGCCGCCTGAACGGGGGCGGCGGCGCCGGGGCGGGGCCGTGCCGCCGGGTCAGCCCCGCGCGGCTTCCTTTTCCTGCCAGAAGTTCTGGATGATTTCCCATCCCTCTTCGGCGGTCTCGACGAAACGGAACAGCTTCAGGTCGCGCGGCCCGATCACGCCTTCCTCGCACAGCGCCTCGAAATTGACGACGCGCTGCCAGAAGTCCTTGCCATAGAACAGCACCGGAATCGGGTCGATCTTGCCCGTCTGGATCAGCGTCAGCAGCTCGAACGCCTCGTCGAACGTGCCGAAACCGCCGGGGAACACCGCCACCGCGCGCGCGTGCAGCAGGAAATGCATCTTGCGCAGCGCGAAATAGTGGAACTGCATCGACAGCGACGGCGTCACATAGGGATTGGGCGCCTGTTCGTGCGGCAGCACGATGTTGAGCCCCACCGATTCGGCGCCCATGTCGGTCGCGCCGCGGTTGGCGGCTTCCATGATCGACGGGCCGCCGCCCGAACACACGACGAAGTGGCGGTTGCCCGCCTCGTCGGGGGCGACGCTGCTCGCCAGCTGTGCCAGCCGGCGCGCAACGTCGTAATAATGCGACTTCTCGATCAGCCGTTCGGCGATGCGCTTCTGTTCGGGGGTGTCGGCAAGCTCGAGCAGCGCCTGCGCCTTCGACGGCTCGGGGATGCGCGCCGAACCATAGACGACCAGCGTCGATGCGATCTTGGCCTCGTCGAACAGCAGTTGCGGCTTCAGCAGCTCAAGCTGGAAGCGGACCGGGCGCAGATCCTCGCGCAACAGGAAATCCATGTCCTGAAACGCAAGCCGATAGGCGGGATGCTCGGTCTGGGGCGTGCCGCTGGCGGTGTTGGCGGTCTCGGCTTCCTGCTGGGCAGGGCGGAAGACGCGGCTGGGTACGCGGGTATCGTTCATTTAGCCCGGAATAGGACGAATGCCGTCGCGCTGCAAATGACGCGCGCGTGAATCAGCGACAAAAGGGGCCGCGCCCCATGTCGAGGTGCAGGTGATCGCGGTGCGCGGCGTTGTAATCGGGGCTCAGCACCGTCTGGAACCGCTTGCACGCCGAACGGTGGATCACCGTCAGGAACTCGCGCACGGCCGGATCGGGCGATCGCCAGTCGTCGAGGATGCGCACCCGCCGCCCGTCCTTCAGCACGAACGCGCTGACATCGACCGCATTCGCCGCGGCATGTTCGGACAGCTTGCCCGCCGTCGCGGCGCCGCCGCCCACGATCGCGCGGCAGACAAAGGTGCCATAGCTTTCGATGCGGACGACGTCGCTGCCCAGGATCTGCCGCGCCGCCGGCGCCACGGCATAATGGACCCAGCCGGTAAAGGCGCGCGCCAGCGGGCAGCGCATCGCCTTCAGCCCGGTGACGGGAATGCCGATGTCGAGCAGCCGCACCGACGCCTGCATCGTGCAGCCGTTGCCGAAATCGCGATCGGGCACCGGTTCGAACACCGCGGCGTTGCGCGTCAGGTCGGTATAGCATTGCTGCGTCTCGCGCGTCGTCAGCGGGCGAAAGCCGGGGCTTTCGGGCACGCGCGGCCGGTGCGGCGGCGCACCGCGCGGCGCGTCGCTGCCGCCGAACAGGCACCCGGCCAGCGCCAGCGCGACGATCGGCGACAGCAGCGCGGGGACGCGAGACGCGATGGGGCGAAAACGACGCGGCATCGCCCGGTCTCCTAGCAGATCGTCGCCCGTCGCGGCCACCGTCGCCGCCGCCCTGCGACCGCGGTTCACCGCAATCGCGGTGCCGGCGCGGGCCTTCTGTAACATTGCTGCGCAGGGGCGGTGCATCGGGCAAGTTTATAGCTTGACTGGCGCGCAAACGGCTTTAGAGCGGCCGACGGGCCACGCGGTCCCAACGCCGCGCGTGCTCTCTGCAAGGAGAGTCTATATGACTGATACGACTGCCGCCGGCGCCACACTTGCGCCTGCCAAGCCCGCCACGCTTCCGGCGCGCCCCTTTTTCTCCTCCGGTCCCTGCGCCAAGCCTCCGGGCTGGTCGCCCGAGAAGCTCGCCACCGAGTCGCTCGGCCGCTCGCACCGCTCGAAGCTGGGCAAGACCCGTCTCCAATATTGCATCGACCTGATGCGCGAGCTGCTCCGCCTGCCGGACACGCACCGCATCGGCATCGTGCCCGGTTCGGATACCGGCGCCTTCGAAATGGCGATGTGGACGATGCTGGGCGCACGTCCCGTCACCGCGCTCGCCTGGGAAAGCTTCGGTGAAGGTTGGGTCACCGATGCGGTCAAGCAGCTCAAGCTCGAACCGACCGTGCTGCGCGCCGATTACGGCCGGATCGCCGATCTTGCCGCGGTCGACTGGTCGAACGACGTGCTGTTCACCTGGAACGGCACCACTTCGGGCGTGCGCGTGCCGAACGGCGACTGGATCGCCGCCGATCGCGAGGGGCTCAGCTTCGCCGACGCCACCTCGGCGGTGTTCGCCTATGACCTGCCCTGGGACAAGATCGACGTCGCCACCTTCTCCTGGCAGAAGGTGCTGGGCGGCGAGGGCGCGCACGGCGTGCTGATCCTCGGCCCGCGCGCGGTCGAACGGCTCGAGACCTACACCCCCGCCTGGCCGCTGCCCAAGCTGTTCCGCCTGACCAAGGGCGGCAAGCTCGTCGAAGGCGTGTTCAAGGGTGAGACGATCAACACCCCGTCGATGCTCGCGGTCGAGGATGCGATCTTCGCGCTCGAATGGGCCAGGGGTCTGGGCGGCGCCGACGGGCTGATCGCCCGCTCGGACGCCAATGCCGCCGCGCTCGACGCGATCGTCGCCGAACGCGACTGGCTCGGCCATCTCGCCGCCGATCCCGCGATCCGTTCGCGCACCAGCGTGTGCCTCACCGTCGAGGGCGCCGATACCGACTTCATCAAGAAGATGGCCGCGCTGCTCGAAAAGGAAGGCGCCGCGCTCGACGTCGCGGGCTATCGCGACGCGCCGGCGGGGCTGCGCATCTGGTGCGGCGCGACGGTCGACACCGCCGATATCGTGGCGCTGGGGCCGTGGCTCGACTGGGCCTACGCCACCGTCAAGGCCGGCTGATTTCCACCCATTTTCGGCCCCCGGCCTTTGCGCCGGGGGGCCGCTCTAACCGTCTCCGCGACAGCAGGATCCCGGCGCAACGGCCGGGGCGGCGGTAGAATTCAAGGATACGAACATGCCCAAGGTACTGATTTCCGACAAGATGGACCCCAAGGCCGCGCAGATCTTCCGCGAGCGCGGGCTCGAGGTCGACGAGATCACCGGCAAGACCCCCGACGAGCTCAAGGCGATCATCGGTCAGTATGACGGCCTCGCCATCCGCAGCTCGACCAAGGTCACCAAGGACATCCTCGCGCACGCGACCAACCTCAAGGTGATCGGCCGCGCCGGCATCGGCGTCGACAATGTCGACATCCCGGCCGCCTCGGCCAAGGGCGTGGTGGTGATGAACACGCCCTTCGGCAACTCGATCACCACCGCCGAGCATGCGATCGCGCTGATGTTCGCGCTCGCTCGCCAGCTTCCCGAGGCCGACGCCTCGACCCAGGCGGGCAAGTGGGAAAAGAACCGCTTCATGGGCGTCGAAGTCACCGGCAAGACGCTCGGCCTGATCGGCGCGGGCAATATCGGCTCGATCGTCGCCGACCGCGCGCGCGGGCTCAAGATGAAGGTGATCGCCTATGATCCCTTCCTCACTCCCGAACGCGCGCTCGAGATGGGCGTCGAAAAGATGAGCCTCGACGATCTGCTGCTGCGCGCCGACTTCATCACGCTCCACACCCCGCTGACCGACCAGACGCGCAACATCCTCAGCCGCGAGAACCTTGCCAAGACCAAGCGCGGCGTGCGCATCATCAACTGCGCGCGCGGCGGCCTGATCGACGAGGCGGCGCTCAAGGAAGGGCTCGATTCGGGCCATATCGCGGGCGCGGCGCTCGACGTGTTCGTCACCGAACCGGCCAAGGAACATCCGCTGTTCGGCACGCCCAACTTCGTCGCCACCCCGCACCTCGGCGCTTCGACCACCGAGGCGCAGGTCAATGTCGCGATCCAGGTCGCCGAGCAGATGGCCGAATATCTGACCACCGGCGGCGTCACCAACGCGCTCAACATGCCCAGCCTCTCGGCCGAGGAAGCGCCGCGGCTCAAGCCCTATATGGCGCTTGCCGAGGCGCTCGGCAGCCTGGTCGGCCAGCTTGCGCACGGCGAACTGGTCAACATCGCGATCGAGGTCGAGGGCGCGGCCGCCGAACTCAACCAGAAGCCGATCACCAGCGCGGTGCTCGCCGGGCTGATGCGCGTCCATTCGGACACGGTGAACATGGTCAACGCGCCCTATCTGGCCAAGGAACGCGGGCTCGACGTGCGCGAGGTGCGGCGCGATCGCGAGGGCGACTACCACACGCTCGTCCGCGTCACGGTCGGTACCCAGGCGGGCGATCGTTCGGTTGCCGGCACGCTGTTCGGCAACGGCGCGCCGCGCCTTGTCGAGCTGTTCGGCATCAAGGTCGAGGCCGATCTGTCGGGCCACATGCTCTACATCGTCAACGAGGACGCGCCCGGCTTCATCGGCCGGCTCGGCACCACGCTGGGCGAGGCGGGGGTCAACATCGGCACCTTCCACCTCGGCCGCCGTTCGGCGGGGGGCGAGGCGGTGCTGCTGCTCTCGGTCGACGAAGAGGTGAAGCCCGACCTGATCGCGCGCGTGCGCGCGCTGCCGGGCGTCAAGACCGCGATGGCGCTGGCGTTCCAGTAAGCATCGGTGCCGGGTGCGGCGCGGCGGTCGCGTCGCGTCGCACCCGGCGGCGGGCTTCCCGCGCGGCGCCGGCTTGTCGAAGCGCGCGGCATCTTCTAGCGCAGCCTGTGCGCCGCGACCGTGCCCGGCCCGCCGGCGCGTCCATGAAGATGAAGGCGTTTCCCCGACCATGACCGGACTGCTCCCCGAAGGATTCCATGATCGCCTGCCGCCCGCGGCCGACGCGGCGGCGCGGATCGAGGCGCGCGCGCTCGGCGTCGCGCGGCTCTATGGCTATGAGCAGGTCGATCCCCCGCTCGCCGAATTCGCCGACGAACTCGCCGCGCGGCTCAAGGCGGCGCGGATGCGCGACGCGGTGCGCTTCGTCGATCCGGTGTCGCAGCGGACGCTGGCGATCCGTCCCGATCTGACCGCACAGGTCGGCCGCATCGCCGCGACGCGCATGGGGCACCATCCGCGCCCGGTGCGGCTGTCCTATGCCGGCCCGGTGCTCAAGCTCAGCGCGCCGTCGCTCCATCCCCAGCGCGCGATGCGCCAGATCGGCTGCGAGCTGATCGGGCGCGACAGCGTCGCCGCCGCGCGCGAGATCGTCGAGGTCGCGATCGAGGCGCTCTACGCCGCGGGCTTGCGCGGCATCGCGGTCGATTTCACGCTGCCCGACCTGGTCGACACGCTCGCCGGTCCGCAGCTCGATCCGGCCCGGCTCGAAGCGCTGCGCGAGCGGCTCGATGCCAAGGATGCCGGCGGCGTCGCGGCGATCGACCCGCGCTACCTCCCGCTGATCGAGGCGGCGGGGCCGTTCGATGCCGCGATGGCGCGGCTGCGCGCGTTCGATGCGGGCAACGCGCTCGACAGCCGGCTCGAAGGGCTCGCGGCGATCGCGGCGGGGATCGGGGGCAAGGCGCAGCTCACGCTCGATCCCACCGAACGCCATGGCTTCGAATATCAGAGCTGGCTCGGCTTCTCGCTGTTCGCCAAGGGCGTGATGGGCGAAATCGGCCGCGGCGGCACCTACACCGTGCTCCATGGCGACGGCCGCGAGGAACCGGCGGTCGGCTTCTCGCTCTATGTCGATCCCGTGCTCGATGCGGGCGTCGGCGCCGACGAGCGGCGGCGGCTGTTCCTCCCGTTCGGCACGCCCGCCGAAGAGGGCGCGGCGCTGCGGGCCGAAGGCTGGGTGACCGTTGCCGCGCTTGAGGCCGAGGATACGCCCGAAGCGCAGCTCTGCACGCACGTCCTGCGCGACGGGGTGCCCGAACGGCTCTGATCCGCCGCGCCGCGCGCGTCAGGGGATCGCGCGCGCCGGCGATCCCGCATCGGCGACTGCGGTTCGCGCCGGCCGCGGCGGTCGCGTGGTCGCTTCGGGGACGATGAAGCGGATCTGCCGGTTGGCGAAGTCGATCTCGACGCGGCGAAAGCTGCGCAGCGCGTCCATCCCCAGCATCAGCGCCGGTCCCTTGCCCAGCCCGAACCGGGCAAAGGGCGGCGTCTCGGCAAAGGCGATCGGCATCGCCCCGAACGCGATCGGTCCCAGCCGGATGTCGGGGACCAGGTGCGACACCGCGTGGAGCTGGTCGCCCGTCACCGTCGTCACCAGCACCGGCGTCGGCACGCCCTTGCTGCGCAGGATGCGGCGCAGCAGCGCGGTGTTGCCCACCGTCACCTGCGATCCCGTGTCGATCATCACGCGGATTCGCGTCGATCCGTAATGCGCGTCGGTGACGATCAGCTGGCCGTGCGTGCTCTTGGCGGTGACGACGATCGCATCGGGGTCGCGCGGGGCGTCGTTGCGCGCGCGCCGTTCGCTCGGCCGCACCGCCATCGTCCCGGCCGCGAAGTCGATCTCGACGCGGTGGTTGGCCAGCGTGTCGATCCCCAGCAGTCCCAGCGCGCCGATGTCGCGTGCCGCCAGCGCGGGCGCGACGACGTCGTGCCGCTGGCCGATCGCCGGGATCATCAGGTCGCGGATCAGCACCGTGTCGACCTGCCGCGTGCCCGTCACCGACACGACGCGCACCGGGTTGCCCGGCGCCAGCCTGAGCGCACCCGAAAGCTCGCGCGCGATCACGCTGCGCTCGGCGCCGGTGTCGATGATGAAGGGATAGGGGCCGCTGCTCCCCACCGCCACCGGAACGGTCAGCCGCATGTCGAGCGTGCCCAGCATCACCGCGATCGGATCGTCGCCCGTCGGCGCGGCGGGCGGTGTCTCGGCGGGCGGGGCAGGGG
>JAFABD010000053.1 GCA_023426225.1 Pseudomonadota bacterium | reverse complement strand
CGCGTACCGGGTGTCGGTGGATTTCGCGACGCTCGACGCGCTGGTCGAGGTGCCGAACATCGTGGCGGTGAAGGAAAGCGCGCCCGATCCGCGGCGCTTTACCGACATGATCAACCGTTACGGCGACCGTTACCAGGTGATGGCGGGGCTCGACGACGTGGCGCTCGAAGGGCTGCTGCTGGGCGCGAGCGGCTGGGTATCGGGGCTGACGAGCGCGTTCCCGCGCGAGTCGGTGGCGCTGGTCGCGGCGGCCGAGCGCGGCGACTGGATCGAGGCGCGGCGCATCTATCGCTGGTTCATGCCGCTGCTCCACCTCGACGCCGAGCATGACCTGGTCCAGTCGATCAAGCTCGCCGAGCAGATCATGGGCCGCGGCAGCGAACGCGTCCGCATGCCGCGCATGCCGCTCGCCGGCGAACGCCGCCGCCAGGTCATCGCCATGGTCGAACAATGCGCCGCTACCCGCCCCATCGGCGACGCCGGCCGGCAGGACGCGGCGTGATGCGGTCGACATTCTTCTGCATCGACGGCCACACGGCGGGCAATCCGGTGCGGCTGGTCGCGGGGGGCGCCCCGTTGCTCAACGGCGCAACGATGGCCGAGCGGCGGCAGGATTTCCTGGCGCGGTTCGACTGGATCCGCACCGGGCTGTGCTTCGAGCCGCGCGGGCACGACATGATGTCGGGCGGCTTCCTGTATCCGCCGACCACCCCCGACGCCGATTGCGGCATCCTGTTCATCGAGACGAGCGGGTGCCTGCCGATGTGCGGCCACGGCACGATCGGCATGGTGACGTTCGGGCTGGAAAACGGCCTGATCCAGCCGCGCGAGCCGGGGCGGCTGCGCATCGAGGTCCCCGCCGGGGTGATCGACATCACCTATACCGCCGAGGGCAACCGCGTGCGTTCGGTGCGCATCCGCAACGTCCCCGCCTATCTGGCGGCGCGCGGCATCGCGATCGACGTGCCGGGGTTCGGCCCCTTGTCGATCGACGTCGCCTATGGCGGCAATTATTACGCGATCATCGAGCCGCAGGGCGCCTATGCCGGGCTCGACGCGCTGGGCGCGGCGCGCATCGTCGAGCTGAGCCGCACGATCCGCGAACTGGTGCGCGCGCAATACGAGCCGGTCCACCCGGTCGAGCCGACGATCCGCGGCGTCTCGCACGTGCTGTGGGCCGACAAGCCGCGCGGCGAGGGCGCCGACGGCCGCAACGCCGTTTTCTATGGCGAGCGCGCGATCGACCGGTCGCCGTGCGGCACCGGCACCTCCGCCCGGATGGCGCATCTGGTCGGCACGGGGCGGCTGAAGGTCGGCGACCGATTCGTCCATGAAAGCTATATCGGCAGCCGCTTCATCGGCCGCGTCGAGGCCGAGGCGCGCGTGGGCGACCAGCCGGGGATCATCCCGTCGATCGAGGGATCGGCGATCGCGACCGGGCACAACACGATCTGGATCGACCGCGAGGACGCCTTCTGGGCCGGGTTCACGGTCGTCTGACCGGACGGCGCCGGGGCGGGGCCGGCGCCACTGCCGTTGCCGTTGCCGTTGCCGTTGCGGTTGCCGCCGGCAATCGGGCGGCGAAGGACACGCCCCCCCTCGCATTTCCGGGCGGGCTCTGAGAGAAGATCGGGACAGACCAAAAATAGAGGGGAAATGCTTTGGTGCGAACAATCCTCGGGCCGCTCAAGCCGCTCGACGCGCATGCGGTCGAGCATCACCGGACGCTCCGCAAGACGCTGAGCTGGCCCCATCTGATCGCGCTGGGGATCGGCGCGATCGTGGGCACCGGCATCTATACGCTGACCGGCGTGGGCGCCGAGCGCGCCGGGCCGGCGGTGATCCTGGCCTTTGCCATTGCGGGCGCTGTGTGTGCCTGTGCCGCGCTTGCCTATGCCGAGATGGCGACGATGATCCCGACCGCGGGCAGCGCCTATACCTATACCTATTCGGCGATCGGCGAGGCCGTGGCCTGGGTCGTCGGGTGGAGCCTGATCCTCGAATATTCGCTGGCGTGCAGCACGGTCGCGGTTGGCTGGTCGGCCTATCTGGTCGGGTGGATCCAGGCGGCGGGAATCCATCTGCCCGCCGCGCCGCACGGCGGCGGCATCGTCAACCTGCCCGCGGTGCTCGTCGCGCTGGGCGTGGCGGGGATGCTGATCGCCGGAACGCGCGAGAGCGCGACGTTCAACATCGTGCTGGTCGTCATCAAGATGCTGGCGCTGGCGCTGTTCGTCGTGCTGGCGCTGCCCGCGTTCAACATCACGCATTTCGAGCCGTTCATGCCCTATGGCTTTGCCAGCCATGCCGTGCCGGGCGGATCGACGCGCGGGGTGATGGCGGCGGCGGCGATCGTGTTCTTTGCCTTTTACGGCTTTGACGCGGTCGCGACCTCGGCCGAGGAAGCGAAGAATCCGGGCCGCGACCTGACGATCGGCATCGTCGGTTCGATGGCGATGTGCGCGCTGATCTATATGCTCGTCGCGCTGTCGGCGGTGGGGGCGGTCGGCTATCTCCAGCTCGGCCATTCGGCGGAGCCGCTCGCCTATGTGCTGCGCACGCTGCAGCATCCGGTGGCGGCATGGGCGATCGGGCTCGCCGCGCTGATCGCGCTGCCGTCGGTGATCCTGGTGATGATGTACGGGCAGAGCCGCATCTTCTTCGTGATGTCGCGCGACGGGCTGTTGCCGCGCGGGCTGAGCAAGGTGAGCGAGCGGACGGGGTCGCCGTCGCTCATCACCGCGGTGACGGGGGTGTTCGTGGCGCTGGTCGCGGGCTTTTTCCGGCTCGACGAGATCGCCGAGCTGGCCAATGCGGGGACGCTGCTGGCGTTCATCGCGGTGGCGGCGTGCATGATGATCCTGCGGCGCAAGGCGCCCGAGCTGCCGCGCGTGTTCCGGTGCCCGCAGCCCTATCTCGTGGGCACGCTGGCGATCCTGGGGTGCGTGTACCTGATCTTCAGCCTGCCGACGACGACGCTGACGCGCTTCCTGATGTGGAACCTGCTCGGCATCGTGCTGTACCTGGCCTATGGCCGCCGGCGCAGCCTGGCGAAGCAGGGGCATGCGGTGACGGGGATCTGACCATCCCCGCATCGGGAAGGATGGAGGGCCGGTCCCCGGGGTGGGGC
>JAFABD010000015.1 GCA_023426225.1 Pseudomonadota bacterium | reverse complement strand
GGGTCGCCGGGGTTCTTCAGCCATTCGCCGAGCGTCGCCTCGGTGATCGATTCGCCCAGAACGGGCACCTTCACGTCAGTCATGTTCAAGCCTTCCGGGTACGGCGGATTTCTTCGCGGACATTATGGCCGAGCGCGTCGGCAACGAGCGCGCCCTGCTCGGCGGTGTGGCGCTTCATCAGGCCGGTGGCGGGCGAGGCCGCCGCGGCGCGGCCCGCATAGCGCGGACGCTGCGGCTTGACGCCCGCGTCGATCAGGCACTGCTCGATCAGCGGCTCGACGAAGAACCAATAGCCATTGTTCTTCGGTTCTTCCTGCGCCCAGACCACATCCTCGAGATTGGTCATGCGCTTCAGGCGTTCGGTGAGCGGCTCGCCCGGGAACGGGTAGAGCTGCTCGATCCGGACGATCGTGGTGTTCTTGTCGCCCGCCGCGTCGCGCGCCTCGATGAGGTCGTAGGCGACCTTGCCGGTGCACAGCACCAGCCGCTTCACGTCCTTGTCCGCCGGCGCGTTGGGGTCCGACAGGATGCGCTTGAAGTGGCTTTCACCCAGGAAGTCCTCGGCGCTCGACACCGCCATCTTGTGGCGGAGCAGCGACTTGGGCGTGAACTGGATGAGCGGCTTGCGGAAGGTGCGATGCATTTGCCGGCGCAGCAGGTGGAAATAGTTGGCCGGGGTGGTGATGTTCACCACCTGCATATTGTCCTGCGCGCAGAGCTGGAGGAAGCGTTCCGGACGCGCCGAACTGTGCTCGGGGCCCTGACCCTCATAACCGTGCGGCAGCAGCATCACCAGGCCGTTGGCGCGGAGCCACTTCGACTCGCCCGACGCGATGAACTGGTCGATCATGATCTGCGCGCCGTTGACGAAGTCACCGAACTGCGCCTCCCACAGCACCAGCGACTTGGGGTCGGCGAGCGCATAGCCATATTCGAAGCCGAGCACGCCATATTCGCTGAGCGGCGAGTCGAGCACCTCGAACCGGCCGTGCGGAACGGTCGACAGCGGGATATACTTGGTCTCGGTCTTCTGATCGACCCAGACCGCGTGGCGCTGCGAGAAGGTGCCGCGACCCGAATCCTGGCCCGAGAGGCGGACGCCGAAGCCTTCCGACAGCAGCGACCCGAAGGCGAGCGCCTCGCCGGTCGCCCAGTCGAAATTCTGGCCCGACTTGAACATCTCGCGCTTGGCATCGAGCACGCGGGCGAGCGTCTTGTGGATCTCGTGCCCTTCGGGAACGGTGGTCAGCGTGCGGCCCAGGCTGTCGAACAGCTTCTTTTCGATGCCGGTCTCGACGTTGCGGCGCGCGGTTTCGGCGTCGGCCGGCGCACCGAGGCCCGACCATCGGCCGGCGAACCAGTCCGCCTTGTTGGGCAGATAGGTCTTGCCCGCGTCGAACTCGCCTTCGAGCAGCGTGGTGAACTGGTGCGTCTTTTCGTCGATGAAGGCCTGGTCGACCACGCCCTCGGCCTTCAGCCGCTCGCCGTAGACCGCGCTCACCGGCGGGTGCTGCTTGATCTTGGCGTACATCAGCGGCTGGGTGAAGCTGGGCTCGTCACCTTCGTTGTGACCGAAGCGGCGATAGCACCACATGTCGATCACGATGTCGCGGTGGAAGGTCTGACGGAACTCGATCGCGATCTTGCACGCGAAGGTCACGGCTTCGGGATCGTCGCCGTTGACGTGCAGGATCGGCGCCTGGACGCCCTTGGCAACATCCGACGGATAGGGCGACGAGCGCGCGAACTGCGGGCTGGTCGTGAAGCCGATCTGATTGTTGATGACGAAGTGGATGCAGCCGCCGGTGTTGTAGCCGCGGATGCCCGAGAAGCCGAGCGTTTCCCAGACGATGCCCTGGCCCGCAAAGGCAGCGTCGCCGTGGATGAGCACCGGCAGCGCCTGTTCGTGCTTGCCGAGGTCGCCGCGGATCGTCTGGAGCGCGCGCACCTTGCCGAGCACGACCGGATCGACCGCCTCGAGGTGCGAGGGGTTGGCGACCAGCGACATATGGACGCTGATGCCGTCGAACTCGCGGTCGGTCGAGGTGCCGAGGTGGTACTTCACGTCGCCCGAACCGCCGACATCCTCGGGGTTGGCCGAGCCGCCGGCGAATTCGTGGAAGATGACGCGGAACGGCTTTGCCATCACGTTGGCGAGGACGTTGAGGCGGCCGCGGTGCGCCATGCCGTACACGATCTCGCGCACGCCCATCTGGCCGCCATATTTGATCACCGCCTCGAGCGCGGGGATCATCGCCTCGCCGCCATCAAGGCCGAAGCGCTTGGTGCCGACATATTTCTTGCCGAGGAACTTTTCCCACTGCTCGGCCTCGATCACCTTGGACAGGATCGCCTTCTTGCCGTCGGCGGTGAAGGTGATCGCCTTGTCCTTGCCCTCCATGCGCTCCTGGAGGAAGCGGCGCTCCTCGACATCGGCGATGTGCATGTATTCGAGGCCGACATTGCCGCAGTAATTGGCCCGCAGGATGGCGACCAGCTCGCGCACGGTCGTCTTCTCGAGGCCGAGCACGCCGCCCATATAGACCGGACGATCGAGATCGGCGGCGGTGAAGCCGTGATATTCGGGCGTGAGGTCGGCGGGCAGGTCGTGGCGCGACAGGCCGAGCGGATCGAGATTGGCGGCGAGGTGGCCGCGCACGCGATAGGTGCGGATCAGCAGCATCGCGCGGATCGAATCGCCCGCAGCCTTGGCAATGTCTGCTTCCGACGCGGGGGCCGCGGCGGGCTTGGGCTGGCTGCCGCCCTTGGCGGGCTTGGGCGCCGGCTCCATCTGGGTCGGGTCGAGCGCGGCGGTGAGCGAGTCGGTCTCGCTCAGCGGCCAGCGCGGATTGGCCCAGCTCGGCCCGCTGGCGGTGGACTCGAGGCAGTCGAACCAGCTGCGCCAGCCGGGTTCGACCGAATTGGGGTCGCTCTTGAAGCGACGGTACAGAGTCTCGACGAAGGCCGGGCTGACGCCGCCGGCAATCTCGTCGAAATCGAGGCCTTCATAGCCCATTGCTGCTCATCCCTACTGCTCCGCCCGGCTCGTGGAGCGGAACTTCGCTACTCGGGTCGCGGCGCCGGGTGGCGGTGCCCGGCGATGGCGAGACGCCGCCGACCCGCGCGCGGCGCCCCGTAGAAAACGTCGACCGAGGGCCGGCGGACCGGACCTGGGACGACGCTGGGCGCTGGCGCGGGTTCCCCCGTCCGAACGCCCAGTCCGTCGGCAACGGCCCCCGCCCATATGGGAAGGGGGCCGGTGCAGTTCAGCCCTTGAGCACCTCGACGAGCGTCGAGCCGAGCTCCGAGGGGCTGGCGGCAACGCGGATGCCCGCGCTTTCCATCGCCGCGATCTTGTCCTCGGCGCCGCCCTGGCCGCCCGACACGATCGCGCCGGCATGGCCCATGCGACGGCCCGGAGGCGCCGTGCGGCCCGCGATGAAGCCGACCATCGGCTTCTTGCGGCCCCGCTTAGCCTCGTCCTTCAGGAACTGCGCGGCCTCTTCCTCGGCCGAACCGCCGATCTCACCGATCATGATGATCGATTCGGTCTTGTCGTCGGCGAGGAACAGCTCGAGCACGTCGATGAAGTTGGTGCCGTTGACAGGATCGCCGCCGATGCCGACCGCGGTGGTCTGGCCCAGGCCTGCGTTGGTCGTCTGGAACACCGCCTCGTAGGTGAGCGTGCCCGAGCGCGACACGACGCCCACCGAGCCCTTCGAGAAGATCGAGCCCGGCATGATGCCGATCTTGCACTCGCCCGGCGTCAGCACGCCGGGGCAGTTCGGACCGATCAGCCGCGACTTCGAGCCCGACAGCGCGCGCTTGACCTTCACCATGTCGAGCACCGGAATGCCCTCGGTGATGCAGACGATCAGCGGCACTTCGGCGTCGATCGCCTCGAGGATCGAGTCGGCCGCGAAGGGCGGCGGAACATAGATGACCGAGGCGCTGGCGCCGGTCTTCGACACGGCGTCGGCGACGGTGTCGAACACGGGCAGGCCGATATGCGTGCTGCCGCCCTTGCCGGGCGTGACGCCGCCGACCATCTGCGTGCCATAGGCAAGCGCCTGTTCGGTGTGGAAGGTGCCGGTCGCGCCGGTCATGCCCTGCACGATGACCTTGGTATTCTTGTCGACGAGAATGCTCATCGGTGGGTTCGTCCTTGCTCGCATCCCGGCACCGGCCGGGATCTCTCCTTACGAGGGGGCGTCTAGCCGTTTTGCCCCCGGCTTGCACCGGGGGCAGTACATCACTTCAGCGATTCGTCGATGTTCTTGCACGCGACGAGCAGTTCCTTCACCGCCTCGACCGAGACGTCGAAGTTCGCCTTGGCGTCGCCGCGCAGCTCGATCTCGACCACGCGCTCGACACCGTTCGCGCCGATGATGATCGGGACGCCGACGTAAAGGTCGTCGACGCCGTACTGGCCGGTGAGGTGCGCCGCGCAGGGCAGCAGGCGCTTCTTGTCCTTCAGATAGCTCTCCGCCATCGCGATCGCGCTGGTGGCGGGGGCGTAATAGGCCGAGCCGGTCTTGAGCAGGCCGACGATCTCGCCGCCGCCCGAGCGGGTGCGCTGAACGATCGCGTCGATGCGCTCCTGGGTCGACCAGCCCATCTTGATGAGGTCGGGGATCGGGATGCCCGCGACGGTCGAATATTCGACGACCGGGACCATGGTGTCGCCATGGCCGCCGAGCACGAACGCCGTGACGTCCTCGACCGACACCTGGAACTCCTCTGCGAGGAAGGTGCGGAAGCGCGCCGAGTCGAGCACGCCGGCCATGCCGACCACCTTGTTGTGCGGCAGGCCCGAGAATTCGCGCAGCGCCCACACCATCGCGTCGAGCGGGTTGGTGATGCAGATGACGAACGCGTCGGGGGCGTGCTTGGCAATGCCCTCGCCGACCGCCTTCATCACCTTGAGGTTGATGCCGAGCAGGTCGTCGCGGCTCATGCCGGGCTTGCGCGGAACGCCCGCGGTGACGATGCAGACGTCGGCGCCGGCAATGTCCTCGTAGCTGTTCGCGCCCTTGAGGCTGGCGTCGAAACCATCGACGGGGCCGGACTGGGCGATGTCGAGCGCCTTGCCCTGCGGCGTGCCCTCGGCGATGTCGAACAGGACGATGTCACCCAGCTCGCGCATGGCGGCGAGGTGCGCGAGCGTACCGCCGATCATGCCAGAGCCGATCAGCGCGATCTTCTTGCGGGCCATGGAATCTCCCTTGCTTTGGTTCAAGCAGCCGCGGGCGCAGTAACGGCGCCCATTGGAAAGCGCGCCGGGCTTAGGCGTATAATAGAGTGGCGGCAAGCCGGGAAACGCGCGGGCCCGGATTTATTTCTGATAACGATTTGCAACTGCAATAAGCTCGGACAAAGCCGTTCCCGCGCAGTGCGGAGCCGCCTGCGAACGCATGTCAACAACGGCGCTTATCCTAGCATGTCCGCCCGTACAGCCCAAGCCCGGCGGCCGAGGCGATGCGATCCGCCGGGGCTTTCGCTGCACCGCGTCAGCGGCTAGCGTGGCGCCGCCGCGGCCTTCTGCCGCGCCGTGACGGACGATCCAGGACATGCACTTCCCGCAGGCCTCCGCGGCCGATCGCTGGCCCCTTGCCGGATGGCGCGCGCGCCTGCGCCTGCGCCGGCGCGGTCCGGCGGCAGGGCTGGCGCTGGCGGTCGAACTGCTGATCGGGCTGATGCTGGCCTATGCGCTGATGCCGACGCTGCGCCCCAAGCCGCCGCGCGTCCCGCTGACCTTCGGCCTCGACCATGCGATCGGGGCGAACGACGCGCCGACGGTGGTGCCCGATGCCAAGCCCGCGCAGCGCACGGCGCCCCAATCGGGCGAGACG
>JAFABD010000232.1 GCA_023426225.1 Pseudomonadota bacterium | reverse complement strand
AATAGACGCTGTCCTGCAAGGCGCGGGCGAGCGCGTCGCGCGCGGGCGGCGGCGTCCGGTCGAACGCCTGCGCGATCGCGGCGGCGTCGATCGGGCGGGGCAGGTTGAGCGCGCGGGCGTCGTCGGGATGGGTGGGGACGCTCACCACCGCGATCGCGACCTGAAAGACGACGAAGCCGAGCAGCAGGATCGCCGCGATGCGAAGCGAGAGCGTCGAACTCAGGCTCATCGCCGCTCGACCGTTGCGGTGAACTGATAGCCGCCGCCGCGCACCGTCTTGATGAGCGCGTCGCCGCCGCGCGCGGCGAGCTTGCGGCGGAGGCGTCCGACCTGGACGTCGACGGCGCGGTCGAACGGGCCGGGCAGGCGGCCGCGCGTCCAGTCGAGCAGCTGGTCGCGGTTGAGCACGCGCTGCGGATGGCGGACGAAGCAGGCGAGCAGGTCGAACTCGCCGCCGGTCAGCTCGATCGCGCTGCCGTCGGGGGCGTCGAGCGTGCGCGCGCCCAGGTCGAGCCGCCAGCCGGCAAAGCCATAGCATTCGGGCGTCGCGATCCGCCCGGCGCCGGGCGTGCCCTGCGTCCGGCGCAGGATGGCGCGTGCGCGGGCGACCAGCTCGCGCGGGTTGAACGGCTTGGCCAGATAGTCGTCGGCGCCGATCTCCAGCCCGACGATCCGGTCGACATCGTCGCCGCGCGCGGTGACCATCAGCACGCCGATATCTCCCGCGGCGCGCAGCCGGCGGCACAGCGACAGCCCGTCCTCGCCCGGCAGCATCACGTCGAGCACCGCCAGGTCGAAGCGTTCGTGGAGTGCGGCCCGGTCGAACGCGTCGGCGGTGCGGAACCCCTTGGCGCGGAAACCCTCGCGGCCCAGCAGCGCGACGACCATGGTACGGATCTCGGGATCGTCCTCGACGACGGCGATATGGGCGCTTTCCATGGCGCATCGATAGCGTGCGCGGCCGATCGGCGGAAAGGGGGCAGGGCGCCTGCACGCGTTTCGGTTACGCTTTGTCACCGACGCGACGTTGCACGCTTACGCGGCGATGCGAGACAAGGGGCCTTGAGCGATCGCCGCGCCGTCGGGCCGCGGCGCATCGCGGATGTTCCATGGTTTGGGCAGGGAGTGCGCAGGATGCGGATGGTTTCGGTTTCGATGCGGGGCGTGATGGCGGCGATGCTGGCGACGGGGGCGATGCTGGCGAGCGGCCCGGCCCAGGCCCAGCGCGATCCGGCGGCGATGCTCGTCGACGCCGATCGCGACGGCGACGGCGTGGTGACGCGCGCCGAGTTCCTCGCGGCGCGGGCGGCGCGGTTCGACAAGCTCGACCGCAACCATGACGGCGTGATCTCGCGCGACGATTTCGGGCGGCTCGCCCGCTTCCGTCCGCAGGCGGGCGAGCGGATCGACTCGTTCATCACCGAACTCGACACCAACCACGACGGCAAGGTCGAACGCAGCGAACTCGCCAACGCGCGGACGCCGGTGTTCGACATGGCGGACACCAACCA
This sequence comes from Pseudomonadota bacterium, assembly GCA_023426225.1. Taxonomy (GTDB): domain Bacteria; phylum Pseudomonadota; class Alphaproteobacteria; order Sphingomonadales; family Sphingomonadaceae; genus Sphingomonas. The sequence continues at coordinate 1,456 of JAFABD010000232.1, read as the reverse complement.
TGACGGTCGCGTCGACAAGGCCGAGCTTGCGGCATTCCGGACGCGCGCCGAGCAGATGCGCCAGCAGCGCCAGCAACGTTCGGGCCGCTGACGCCGATCGCGCCCCTCGGCCGACGGCATCCGTCCCGCGCCGGCAACGATGACCACGACAACAAGGGCACGACACCGGTCGGCCCGACAGCAAGGGAGCATGAGGATGCGACTGATTTCTTCGGCCGGCGCGGCGCTGGCCGCTGCGGCGATGGCGCTCGTGGGGCACGCGGTTCACGGCACCGCCCCGGCGGCCTCGGCTGCACCTGCGGCGGCGCCGGTTCCCGCTGAGGCCGGGCCGGTATGCGAGGCGCAATGGCGCGACGATTCCCGCCAGCGCACGGTGCCGGTCCGCATCCGCATGCCCGCGGGGAGCGATCGCGTACCGCTGATCCTGTTCAGCCACGGGCTCGGCGGCGGGCTCGATGCCGGCACGCGCTGGGCGCAGGCATGGGTCGCGGCGGGGTTCGCCGTCATTCACCTCCAGCATCCGGGCAGCGACCTTGCCGGCGTCCGCCAGGCGGGGCTGCGCGGCGCCATGACCGCCGAACAGCTGGTCGCGCGCGGGCAGGACGTGCGCTTCGTCCTCGATCGCGCGATCGCCGGCGGGCGCGAGGGGGCGTGCGATCTCGGCCGGATCGACCGGACGCGGATCGGCATGGCAGGGCACAGCTTCGGCGCGCAGACGACGCTCGCCGTCGCCGGGATGCGGGCGCCGGGCGGGGCCGCGCCGCTCGCCGATCCGCGCATCCGCGCCGCGATCGCGCTCAGCCCGCAGCCGTCGATGGCGCTGGGCGATGCCGAGGCGTTCGGCGCGATCCGCATGCCGTTCCTCTCGATCACCGGAACGAAGGATGCGCTGCCCTGGCTCAACCAGGTCACGGCCGCCGACCGCGAACGCCCGTTCCGCGCGATGGCGCCGGGCGACAAATATCTGCTCGTCCTCGCGGGCGGCAACCATGGCGATTTCGGCGGCCGCGCGCCGGGCGCGCCGCGTTTCATGCGCAGCGAAGGAGGCGACGAGGCCCGGATCGCGCCGATCGTGATCGACGCGACGACGCTCTTCTGGCGCGCGACGCTCCGCGACGACCGTGCGGCGGCGACAGCGCTGGGGCAGTTCGGCACGCATCTGGCGCCGGGCGACCGCTTCGAACGGCGCTGATGCGGCCGGGCGGGGCGGATTCGCCCGTCCCGCCCGGCGCGATTCGGTGCCGGCGCCGGCCCGCGCCACGAAAGGCCGTGCTTAAACCCGCAGGAAACCGCCATTTTTTGACGCCGCGCAATTTTCTGCGTTTTTGTTGTTGACGGGTTCGGAGGCCGCCCATATATGCCGCTCCACCGACGCGGTGCTCTTCACTGAACGGCGCGGCGGTCACCGAAAATCAGGCGCATGGGTCGCCCCGAGAAAAAGGGGAATGACGGTGCG
>JAFABD010000206.1 GCA_023426225.1 Pseudomonadota bacterium | reverse complement strand
GGGCCTCTGCGATTGCTTCACGGGCCTCCGCCGCCCACCGCGCCGCGGAATAGCGGTCGGCAGCGTCGACATGCCCGAACAGGCGATGTGGCGCTCGTGCCATCTCGTCGGCGGTCGGGCGGGCGGTGAGCACATCGAGGTCGGCATAGACCTGCATCGAATCGGCATTGATGACCGTGCCGCGGTGGCGTTCGGCGAGCGCAAGCGCGAGTGCGGACTTGCCGCTGGCCGTCGGCCCTGCAATGAGCGCGACCAACGGTCGTTCTGGGGGACGCATGTTCATCGCGACACTGATAGCAGAGGCTTTGGCGGCGGGGGATGTTTCCGCCGCAGCGGATCGACTTTCGGCGCTCGGTTGTGCGCCGGGCAAGTGGCGTTGGATCGACGACGGCATTGCCGCCGACCTGCACTTCGCCCACCATCCCGATGCAGCGCGCGCCGCGCTGGAAGGGGCGCTCGCCGGAACCGACGTGATCGTGCAGCCTGAAGCGGGGCGAACCAAGGCGCTGCTCGTCGCTGACATGGACTCGACGATGATTACCGTCGAGTGCATCGACGAACTCGCCGATTATGCCGGCATCAAACCGCAGATCGCCGAGGTGACCGAGCGGGCGATGCGCGGCGAACTCGATTTCGCTGCCGCGCTCGACGCACGTGTGGCGCTGCTCAAGGGACTTTCGGAAGACGCGATCGATCGCTGCCTCGCCGAACGCGTCCGGCTGATGCCCGGCGCCGAAGCGCTGGTCAAAACGATGCGCGCGCGCGGCGCGCATGCGATCCTCGTTTCGGGCGGGTTTACGCGTTTTGCGGAGCCGGTCGGGGCGCGTATCGGCTTCAACCGCGTGATCGCCAATCGGCTCGAGATCGCCGGGGGAGCGCTGACGGGCACGGTCGCGCGGCCGATCGTCGACAGCAGCACGAAGGAGGCGACGTTGCGCGATGCGACGGCCGCACTCGGCATTTCCGCAGAACAGACGATGGCCGTCGGCGATGGCGCCAACGATCTGGCGATGATCCGGCTGGCGGGGCTGGGGGTCGCCTATCACGCCAAGCCGATTGTCGCGGCGGCCGCCGGCGCCCGGGTCGACCATGGCGACCTGACCGCGCTGCTTTATGCGCAGGGCATCGCGCGCGCCGATTGGGTGACCGGATGACGGTCGGCCATCAATAGCCCAGCCAGACGCGCAGCGGATTTGCGGGATCGGCGAGCAGGCGCGCGGTGAGCGCCAGCGACATCAGGACGAGCAACGGCCTTACGCCTCGCCCGCCGAAGCGCATCGCGAGATGGGCGCCCGCCTGGTTCCCTGCGATGCTGGCGACTGCCATCGTGAGACCGGGCAGCCACATCACCTTGCCGCCAAGGATGAGGATGCCGAGCGCGGCGACGTTGCTGGCGAAGTTGAAGAACTTGGCGTGGGCGATCGCGCGCACCAGCCCCAGGCCGCCGAGCGCGACCAGCGCGGTGGTGAAGAACGATCCGGTGCCGGGACCGAAAAACCCGTCATAAAAGCCGATCGCTGCGACGATCAGCGCGAGCCCGCCAAGCCCCGTCCGCGCATGGCGGTCGGCCTCGCGCATCGGCGGTGCCAACAGGAAATAGAGCGCCATCGCGATCAGTAAGGCGGGCATGAGCCCTTTGAGAAAGGTCGGGGCGACGTGCTGGAGCGTGAAGGCGCCGAGGCACGCGCCAGCGAACACTGCCAGCGCATGCGGCGCGAAGCGGCGGAAATCGACATGACCGCGACGCGCAAAGGCAAGGAAGGCGCCCCCGGTGCCGAGCGTGCTCTGGAGCTTGTTGGTGGCAATCGCGGCAACGGGCGGGATACCCGCGGCCATCAGCGCGGGGAGAGTCAGCAATCCGCCGCCGCCGGCCAATGCGTCGATCACCCCTGCCACGAAGGCGATTCCGGTAAGAAAGGCGAGCAGGTCGAAGGTCAGGTGCACAGCACCGTTTAACCCGCCTCGACCGGCGTTCAAGCGTCCCCTTATCCTATCGCGCCACCGGGACGCAGGGCGATACCCCGCGGCATCCGGCCTGCGCATCGGTGCGCGAGGCATAGGGGCCGATCAGCAGCCGCGTCAGCGTACCGGTCTTGACGAAGTGCGGCTGGCGACCGGGAAAGCGCCCGGCGACCTGTGCCCACAAGCGATGGGCATTCGCCGGATCGCCGAAGGCGCCGAGTTGAACCTGCCACGCGCCTTCGCGCCGGGGCGGCGCCGACGGCGTCGTGGTTCGCGCGGGCGAAGGTCGTGCCTGCGGTGCAACCGATGGGGCGGGACGAGGCGCCGGCGACGCAGCCGCCGGAGCTGGGGGCGCTGCGACGGCCACCGAGGGTGGTGTTGCTTCCGGACGGGGGGAAGCGGGGCGGGGGATTCTGGTGCTCGGTGCCGCGGCTTCCGCCGACACTGCCGCCGTATCCGATGCGTCGCCAATGGTGACGGGAACCTCGACGATCGCCGGGTGCGTTTCCAATTCACGCGCCAGCGCCAGCCCGCGTTGGCGGTCGGCCACGGGAAGATACTGGTCCATCTGTGCCAGCGCCTTGGACGCGGCGTCGAGCCCGCTCTGCGAACTGCGCACGACCAGAGCATAGGCGCGCACGGGGTTCTTCGCCACGACGTCGCCGTTGAACAGCATCACGCCAAGGATGTATTGCGCGCGCGCATCGCCACGGGCGACGCCGCGTTCGAGCCAGGGCACGGCATCGGCCCGCTTCCCGTTTTCGAACAACGCCAGTCCATAGTTGACGCCCGCCTGTTCGTGGCCCTGTTCGGCGGCGCGGCGGAACCACTGCTCCGCAAGGCGCGAATCGAGCGGGACGCCGCGACCCAGCTTATAGGCCTGCCCCAGGTTGAACTGCGCATCCGCGTCGCCGCGCTCGGCCGGTCCGCGCCACAATGCGACGGCCATCTTGTAGTCACCGCGCGCATAGGCCTCGACACCGGTCTTGACGGGATTGTCATCGGACTTGGCGGGGCTTGCGGCCAGCATCAGTCCGGAAAGGGCGGCAATCCACACGAACTTCATCGACTTGTTCACCTCCGTCCCGCAACCGGGATTTGCCCGTCAGTTAACCATCGATTGGCAAAGATATCCTTACTCCCTCTGCGCGGCTGGGGGCGCGGTGCCCGCCCCATTAACGGCTTCTTATCCGAAGCCGTGGCAAGGCAGCCACAGGAATGACCCAGGTTTGAGGGGGGTGATGCGCGTTCTCGCGTTGGCTTCGCAGAAGGGAGGATCCGGCAAGACCACCTTGTCCGGGCATCTGGCCGTTCAGGCGCAGCTCGCCGGGCACGGGCCGGTCGTGTTGATCGACATCGATCCGCAGGGGTCGTTGTCCGACTGGTGGAACGAGCGCGAGGACGAAATGCCGGCCTTTGCGCAGACCAGCGTTGCGCGGCTGGCCTCCGATCTGGAAATACTGCGCCAGCAGGGCTTCAAACTGGCCGTCATCGACACGCCGCCTGCGATCACCATGGCGATCCAGAGCGTGATCCAGATCGCGGAACTGATCGTCATCCCCACCCGACCAAGTCCGCACGACCTGCGCGCCGTCGGCGCGACGGTCGACCTGTGCGAACGTGCGGGCAAGCCCCTGATCTTCGTCGTCAACGCTGCGACGCCCAACGCACGGATCACGTCCGAAGTCGCCGTCGCATTGTCACAGCACGGCACTGTCGCGCCGATCATCGTCCATCACCGTACCGATTTCGCCTCGTCGATGATCGACGGGCGCACCGTGATGGAGGTCGATCCGCGGGGGAAGTCTGCGGCGGAGATTTCGGCGTTGTGGAGTTACATCGCCGATCGGCTGGAAAAGAATTTCCGCCGCACCGTCTTTGCGTCGCCCGGATCGCTGGGGCATCCGGTGGGCGGCCGACCTGCCGGCGGTTTCGGCCGCCGGGTGGTGAGTTGAGGACGGTGGCGGTGCTCGGTCCTTCCAAATCGCTCGGCGCATTGGGTGCGGGACTGCTCGCCCGCAAGGGCGAGGCGCGCCCGGCAATGCGCTCGGCATCGCCCGCCAGTTCGGCCGACGCTGCGGTCCTTCCGGTCGATGATGCCGCCTGGAACGACCTGGGCTGGAACGATCACGGCGCGGAAGCGCCGGTGCCATCCGAAGCGGTGCCGGCACGGTCTGCTTGTGCCGAGCGCCCTGCAGTGCTGCGGGTCCGCGATACGCTGCGTGCGCGGCTGACCGCAGGGTGCGAGCCGGCTGCGGCCGATCCCGACGCGTCGGAACAGGTTGCCGATGCGCCATCGACCGAGCCGGCAATGCGGCCGAAGACCGCCTTCACGCTGCGGCTGGACCCGGATCGCCATCTGCGGATGCGACTGACCGCGGCGGCAATGCGCTGCTCCGCGCAACAGCTTGTCACCCGCGCACTCGACCAATTTCTCGATTCGCAGGCCGGCACTGCCATCTCCGAATGGCCTGCCGGAACTGCCATGACCAACGCCGAAGGACTGGGACGATGACTGTCCGCACGATCATCAAGTTGAGCCTTTCCGTGTTCGCCCTTGGCGGCGTCGCGCTGGCAGGACTGGCGACGCAGGGGCTGCCGATTGCAGCCATTGCGGCGCTTGGCCCCAATGCCAAGCGGGCCGATGCAGAGGCGCAGGCCGCGCGCAAGGCGCTCCGCGACCGGGCTGCGGAACGCGCCGTGCGGCATGCCGAGGAGGCCGTGGCCAACGATCCCACCAATCCGACATATCGTGCGCTGTTGGGGCAGGCCTATCTGCTCGCCGGACGGTTCAACGCTGCGGCGCAGGCGCTCACCGACACGCTCGCCCTCAACCCCGCCGACGGCAACGCGGCGCTCAACCTCTCGCTCGCGAAGATCGCGCAGGGCGATTGGGATGGCGCCCGCACGTTGCTGCAGTCCTATTCCGACCGGATCCCGGCAAGCGATCGCGGTCTTGCCTTTGCGCTCGCAGGCGACCCGGCGACCGCGATCGACATCCTCACGCCGGCGGCGCGCGAACCCGACGCGACGGCCAAGACGCGGCAAAATCTGGCGCTCAGCCTCGCGCTCGCGGGGCGCTGGCGCGAGGCGGGGCAGCTTGCCGCGATGGATGTTCCGCCGGACGCGTTGCAGGCGCGGATGATGGAGTGGGCGCGCTTTGCCCAGCCCACCAACGCCTACGATCAGGTTGCGGCACTGTTGAAGGTCCGTGCGGTCGAGGATCCCGGCCAGCCTGCGGCGCTCGCCCTGGCGCGGCAACCGAACCTCGCGCTTGCCTCGTCCGCCGCGCCGGCAGCCCAGCCGGCCGCGACCGAAGCGCGGGTGGCGGCGCCGGTACAGCTCGCCGCGCGCGCTGCCGCAGAGCCTGTGGCGCCGGTCGAACGCGCGAGCGAGGCCCAGCCCGAGCCCCAGCAGGTCGCCGGAACGGGGCCGCAGATCATCTTCGGTCCGCGCCAGGAAATCGTTCAGCGGATTACGTTGCCGCCCCGCGCCATGCAGGCATCGCGTCATGGCGAGCGTTCGGCCCGCATTGCGGCCCCGGCGCCCGTGCGCGAAGCGCGCTCCGCCCGTTCGATCGCCCGTGGCAGCTATTTCGTTCAGCTCGGGGCCTATGCGACGCCTGCCATCGCGCGCGACGCATGGGTTCGTCATCTCCGCCGCGTGCCGGGCTTGAGCGGTCAGACACCGCAGGGCGCTCGCGTTGCGACGCGCGCCGGCAATTTCTATCGCCTGTCGGTGGGCGGCTTCGCGCGAACCGACGCCGATACGTTGTGCCGGCAGGTCAAGGCAGCGGGCGGTGCGTGCTTCGTCCGTGTTCAGGCGGGCGATGCGGTCGCGAGTTGGGCACGCGTCGGACGCGCGCAGCTGGCGGCGCGCTGACGCTTCGGTTCATGCCTGCCGGGGATGGCCCCGGCAGGCCGATATTCAGGCGATCGCCGTTCCGCCCTTGTACAGCGCCAGCACCTTGCCCTGAACCGGGAGGCCGTCGAACGGCGTATTCGCGGCGCGGGCGACCATGCGTTCGCCGACGATCTGCCACGGCGCATCGGGGTCGATCACGACCAGGTCGGCCGGCATCCCGGCTTCGAGTGTTCCGGCGCGCAACCCCAGTACCCGGGCGGGGTTTGCCGCGAGCAGCGCGAACAACCGGGGCAGCTGGATGCGTTCGTCGCGCACCAGTCCCAGCGCCAGCGCCAGCAGCGTCTCCGCCCCCGACATGCCGGCATGGGCATCGGCAAAGGGGAGGCGCTTTTCCTCGGGGCCGCGCGGATCGTGACCAGAGCCGATCACGTCGACGGTGCCGTCGGCCACCGCGGCCAGCGCCGCTTGCCGGTCGCTTTCATCGCGGAGCGGCGGTGACAATCGCGCGAAGGTGCGGAAATCGCTGACCGCGTTATCCGACAGGAGCAGATGCGCCGGGGTGATGCCGCAGGTCACGGCGACGCTGCGGCGTTTGGCGGCGCGGATCAAGTCGAAGCCTGCCGCCGTGGTCACCTGGCGAAAATGAAGTCGGGCGCCCGTCTCCTCCGCGAGCATCAGATCCCGAGCGATCGCCAGCGCCTCGGCGACGGCCGGTGCCGAGGGGAGGCCCAGCCGCGTCGCAGTCTCGCCATCGGTGGCAACCTTGCCCTCGGCAAGGCCGCTGTCCTCGGCATGCGTCACCACGGCAAGTCCGTTGTCGCGCGCATAGGCGAGCACCTTGTGCATCGTGCCGGACGAAGCGATCCAGCGGCGTCCGGTCGCGATGGCGCGCGCACCTGCCGAGGCGTTGATCGCCATTTCCGCCAGGTCCGTTCCTTCCAGCCCGCGCGTTGCAGCGGCGAGCGGATGGACCCAGAGATGCGGCTTGCCCGACAATGCCGCTCGGCGGACGATGCCCGGGTCATCGAGTACGGGCGACTGGTCGGGCATCAGCCCCACGCGTGCGATGCCGCCGGCGCGGCAGGCGGCGGGGTCGACCGCGAAAACGCCCAGGTCGATCAGTGCGGGGGCCAGGATGCGACCCTGAAGGTCGACGATCTTTGCCCCGGCCGGCGCCGAATCGGATTCGGCGATCATCTCGCCGTCGATCACCAGCGTTCCGGTACGCTCGCCGGTGACCGGGCACACGATCCGTGCGTTGACGAATGCGGTAATCATGCCCAGCCCTCCACGCCGCGCGCGCGGCGCGTCAACACGTCCAGGCACGCCATGCGCACCGCAACGCCCATTTCCACCTGTTCGGTAATCGCGCTCCGCGACGGATCGTCGGCTACGGTCGAATCGATCTCGACGCCCCGGTTCATCGGTCCGGGGTGCATCACCAGCGCATCGGGCTTGGCGCGGGCAAGCCGTTCGGGTGTCAGGCCATAGCGCGCATGAAACTCGCGCGTCGAAGGGATATAGCCACCGGCCATCCGCTCGTTCTGGACGCGCAGCATCATCACCACATCGGCGCCTTCCAGCGCGGCATCGAAGTCGGTGTAGGGCGTCACCGCCATCCGTTCGATCGCGGGCGGCATCAAGGTCGACGGCGCGACCACGCGTACCTCGGCACCCTGCGCCGTGAGCGACAGCATGTTCGAGCGCGCGACGCGGCTGTGCAGGATGTCGCCGCAAATCACCACGCACTGGCCGTTTACCCGTCCGCGGCGGCGGCGGATGGTCAACGAATCGAGCAGCGCCTGGGTGGGGTGCTCGTGCCAGCCGTCGCCGGCGTTGAGCACCGGGCAGTCGACCTTGTCGGCGATCAGTTGCACCGCGCCGGAACTCGAATGGCGGATCACGATGACATCGGCACGCATCGCGTTGAGCGTCATGGCCGTGTCGATCAGCGTTTCGCCCTTCTTCACGCTCGACTGGGCGGCGTGCATGTTCACGACGTCCGCACCCAGCCGCTTTCCGGCAATTTCGAACGATAGCAGCGTTCGCGTCGAATTTTCGAAAAAGGCGTTGATCTGGGTAAGGCCTTCCAGCCGCTTGTCGCTCTTGGCGCGGTGGCGGTTCGCCTCGACCCACTGCTCGGCTTCGTCGAGCAGGAAGGTGATCTCGTGCGGCTGAAGACCCGCGATCCCGGTGAGGTGCCGGTGCGGGAAGGCGGCGCGGCCGGGAAGCTGCGCTGCGGGACGATGGTCTGACGGTTGCATTAAAGCCGCCGGGTAGCGCCGCCGGCGCGGCTTCGCAACCTTTGAGCGGCGCCAAGGCCGTTCAGACGTTGACCAATGCGTCGATCGCGCCTTGCAGAATGTAAGCGGCAGCCATCTTGTCGACGAGTTCGGCACGCTTGGCGCGGCTCGCATCCTGTTCGATCAGCGTCCGTTCAACTGCGACGGTCGACCAGCGTTCGTCCCACATCAGGATCGGCATCCCCAGGTCCTCGACGTTGCGGGCGAAGGCGCGCGTCGACTGTGTCCGGGGCGAGTCGGTGCCGTCGAGATTGAGCGGCAGCCCGATCACGAGCCCCGCAACCTGCTGTTCGGTTGCCAGCGCGACAAGGCTTGCCTTGTCTTTCTGAAACTTCGACCGGCGGATGAGTTGCGCCGGACTCGCAAAGCTCCATCCCGCATCGCACAGCGCAGTACCGATCGTCTTGGTTCCGACGTCGAGGCCGAGGAGGCGGCCGCCGGCAGGAAGCGCGGCGCGGAATTGTGAGGGCTGGGTGGTGATCACAAGCCCTCCTTAGGCTCTCATTCCGGGAGGCAAAGCCCCGAACGCCGATTTCCTGCGGCGGGGCTTGCCGACTCAGTGGTGCGAAAATGCCGCAAGGCGCCGTTCGGCATCGTGGCGGACGTTCGCCCAGAACAGGCTGTAGTCGAACACGTGATAGTTGTTGCCGGGCAGGACATATTGGCCATAGTCCGCCGGCGGGTTGCCGATCATCAGCATCCCGCGCCCGCCGCAGCGCGCGCCGATCCGGCCCGGTTCCAGTCGGGCCGACTGAAGGTTCATGCTCGGGATGAGCGCGCCGAGGTTGGCGCTGGCGGGGGCCGAGTCGCCGGCATTTCCCGTGAGCGGATTGGTGCAGACCATCGGCGTGTTGGCGCGCGGCTTGCCGGTAAAGCCTGCCGTCGCATCGAAGGTATCGAGGATCAGCGACGGGTCCGCCGGCTCGGCAAAGCTTTGCCATGACAACAGGCACCCTGCCTGGTCGGCGCGTGCACAGGCGGGGAGGCCCATGCGCGGCAGGTCGGCGGTGATCGAGATCGGCCAGCCCACGACATAGGCGGCAACGATCCGCTTCTGGATCGGCTTGCCGGCGATCCGGTCGACCAGCAGGCGTGAGAGGTGCAGCGCGCCCTGACTGTGGCCCGCCAGGATGATGGGGTGGTCGCCGGCCTGCGCCAGGAATTGATCGAATGCCGCCAGCACATCGGCATAGGCGAGGTCGAGCGCGCGCTGCGCCTGTGGGCGATTGGTCAGGAACGCCCCGAAGGTCGCCTGGCGATAGCGCGGCGCCCAGATTGCGCCGACGCCGTTGAAGGCGCTGGCCTGCCCGCGCAGGAACAGCTCGGCCCGCTGATTGGCATCGGCGTTGTCGAGCGGCGCGTTCCAGCTGTGCGTGTCGAGGAACGACGTGGGATGGATGAAGAACACCGCCGCGGTCGGCCGTTTCGCAACGCCCCGGCCATCGGGGGTCCAGAGCGCGGGATTGCCCGGTTTGTCCGGTCGCGCAATCCACATCTCTGCCCGGCCATAGGCATTCGCATCGACCGGCGGCAATGCCGCGACTTCGCCGGCCGGCACCAGGAACTGGCGCATCAGCTGGGTTCCATAGAACCGATAGGCAAAGGAGGCGGCAAGCGCGAGCACGATCAGTCCAGCGACCACATAAAGGAACTTCCGGGCCAATCCCGTCTCCATTGTGCAATGCAGCATAAACGCATGAAGGCGCAACTGCGATCCCGTGCCTGCTGCGTGCCAAGTTTGCAACCGTGTGATGCGCTCGCCCGGCGAGGCGTCTTGCCTCGGCCGTCGGGGACGCCGTGGTCGCGGACGATCTTTGCGAATAGCGTTGCGTGCTGCGCGTGCGGGATGCTAGCCGCAGGGCATGTCCGTAGACACCAACACCGTGAAGAAGGTCGCGAGCCTCGCGCGCATCGCGATCAGCGACGCCGATGCCGAAAGGCTGGCGCCCGAACTCAACAACATCCTCGGCTGGATCGAGCAGCTGGGCGAAGTGGATACGCGGGATGTCGCGCCGATGACGGCGGTCATCCCCAACACGCTGCGCCTGCGTGCCGACGTCGTGACCGAAGGCGATCAGCGCGAGGCCGTCCTCGCCAATGCGCCGCAGGGCGAGCATGGTTTCTTTACGGTGCCGAAGGTGGTCGAATGAGCAGCGAACTGACCGATCTGGGCGTTGCCGGTCTCCGGGACGGTTTCCGCAACGGCGATTTCTCGGCGCGTGAGGTTGCCGAGGCATTCAATGCGCGCGTGGCAGGGGCCAAGGCGCTCAATGCCTTCATCGTCGAAACCCCCGAGCATGCGCTGGCTGCTGCCGATGCCGCCGATCGCGCCCGCGCGGCGGGGGAAGCGCCCAAGCCGCTGGCCGGCGTGCCGATCGGCATGAAGGATCTGTTCGCGACCAAGGGCGTGCAGACGACCGCGGCGAGCCGCATGCTCGAAGGCTTCAAGCCGGTCTATGAATCGACCGTGTCGCAGCACCTGTGGGAAGCGGGTGCGGGGATGCTCGGCAAGCTCAATCTCGACCAGTTCGCGATGGGCTCGTCGAACGAGACGAGCTATTTCGGCAACGTCATCTCGCCATGGCGGCGCAATGACGGCGATACGGCGCCGCTCGCGCCCGGCGGCTCTTCGGGCGGTAGCTCGTCTGCGATTTCGGCGCGCCTCTGCCCGGGGGCGACCGGCACCGACACCGGCGGTTCGATCCGCCAGCCGGCGGCGTTCACCGGTATTTCGGGCATCAAGCCGACCTATGGCCGCTGTTCGCGCTGGGGCGTCGTCGCCTTCGCATCGTCGCTCGATCAGGCCGGCCCGATGGCGCGCGATGTGCGCGATTGCGCGATCCTCCTCGAGAACATGGCGGGCTTCGACCCCAAGGACTCGACGTCGCTCGATCTGCCGGTTCCCCAGTGGGAAGCGGGCCTCAACGCCGACCTGCGCGGCAAGCGGATCGGCATCCCCAAGGAGTATCGTGTCGACGGCATGCCCGCCGAGATCGATGCCTTGTGGCAGCGCGGCATTGCCTGGATGAAGGATGCGGGTGCCGAGATCGTCGAGGTCAGCCTGCCGCATACCAAATATGCGCTGCCCGCCTATTACATCATCGCGCCGGCCGAAGCGTCGTCGAACCTCGCGCGCTATGACGGCGTGCGCTACGGTCTGCGCGAACTCGCCGATGGCCAGAACCTTCAGGAAATGTACGCCGCCACCCGCGCCGCGGGATTTGGCGACGAGGTCAAGCGTCGCATCCTGATCGGCACCTATGTGCTCTCGGCCGGCTTCTACGATGCCTATTACACCCAGGCGCAAAAGGTGCGGACGCTGATCGCGCGCGATTTCGAACGCGCGTGGGAGCAGTGCGATCTGCTGCTGACGCCGACCGCGCCCAGCGCGGCCTTCGCGTTGGGCGAAAAGCAGGCCGATCCGCTTGCCATGTACCTCAACGACGTCTTCACGGTGCCGGCAAGCCTGGCCGGGCTGCCGGCGATGAGCGTGCCCGGCGGGCTCGATGCGCAGGGGCTTCCGCTCGGGCTTCAGATCATCGGCAAGGCGCTCGACGAACAGGGCGTGCTCAATGCCGGGCTGGCGATCGAGCAGCGCGCGGGCTTCACCGCGCGTCCCGAGGCCTGGTGGTGAACGCCTGGGCCGGTGGGGCAAGGGTATGCATCTGCGCCTGATCCCACCCGGCCCGGACGATACTGGCTGGAACGCAAAGGCACCGGCACCGCATCGCGGCGGTGCCAGGCACACGGATCGAAGAGATGACTGAATCCACCTATCGTATCAAAGGCGACACCGGCGAATGGGAGGTCGTGATCGGCCTCGAGGTTCACGCCCAGGTCACGTCGAACGCCAAGCTGTTTTCGGGTGCGGCGACCGTCTTCGGCGCCGAACCCAACACGCAGGTGTCGCTGATCGACGCCGCCATGCCGGGAATGCTGCCCGTTCCCAACCGCGAGTGCATCCGCCAGGCGGTCCGCACCGGCATCGCGCTGGGCGCGATCATCAACAAATGGTCGCGGTTCGACCGCAAGAACTATTTCTACGCCGATCTGCCGCAGGGCTATCAGATCAGCCAGCTCTACCACCCGCTGGTGGGTGAGGGCGCGATCGCGATCAGCCTCGACGAGAAGGATCCGGACGCCGAGGTCAAGACGATCGGCATCGAGCGGATCCATGTCGAGCAGGACGCCGGCAAGCTGATGCACGATCAGCACCCGACGCGCTCCTATGTCGATCTCAATCGCGCCGGCGTCGCGCTGATGGAAATCGTCTCGAAGCCCGACATGCGGTCGCCGGCAGAGGCTGGCGCCTATCTGTCGAAGCTGCGTTCAATCCTGCGCTATGTCGGATCGTGCGACGGCAACATGGATCAGGGATCGATGCGCGCCGACGTCAACGTCTCGGTGCGCAAGCCCGGCGACCCGTTCGGCACGCGGACCGAGACCAAGAACGTCAACTCGGTCCGTTTCGTGATGCAGGCGATCGAGTTCGAGGCGCGCCGCCAGGTCGAGGTTCTCGAGTCGGGTGGCCGTATCGTCCAGGAAACGCGGCTGTTCGATCCCGATCGCGGCGAGACGCGTTCGATGCGGTCGAAGGAAGATGCGCACGATTATCGCTACTTCCCCGATCCGGACCTGTTGCCGCTCGAACTCGACGACAGTTTCGTCGAGGAATGCCGTCGCAGCCTTCCCGAACTGCCCGATGCCAAGCGCGAGCGTTACCAGACGGCGCTCGGTCTTCCGGCCTATAATGCAGCCGTGCTGACGGCCGAGGCCGAGACGGCGCGCTGGTTCGAAGCGTTGCTCGCCGAAAGTGCGCGTATCCAGGGCAAGGGTGAGCCGGAGGTGGCTCGCGCGGCGTCGAACTGGTTGATTTCGGACCTTTACGGCGCCCTCAATCGTCTGGGCAAGAGCATCGACGAGAGCCCCGTCAGCCCCGAAGACGGCGCCGAACTGCTGGCGCTCGTCGCCGACGGCACGCTTTCGAACACGCTGGGCAAGCAGGTGTTCGAGATCATGCTGGAAACGGGCGACGCCCCGGCCAAGATTGTCGAGGAGCGCGGCCTCAAGCAGACGAGCGATACCGGCGCGATCGAAAAGGTGATCGCAGACGTGATGGCTGCCAACGAGGACAAGGTCGTCGAATATCGCGGCGGCAAGGACAAGCTGTTCGGCTTCTTCGTCGGTCAGACGATGAAGGCGATGGGCGGCAAGGCCAATCCTGCCGTCGTCAACGAACTGCTCAAAAAGGCGCTCGGCTAAGCGCGTTCGCGGTCGGCGTGCGTGGCGATGGCCGGGCACGCCGTCGCTCCCTCGCTCCCTCGCGGCAAAAGGGGTGGAGGTGCCGGACGGTGCTGGCTAGGCTGGCCCGATGACTCACGCCGGAGGTGCCGCCTTGCTTCGCCGTTCTATCCTCGGGGCGCTCGCCGTCGCCACGCTCTTGCCGTCGGTGGCAGTCGCGCAGACCGCGACGACGCCGAATGCTTCGCCCGCGCGTGTTGCGATCACCACGACGCTCGGGCGGATCGTCGTCGAGGTGGAAACGGGGAAGGCGCCCGTCACGGCCGCCAACTTCCTTCGATATGTCGATTCGCGTCGCCTCGACGGCATGCAGTTCTATCGCACCGTCAAGGTGGCGGACCATTTCGGCTTCGTTCAGTTCGGCGTCCAGAACGATCCCAAACGCATCTACCCGGCCATCCGGCACGAGCCGACGACGCGCACCGGGCTGCGCCATCTCGACGGCACGCTGTCGATCGGCCGCTTCGCGCCGGGAACGGCGCGGGGTGAATTCACGATCAGTGTCGGCGACCAGCCGTCATTCGATGCCGACCCGGCGCGTCCCGGCGACAATCTTGGCTATGCGGCCTTCGGCCGTGTCGTCGAAGGAATGGATGTAGTGATGCGCATCTTCGACGCGCCGGTCGCGCCCGACAAGGCGATCCAGGGCAGCTTCAAGGGACAGGTGCCGGTCGCGCCCGTGCGGATCGTGTCGGTGCGTCGATTGCCTCCGGCTCCTCCGGCCGCGCCGGCTCCCTGATTTGCCGCGCATTCGCCGGAATTCGGGTGGCATGCGCGGGACTCCGGGGGGATCAGGCGATCGGCGTTCCCGGCGCCACGCCGGGCGAAACGTCCGGCTGCGGCGCCGGGACATCGATGTCGGGGGCGGGGGGCTCGATTTCGGGCGTCGGCGCATCGGGCGGGCCGGGTGTGGTTGCCGGCGGGTTCTCCGGCGGCGGTGCCGGCGGACTGACGGGCGGAATCGGCGGTTCGACGGGCATGGCGGACATTCTCCTGCTGTCGCTCCCAACGCGGTACAACCCCGACAGGTTGCTTCGCACTTGCCCCCAAGCCCATGACTGCTATAGAGCCCGCCGACCGGCGGTGTCCCCCTGCGGGCGTGGCGGAACTGGTAGACGCGCTGGATTTAGGTTCCAGTATCGAAAGATGTGGGGGTTCGAGTCCCTTCGCCCGCACCAGTCCCCCGCGACTGATGAGGGAACGCCGCAATTCCGATTCTTTGAGAAAGCGTGAGAATGCAGACTGTCGAGACGTTGAACGAGGGCCTGAAGCGCGCCTACACGCTGAAGATCACTGCCGCGGACATCGACGCCAAGGTCGACGCCGAGGTGAAGCGCGTGGCGCCCCAGGTTCGCATGCCTGGCTTCCGTCCCGGCAAGGTTCCCACCAACCTCATCCGCAAGATGCACGGCGAGGCGCTGACGCAGGACGCGCTCAACAGCTCGATCCAGGAAGGCATTCAGCAGCTCATCACCGAGCACAAGCTGCGTCCGGCGATGCAGCCGTCGGTGAAGCTTGAGGGCGACTATGCACCCGGCGCCGATGCCGAGCTGACCGTCGAGCTCGAAGTGCTTCCCGATGTGCCGACCCCGTCGATCGAGGGGCTGAAGCTCGAGCGCCTCACCGTCCCGGTGAGCGACGCCGAACTCGATGAACAGCTTCAGCAGCTCGCGAGCACGCAGAAGCGCTGGAACGACGCCGAGGAAGGTCACGCGGCCGCCCAGGGCGATCAGGTGACGATGGATTTCGTCGGCAAGGTCGACGGCGTCGCTTTTGACGGCGGCACCGGCACCGACATGTCGGTCGAGATCGGTTCGGGCCGTCTGATCCCGGGCTTCGAGGACCAGCTCGTCGGCGTGAAGGCCGGCGACGAAAAGACGATCGAAGTCAGCTTCCCCGAAGATTACGGCGCCGCCAACCTGGCCGGCAAGCCCGCAACCTTCGAGCTCAAGATCACGGCGGTGAAGACCGCCGGCGAGACGGTGATCGACGACGAGTTCGCGAAGAACCTGGGACTGCAGGATCTCGAGCAGCTCAAGGGTCTGCTCAAGGGTCAGATCGAGCAGCAGCTCAATGGCCTCACGCGTACCCACATGAAGCGCAAGCTTCTCGACCAGCTCGCGGCCGGGCACGACTTCCCGGTGCCGCCGTCGATGGTCGAGGCCGAGTTCGACCAGATCTGGCACCAGCTCATGCACGAAGCAGAGCATGAGGAAGATGCCGAGGCTGCCAAGGCCGAACTGGAAGCCGAGCGCGACGATTATCGCGCGATCGCCGAGCGCCGCGTGCGTCTGGGCCTGCTCCTTTCGGAAATCGGCACCGCCAATGGCGTCGAGGTGACGCAGGCCGAGATGAGCCGCCTGATCGCACAGGCTGCGCAGCAGTACGGCCCGCAGGATCGTCAGCGCTTCATCCAGTATATCCAGCAGGAGCCGATGGCGGCTGCCCAGCTGCGTGCGCCGCTGTTCGAGGACAAGGTCGTCGACTTCCTGTTCGACAAGGCCGAGATCAGCGATCGTGAAGTGACGCGCGAGGAACTCGAAGCGGCGATCGAGAGCGACGACGGTTTCGCGTCGGGCACGCACACGCACGACCACGACGACCCCAAGCCGCGCAAGAAGGCGGCGAAGAAGGCCGAGGCGGGCGAAGGCGAAGAGGCCAAGCCGGCGAAGAAGGCTGCGGCGAAGAAGAAGGCCGATGCCGAACCGGCCGAGGGCGAGGTTGAGGCTGCCCCGGCGCCGAAGAAGAAGGCCGCCGCCAAGAAGGCCGACGACGCCGAGGCAGGTGAAGGCGAGGAGGCCAAGCCGGCCAAGAAGCCCGCCGCCAAGAAGAAGAAAACCGAGGAATAATCCTCTTTCCGTCACCGCCCCGGGCGGGACGGGCCGCACGCGACGAGGGCGCGCGCGGCGACAGGTAGGAGCGGCGCCGGCTAGGGACGGCGCCGCTTCGCCATTTCTGCGCTGGACGAGACACCGGGCCACGCGCTTCCCTCTCGCCGATCGGGCACCGAGGGGCTAAGGCATCGCCATGACCAGTCCTGAACCGCGGATTGCGGTACTCCTGCCTTGCTACAACGAGGAAGCGGCGATCGCGCAGACGATTGCCGGCTTCCGTGCCGCGCTGCCCGGCGCAACCATCTATGTCTACGACAACAACAGCCGCGACCGCACCGTCGAGGTGGCGCGTGCGGCCGGCGCCGTCGTCCGCACCGAACGGATGCAGGGCAAGGGGCATGTCGTCCGGCGGATGTTCGCCGATGTCGAAGCCGACCTTTACCTGATGGCGGACGGCGACGCGACCTACGACCCTGCCGCTGCCCCGGCGATGATCGCGCGGTTGGTGGAAGAGGGGCTCGACATGGTCGTCGGTTGCCGGGTCGAGCAGGAACAGGCGGCCTATCGTCGCGGGCACCGTTTCGGCAATCGTGCGCTGACGGGCATTCTCGCCCGGCTGTTCGGCCGCACCTTCACCGATATCTTTTCGGGCTATCGACTGTTTTCGCGGCGATTCGTGAAGAGCTTTCCCGTGCTCTCGGCCGGGTTCGAGATCGAGACCGAGATCAGCGTCCACGCACTGCAACTCAAGATGCCCGTGGGCGAGGTCGAGACGCGTTATTTCGCGCGGCCCGAAGGATCGGTGTCGAAGCTCAGCACCTATTCGGACGGGTTGCGGATCGCGCGGACGATCGCGACGCTGTATCGGATCGAACGACCGATGCTCTTCTTCGGGCTGATCGCGGCGCTGTTCATGCTGGTTGGGCTCGGGCTCGTGGTGCCGTTGTTCGTCACCTGGTTCGAAACGGGGCTGGTTCCGCGGTTTCCGACGGCGATGCTCGTTACCGGGCTGATGATCCTCGCCTTTCTCAACCTGTTCGCGGGCCTGATCCTCGATACCGTGGTGCGGGGCCGGCAGGAGGTTCGGCGGCTCGCCTATCTCGCCTTGCGCGGTCCTCAGGCCTGATCGGCGACAGGCCGCTTGCCGGCGGTCGTTCTGACGATCAGATCGACCGCAAGCAGCATCAACAGTCCATAGGCGAGGTACGAATAGCGCGGGATCGGCTGAACCAGCGCATAGGGCAGGGCGACGCCGATCAGGTACAGGGCGACCGTTGCAAAGCCGCTCTCCCGTTGCGACAGGCCGATTGCCAGCCGGGCGAGGCCGAGCATCGCGACGACGCACAGGATGACCGCGCGGGGCACCATCATGTGATCGGTACCGGTGAAGTACATTTCCCACACCGGGGGGAAGAAGAAATCGCGTACCCGTCCGGCCGCCAGCGTCGCAAAGCGGAGCGGGTGCCGGGCAATCCATTGGGCCGCGGCGGCGCCCAGTTGCCGCGAATAGGCGACCTCGCCGCCTGCGGCGCGCATCTGCGCGCGGGCCTCGGCGTTGTGATAGGGGTGTATGCTCGCCAGACGCGTTGCATAGCGGTCCGCAGGCGCGCGCGACGGGTCGTCGGCGCCGGGGTGATTGCCGATGGCGAGTTCCAGCCCGAAATTGCTGCGGATCAGCACCGGGCTGCCGAGAACGACTGTGTTCCGGATCGCCCAGGGCGCAAGGACAAGCACCAGCGCCGCGGTCGCGCTGGCGGCAAGGAAGAGCGCGCGGCGCCACGGCAGCCGCGTGACGGCAAACCAGGCCCAGCACAGATAGAGCGCGGCCCCGGCGATGGGACTCACGAAAAAGGTCGCTGCGGTAAGCGCCGCGCCATATGCCAACTGCCTCGGCGCGACTTCATCCATCTCGGTCAGGCGCAGGATGCGGTGGAGCGCCAGCATCGCAAGGCATACCGCCAGCGCGCCCTCCCAATAGCGGAAATCGACGACCTCCTGCGGCAGGTAGACCGGCACCAGGCACATCAGCGCGAACGCCCAGCGCTGCGTGGTCGGCGACAGGCGCAACGGCGAGGCCAACCGCTGCACGAGCCAATAGCTGGCAAAGGTCTGCAACAACGACCAGCCGAGCAGCCCCAGATTGGCAAGCGGCTTCGCATAGCCGAAAGCGGCGAAGAACAGCGCGGCGATCGTCGGGGAGACGGGCAACAGATGCGCCGTCGGCCCTTGTCCCGCAAAATAGGCGTCGCCGAACACGCCGGTTGCCGCCAGCGTTCGTGCCGTCAGCGTCGCCTCGCCGGCGCCCTGAAAGCCCGCCATGCCGTTCAGGCCGACGAGCGGCAAGAGGCGCATGACGATGCCCGCCAGCGCGACGAGGACGAAAAAGCGCCTGTCTCCGTTCCCGCCTCCGTCGACGCGGCCGCGGGGCGAGGTCGCCGCCACGCCGCGGCGCCCGCCGGGCGTCGGCGCCGCGCTGGTGAAATGGGACAGAGTGGCGATCACGGCCCCGCTATATCGGCAAGTGGTTAACGGCAGGTCGCGCGTGCCGCAGGGGATATCCGCTTTCGCCGCATCCCCCCTTGCGCCTTGGCGCCGGAGGCCCGATGTTGGGCCGGGCAAACACAACATCACGAGAAATCGCTACATGCACCCGCTTTCCGGTCAGATCACCGACGGCCTCGTTCCCATCGTCATCGAACAGTCGAGCCGCGGCGAGCGCAGCTTTGACATCTATTCGCGCCTGCTGCGTGAGCGGATCGTGTTCGTGACCGGCCCGGTCGAGGATAACATGGCCTCGCTGATCACCGCCCAGCTGCTGTTCCTGGAATCGGAAAATCCGAAGAAGGACATCTGGATGTACATCAACTCGCCGGGCGGCGTGGTGACGGCCGGCATGGCGATCCACGACACCATGCAGTATATCCGCCCCAAGGTCGGCACCGTCTGCATCGGGCAGGCCGCCTCGATGGGGTCGTTCCTGCTCGCGAGCGGCGAGCCGGGCATGCGCGTCGCGCTCACCAATGCGCGCATCATGGTTCACCAACCGTCGGGCGGTGCGCAGGGCATGGCGTCGGATATCGAGATCCAGGCGAAGGAGATCCTGCGCATCCGTCAGCGGATGAACGATCTCTATGCCAAATATACCGGCCAGCCGCTCGAAAAGATCGAGCGTGCGATGGACCGTGACACCTTCCTTTCGGCCGACGAAGCCAAGGCATTCGGCCTGGTTGACGAGGTGTACGAGAAGCGCCCGGTGCCGAGCGACGACGCCAGCACCCCGGCCGCTTCGTAAAATCTGCTATGATATCCGTTCGCGGACCCTGTGTCCGCGGACGGACGGAACCGCGGGCCGCGGTACCGATTATGGTTTGCCGGACGGACTCCCGCGTGTAGGATGGCGGGTATTGTACGCGTTCGGCGCGTAAAGGATGGATTGAATGACCAAGCTCAGCGGCGGCGACTCCAAGAGCACGCTCTACTGCTCGTTCTGTGGAAAGTCGCAGCACGAAGTCCGCAAGCTCATCGCCGGCCCGACCGTTTTCATCTGCGACGAGTGTGTCGAGCTCTGCAACGACATTATCCGCGAAGAAACCAAGTCCGCGCTGGTGTCGAAGAAGGACGGAGGCGTCCCCACGCCGCAGGAAATCTGCGACGTGCTCGACGATTACGTCATCGGCCAGAAGAAGGCGAAGCGCGTTCTCTCGGTCGCGGTGCATAACCATTACAAGCGGCTGAACCACGGCGCCAAGGGTGCCGATGTCGAGCTCGCCAAGTCGAACATCCTGCTCGTCGGCCCCACCGGCTGCGGCAAGACGCTGCTGGCGCAGACGCTGGCGCGCATCCTCGACGTGCCGTTCACCATGGCCGATGCCACCACGCTCACCGAAGCCGGCTATGTCGGCGAGGACGTGGAGAACATCATCCTCAAGCTGCTCCAGGCCAGCGACTACAATGTCGAGCGGGCCCAGCGCGGCATCGTCTACATCGACGAGATCGACAAGATCAGCCGCAAGGCCGAGAATCCGTCGATCACGCGCGACGTGTCGGGCGAGGGCGTGCAGCAGGCGCTGCTCAAGCTGATGGAAGGCACCACCGCCAGCGTTCCGCCGCAGGGCGGCCGCAAGCACCCGCAGCAGGAGTTCCTGCAGGTGGACACGACGAACATCCTGTTCATCTGCGGCGGCGCCTTTTCGGGCCTGGAGAAGATCATCGGCGACCGTCTGCAGGGCAAGTCGATCGGCTTCGGCGCGCATGTCGCAGCTCCCGACGAGCGCCGCACCGGCGAGCTGCTCCGCCAGACCGAGCCGGAGGATCTGCTCAAGTTCGGCCTGATCCCCGAATTCGTCGGCCGTCTGCCGGTGATCGCGACGCTCGAGGATCTCGACGTCGAGGCGCTGATCAAGATCCTCACCGAGCCGAAGAACGCGCTGGTCAAACAGTATCAGAAGCTGTTCGACATGGAGGGCGTGCGCCTCGGCTTCACCGACGACGCGCTTACCGCGATCGCCAAGAAGGCGATCGAACGCAAGACCGGCGCGCGCGGCCTGCGTTCGATCCTCGAGGGCATCCTGCTCGACACGATGTTCGACCTGCCGAGCATGGTCGGGGTCGACGAGGTGATGGTGGACAAGGACGTGGTCGACGGCCGCAAGGAACCGGTCCGCGTCTATGCCAAGAAGGAAAAGACCGGCGACGCGGCCTGACCGGCGCTGCCTGGCCCCATCGAGGCGATGAAAAACGAAACGGCGCTTCGGGAAACCGGAGCGCCGTTTCTGTTGTCACGCCTTTTCCTGCGGGAAAGGGGCGCCCGGCAACGCGGGCACCCCTCGCGTTCAGGCGTCGGTGCCGACGCGGATCACGCGCTTGCCGAAGTTTTCCCCGCGCAACAGCCCGACAAATGCCTCCGGCGCGTTCTCGAGCCCGTCGATCACTTCCTCGCGATACCGAATGCGCCCCTCGGCGACCCAGCCGCCGACGCGCTGGGCGAACTCGGGGTAGAGGTGCCCGAAGTCGTCGAACACGATGAAGCCGCGGATCGTCAGCCGCTTGCGAAGCGCCAGCCCCATCAACCAGTTGAGCCGGTCGGGGCCATCGGGCAGCCGCGTCGCGTTGTATTGCGAGATCAATCCGCACAACGGCAGGCGCGCACGCGTGTTGAGCAGCGGCAGCACGCCGTCGAGCACCTTGCCGCCGACATTCTCGAAATAGATGTCGATTCCCTCCGGGCAGGCGGCCTTGAGCTGTTCGGCAAAATCATCCGCGCGATGGTCGATGCACGCATTGAAACCCAGCGTCTCGACGGCATGGGCGCATTTGTCGGTGCCACCGGCCACGCCGACGACCCGGCAACCGAGGATCTTGCCGATCTGCCCCACCGTCGCGCCCACCGGGCCGGTCGCCGCGGCGACGACCAGCGTCTCGCCCGGCTTGGGCTCGCCGATCTGCGTCAGGCCGGCATAGGCGGTCAGCCCGGGCATCCCGAGCACGCCCAGCGCCCATGACGGGCGTTCGGGCGACGCGCCGAGGTTGATCACGCCCTGGCCGTTCGACAGCGCATAGTCCTGCCAGCCGCTGAAACTCAGCACCCAGTCGCCCGGTGCAAAGCCGGGCACATCCCCCGCAACGACCCGCGCGACGGTGCCGCCGACCATCACGCCGCCGATCTCGACGGGTGCGGCATAGGAGGGGGCGTCGCTCATCCGGCCGCGCATATAGGGGTCGAGCGACAGATATTCGGTGCGCAACAGCATCTCGCCCGGCGCCGGCTGCGGTACCGCGCTCTCGACCAGGCGCAGCGTTTCGGAATCGGGTTCGCCGACGGGGCGACGCGCAAGCGTCCACTGGCGGTTGACGGTCTGGCTCTGCGGCATGGCATCCTGTGATCTTGGTTGGTGGAGCCGCCAAGATATGATGGCGCCGTCGCTTGTCGAGGTGGCGAAGGTGCATCTTTCCGGGAACCGGGTCACCGAGGCCCCCCCTGTCGATCGCGCGCGTCCGGCGGCATCGATCGCCGCCGGCGCCAGTGGATCAGTGGATCAATTGGATCAGTGGATCAGGGGCACCTGCGGCTCGCGGCGCCTGCCCTTGCTCGTCCGCGCGACGATGCTCGGGCTGGCGCGCAGCATCGTCGTGGCCGCTTCGACGTCGACTGGCGGCGAGAACAGATAGCCCTGGCCGATCGCGCAGCCGATGTCGCGCAGTGCCTGGGCCTGCGCCTCGGTCTCGATCCCCTCGGCGGTGACGCGGATGTCGAGCTCGCGCGAGATGTGGATGACCCCTTCGACGATCGCGCGGCTCGCGCGGCTGTGAACGAGTTGCGCGACGAACGATCGGTCGATCTTCAGATAGTCGACCGGCACCGTCAGAAGGTGCGTGAGCGAGGCGAAACCGGTGCCGAAATCGTCGAGCGCGACGCCGATGCCACAGGCGCGAAGCTCGCGGATCGTCTCGGCAAAGGCATCCTCGCCGGGACCGAGATAGACGGCCTCGGTCACCTCGACGACAAGCTGGTCGAGCGGCGCGCCGCGTGCGGCCATCGCCTGCGCGATTCGCCCGGGCAACTGGCCCGCGCGGAAGTCGGCAGGGGCGAGATTGAGCGCGACGGGAACGGCGGGCAGTCCCATCGTCCGCCAGTGCGCAAGATCCGCTGCCACGCTGCTCAGGATGCGTTCGGTGATCGCCGTCGCGATCTGGCCGTCGTGCAATGCGTCCTGAAATCCTGCGGCGGCGACGATCGTGTCGCCCTCGCGAATCCGGCACAGCGTCTCGAAACCCACGATCTGTCCGGTCAGCAGGTCGAACAGCGGCTGGTAATGCGCGATCACGCGGTCCTCGGCCAGCGCCATCTCGACGCGTCGGACCGACTCGAGCCGCCGGAGCATCCGCGTTCCGATTCCCGGCCAGTATCGGATGAAGCCGCCGCGGCGCGTCTCCTTGGCGTGGTACAGGGCGAAATCGGCATTGCGGCGTACCGACTCGGGGGTGCGATCCTCGCGGCCCAGGGTGGCACCGCCGATCGTCCCGCGCGGGACGAGCAAATGTCCCTCGTGCGCGGTCGGCTGTTCGAGCGCGGCGAGGAGATGGGCGGCCGCGGCCTCCATATTCTCCAGCGCGGTGGGGGTCTGGACGACCACCGCGAACTCGTCGCCGCCCAGACGGAACGTCTTGTCGGGCAGCGTCGCCTGCGCGATCGCCGTCGCGGCGTGGCGGATCAACTCGTCACCGGCGCCATGGCCGAACGTGTCGTTGACGGTCTTCAGATTGTCGAGATCGACCAGCATGACACCCCAACTGCCCGGCTCCTCGCACGACAGCGCCTCGATCGCGGCGGTGAAGGCCGCGCGGTTGGGCAGCCCGGTCAGCGCGTCGTGAAGCGCGCGGTGCTCCTGCTCGGCGCACCACCGATCATGCTCGATCGCGATCGCGCAGAGATGGACACAGGTGGCGACCAGCGACTTTTCGAATTTGGTCGGCCCGCGGCAGGTCCGGTAATAGAAGGCGAAGGTGCCGATGACATGGCCGCGGGTGCCGAAGATCGGCGTCGACCAGCAGGCGCGCAATCCCAACGGCAAAGCCAGCGACTTGTAACGGGCCCAACGCAGGTCGGTCTCGATATCGGTAACGACCACCGGTGCGCGCAGATAGGCGGCCGTGCCGCACGACCCCGCGCGCGGACCGATCGCCATGCCGTCGATCGCCTGCTGGTAATGGTCGGGCAGGGTGGGCGCCGCGAGCGGATGCAGCCGCCCGGCACCGTCGACAGTGAGGACGCTCACCACGACCTCGGGCGACAGGGCCGCAACCTCGTGACAGAGCCGGTCGGTGATCCGTTGCAGCGATTCTCCCTTCGCCACCATCTCGAGAATGACGTTCTGGAGCGGGAGAAGCACGGGGAAGGTCCTGCATTGGGGCGGGGACAATCATCCCTGCCTTCCGCCCGTTGCAGTGCGGATAACCGCGGCTCCCGGTAAAATACGTAGACCGGGTGCGATGCGGCCGCCGCCGTCGCAAGCAGCCTATTCGGCGCGCAACCGGGCGATCATCTGGTCGACATGATCGACGTCGTGGCCATGTTCGATCAATGCCGCCCGTGCGTTTCCGGCGGCCGTAGTATTGCGGCCGTCGCGATGGTGGGCATAGCCGCGCAGCGCCTCCAGCGCCGGGCGCGAAAGCGGCAGCGTCGGGTGGCGCAGCAGCCCGCGCAAGGCTCGCGGCACGAAGCGGATCCAGCCGGCGTCGGCCGCCGCGTCGCGAAGACCGATCGCCAAAGCCATCTGTTCGAGTTCGGACAGCGGCGCGGGAAAGTGATTGCGGCCTGCATCGGCGGGGGCGTCGATCGGCTGACCGGTCAGGGAAGGGGGGACGAACATGGGCAATAACCGTACTGGGGGGTACATTCCGCTAGGCTGACGTCGGGAACGCGTCAAGATGTGGGCGTACTGGTCAGTTCAGTTTAACCCTGATCTTCGCCAGGCGTTGCAGTTTCGCAACGTTTTCGCGCGCTCCTGTGGCGACGTGTTCACGACGCTGGCCCGGGGACGAATATCGCGTTGACCTTTTTGTATCGGCCGGTAGGAAACGGCTTGACGGTGCCGTTCCGCATTTATATACCGAATGGTACGAAAACGGGGCGGGCCCGCGGCTTTGCCCTTCAACGACATTCTCATGCGGCGCGATGACGGCCGCCCACGGAACTCGCCTGCCCGGTGGTGGGCGATGGAGGCTGCTGATGGCGTATCTTTCCTTCGATCCCGCGCAGGATCGCTCGCTTCTTGACGGCGGCCGCCGTGGTGCGCCGTCGGTCCGACAGGCGACCTTCTCCGCGCTCGAATGGCAGGTGATCGCGATTGCGCGCCGTGACGGCCGCCGTTCGCTGGCGACGCCGGGGCGGCTGGCGGTTGCACTGGGCATGATCTTCGGCGGACAGCGCCCCAATCCGCGTCTCGCCGATGCCCGGCTGGAGGCGCTCCGGCGCTTCGCGGTGCTGGCATGGCACGATGGTGACGACGTTGCTCCCGCCGAATGCGATGCGTTCGAGGCGGCGGGCTTTACGCCCGCGCAGCGTTCGCTGCTGATGGCGAGCATTGCCCGGGCGCGCAACCCGCAGCCCGTGGTCAACCGTGGCCGCCCGACGCGCCGAACGCATCGCTGAAACCCTTTGGTGGTGGAGCGCGTTGCGCCCGCCACCGCGCCTGCTGCCGGGCGGGTCCCCATCGGCCCGGCGGCAGGCAATCCTTTGACGATGATGCGCTGGCGGCTGGGTGGAATCTGGCGCGAAGAGGCTTCGCTCTATGGCGAAAGCCGGACGACGGAAAAGGGAGTTAAACGCCGTCCGGCTCCGCCCGATCGACGATTTCGACCGGATGTTGCGAATGTAAGCAAGTATCTCGACTGAAACAATAGCGAAATATTTGCCTCGCGGTTGGTTAATGTCCCGCTTCGGTCTCGTTGGCGCTGTCTTCGCGCGCCACACGGGCGGTCATGCCGGTTGCCGCGGCGTCGTCCTGGACCTGCTCGGTTTCCGATACGACCGGCTTTGCGTGGGCCTCGCTTTCGTTACGGTGCGGGGTCTCGGCGGTCAGGTTGTCGATGCGGTTGGCTGCCGGCGCCTCGGTGACGACATTGGCCTCGACGCCATTGTCCGGCGCAATGTCGATTCCTTCCATGTTGGGCGGCGGCGGCGCCTGTTCGTCGCTGGACCCGCATCCGGCGAGTCCGCCCGCAAGCCCGACCGCCGCCGCGACGACCAGCGCGGTCCGTGCAAAGCGCTTCATCCCAATCTCCCTCTCAATATGTCAGCGCGCCGCGACGGCCGCGGTGATGGCCGATCGGCGCTCGATCTTCTCGGCGAGCGCGCGATCCCAGCCATAGGGGTCGTCGCGAAAGTTCATCTGTCCATTCGTTCCTGCGAACGCCGTCCAATAGAGCAGGAACACCGCGACTTTATCCTGTTCTTGCAGCGAAACGCGCGTAGTTTTCCCCTCAACGATCACGGATTGAATCCGATCGGGCTGCCAGTTGGGGTCGTTGCGAAGCAGCAGCTGTGCCAGTTGCGCGGGCTTTTCCAGCCGCACGCAGCCATGGCTCTCGAGCCGGCTGAACCGCGAAAATCCGGCCTGCGCCGGCGTATCGTGCAGATAAACCGAGAAAGAATTGTCAAAATCGAACTTGTACAATCCCAGCGCGCTGCGCGGTCCCGGCTGCTGCTGAAGCCGGCGGTTCGGCCCGGTGCCGATGATCTTGTAGCCGTTGCGCAGCAAATAGGCGTCGCCCTTGGGCCACAATTCCTTCGTTGCGATGCTCGTCGGCACATTCCACGGCGGATTGAGCACGATCGAATGGATGCGCGACTGGAGCATCGGCGTTTCGTTGCCGGGGCGTCCGGTCACGGCCTTCATTGAAAAGATCGGTGTATCACCTTCAAAAACAGTCATAACGGCTGCGGCGATATTGACCTGAATTCGCTTCGCGGGCAGCTGCGCCGGCAACCAGCGCCACCGCTCCATGTTCGCCATGATCTGCCGGATGCGGTCGCGCGTCGAAACATTCAATGCCGCGAGCGTACCCGTCGACACCACGCCGGTGGGGTTGAGGCCATAGCGCCGCTGGGCGCGCACGACGGCTTCCTTCAGCGCCGCATCGAAGCTGTCGCCGGTCGGCGATACCTCGGGATCCTCCACTGCAAGGCGTTTGCGCAGCGCCGCCACACGCGCGCCGCTCGCCCCCTGCGCGAGGTCGGGGCCCGCGGCAAGCTTGTTCCAGCCGCCGTTCGCCTCGATCTGCCGATAGGCGATCAGGCCCTTCTGCAGCCCGTCATAGCCTGCATAGGGCGGCGGCAACGAGCGTAGCCAAGCCGCGATCCGGTCGCGGCGCACGGCATCGGTAAAGCCGGGCAACGGATCGAATGCCGGCGGGCGCAGCCCCCAATTGGTGTCGAAATCGCTCGCGTCCAGCCGACCCGAATGCACCGCGCGGGCATAGTCGAGGGCGGCGCGCACCAGTGCATCGTTGTCCGCGGGGCGTGCCGGTGCCGGGCTGTCGTGGCGAAGCCCCTGCGAATAGCTGGCTTGCGCAAGGGCCTGTGCGAGCTGATCGGCTTGGGTGGCGCTGAGCGTCGGCAGGGGCATCGTCTGCACCGGTGCCGGAGCGATCGGGGCGGGCGGCGTGTTGTTCGCTGCGGGCTGCTGCTGGGCAAGGGCTGGGCTCATGGGAACAGCGGCCAGTGCCGTCATCCAGATCGACCAATGTCCCGCTCCAACGCAATTCCCGCGCAACTTCACAAGCACTTACTCCTTAATGCTGGGAACAGCCCAGGCAGCCAGCCGATCCCTAATAGGCGAAGAATATGTGCAAGTGCGAGCGCCGATTGCACCGCCAACACGAATGCGCCCAAAGATGCCGTTACGTCGCGCTTGCTTGCCTCGTCACCGCGGCAACGCATAGTGCGTGAGCGATGGAGCGCAGCCGCCAGACGGGCTGCGGCACGGAACGGGAGTGGCATGTTGATCGTCCGACGCACGTTGCTCATGGGCGCCGCGGCCTTGCCGATCGCTGCGCATGGCAGCCCACGGCTTCAGGAGCCCGCAAGGCCGGTGCCGGTCGGGACGGGGTGTCCCGCCGATCGCGATTGGGCAGGGCTCGACCACTATTCGGAGAGCAACCGGACGGTCCTGGCCGCCAAGGCGCCGGTCAACATCGTGTTTCTGGGCGACGGTCTCACGGCGAGCTGGATGTCGTGCCGGCCCGATTTCTTTCGTGCCGGCCGTGTGGCGCGGGGTATTGCCGGACAGCAGACCGGACAGATGCTGCTGCGGATGATGGCCGATGTCGTCGCGCTCAAGCCGCGCTTTCTTCATCTGCTCGGCGGCGCCCAAGACCTGGTATCCGATCCCAGCCCGGCGGGAATCGAACGCATCGTCGACAATCTGCGCATGATGACTCAGATCGCCTGGGCCAATCATATGACGGTGATGATCGGCGCCGTGCCGCCTGCACGGGGTTTCCCGTCGCGGCCCGATGTCGATGCAGCAGGCGCGGTCCGCGCGCTGAACGAGGCGCTTCGTGCCCAGGCGCTGCGCACCGGCGCGGCTTGGATCGACTATTGGAACGCCTTGGCCGACGCCGACGGCGGGGTACGGCGCGAATTTGCGGGGGAGGGCGTTGAGCCGAACGAGGCGGGATACGACGCAATGATTGCGGCGATCGAACCCGCGCTGCGGGCGCGACGCCTGTAGGTCGCGAAGGTAAGGGACGAACAGCAATGATTCGAACGGCGCTGGTTGGCTATGGTCTGGCGGGACGCGCATTTCATGCCCCCTTGGTCCGTGCGAGCGAGGGGTTTGCGCTTGATGCCGTCGTGACGTCGCGGCGCTCGCAAGTCGAGGCCGATGCCCCCGGGGCCCTGGTGGTTCCCGAGCTTGCGGCCGTACTGGCGATGTCCGACATCGAACTGGTCATCATCGCCACCCCGAACGACAGCCATGCCGCCTATGCGCGTGCCGCGATCGAGGCGGGCAAGCATGTGGTGATCGACAAGCCGATCGCCCTTGATAGCGGAGAGGCGCGCGAATTGGCGGCGGCAGCGCGTGCCGTCGGGCGAATGCTCACCATCTTCCACAACCGGCGGTGGGACAGCGATTTCCTGACGGTAAAGCGCCTGCTCGAGCAGGAAGTGCTTGGCGAGATCCTGCTGGCGAGTGCCTGTTGGGATCGTTATCGCCCTGCGCTGCGCGACAATTGGCACGAGGCGCCGGGCAAGGGCGGGGGTGTCCTGATCGATCTCGGGCCGCATCTGGTCGACCAGGCGTTGCAGATGTTCGGTCTGCCCGATGCGATCGACGCCGATATCGGTGCCCAGCGGGCAGGTTCGCAGGTCGACGACTATTTTCATCTGACGCTGCATTATGGCACGCGCCGCGTCGAACTGGCGTCGGCGCCGATCGTGGCGGAGCCACGCCCGCGCTTTGCGCTTCACGGGCTGCGTGGAAGCTTTCGCAAGCAGGGACTCGACCCGCAGGAGGCGGTGTTGCGGGCGCAGCATCGCGCTGACCAGCCCGACTTCGGAATCGAGGCGCCGGAACAGCATGGCGTGCTGACGCTCGCCGACGGAAGCCGGCAGCGCGTACTGTCCGAACGCGGAGACTATCGCCGCTTTTATGCCGGCGTCCGCGCTTGCCTTCGCCACGGTGCGCCGCCGCCGGTGGATCCGCTGGACGCGGTGAACGGACTGCAACTGATCGAATGGGCGCGTCGAAGCGCAAGTGAGGGACGTCGATTGCGCTGTCGGTGGAACTAGCCCGCAAGATTGCCGGTTGTTCCGTCGCTGCAACGAACGCCGGATCTGTCGCAGCATTTGTGACGGATTACCGAAGGATGCGGGCGGATCCCACGACGCGCGACGAGCAATACTGGCATTCCCCTTAGGTTTCGTTTGTCACCGGATTACACTAAGACGCCCGACTGGCGCGGGTTGACCCCGCGTTGAGGGGATCGCGGAATGCCGGACCTGTTCGCCACCGCTCATGATGGCAGCGCTGCGCTTGGCCACATGGCGGCGCTTCCCGCCAGCTTATTCTGGACAGACGCGCTGGCGGACTTGTTGACCGCCGCTGCCTTCATCTCGATCGCGCTCGCATTGGTTCGGCTGGTGCGCAGCCGTCGCGATGTCGCCTTCGGCTGGATGTTCTGGTGTTTCGCGGCCTTTCTGGTCGCTTGCGCCATGACGCATGTGATGACGATCGGAATCCTGATCGCCGGCGCCAATTGGGTCGATGCCGTGATTCGGGTCGCCGTCGCCGGGGCGGGGCTGACGACTGCCGTTGCGCTGTGGCGCTTGCTGCCGAGGGCTGCCGTCTTGCCGTCGGCGGAAAAGCTCCGTGCGGACAACGACCAGTTGGCGGCCTTGGTTCGCGAACGTGATGCCGCGCTCCAGGAACTGCGTGGTCAGGTTGCGCAACGCCAGGCGGCGGAGGCCGCGCTGCTGCAGTCGCAGAAGCTCGAGGCCGTAGGGCAACTGACCGGCGGTATCGCGCATGATTTCAATAATCTGCTTCAGGCGGTCGCCGGCAACCTTGAACTGATCGCGCGCAAGCCCGGCGACGCCGATCGCGTCGTGCGGTGGAGCGCGAGCGCACTCGATGCCGTGGAGCGCGGACGTACGCTGACCGGGCAACTTCTCGCCTTTTCGCGCAAGCAGCGTCTCGACGTCACCTCGGTCCGGTTGGGCGAGCTTGTGGGAGGCGTTCGCAGCCTGGTCGAGCGGGCCGTCGCGCCGCTGGGACAGGTGCGGGTGCTGCCGATCGATCCTACCTGGAATGTCCAGGCCGATTCGCTCCAGCTCGAGCTGGCGATCCTCAACCTCGCGTTCAACGCCCGCGATGCCATGCCCGATGGCGGGGTGCTGACCATTTCGGCCGAGCGGCGGAGCGGCATCGTCGCGCCGGACCTTCCCGCCGGGGATTATGTCGCGCTCACGCTTGCCGACAGCGGCGTCGGCATGTCGCCCGAAGTGCTGGCGCGCGCTGCCGAACCCTTTTTCACGACGAAGGAAGTCGGGAAGGGTACCGGCATGGGCCTTTCGATGGCATTCGGCGTGCTTCGCCAGTCCGGGGGCTCGCTTCAGATCGAAAGCCGGCCGGGTGAGGGAACGCGCGTCACGCTGCTGTTGCGCGTCGCCGCAGCGCAGCCCCGCCGCGCGGTCGACGATGATACGCGTGCCGATACGCGGTTCGACCTTTCGGGGGTTCGGATTGCGCTTGTCGACGACGACCCTCAGGTTCGCTCGACGCTGACCGAGATGCTGGTTTCCGCCGGCGCCACGGTCGAGGAGGCCGACAGCGGCAATGCCGGGCTGGACCTGGTCCGTCGCATGGAACCGCATCTGCTCGTGGTCGACTTCGCGATGCCAGGGATGAGCGGCGCCGATGTGATCCGCGCCGCCCGCGCCGAATGGCCCGCACTCCCGGCGCTGGTCGTCACCGGCTTTGCCGAGTCCGACAAGCTCGACACGGTGGCCAGTCCCGAGGTTGCGGTGCTGCGCAAGCCGTTCGAGACGGTCGAACTGCTGCGCAAGGTTCGGCTGCTCGTCCGCGACTGATCCGGCGGCCGATCAGGCGGGCGGCAACCCGTTTCGGAGCTCGGCGATCCATGCGGTTGCAACGCTGTCCGATGGCGCGCGCCAGTCGCCGCGGGGGCTGAGCGCTCCGCCCGCCGACACTTTGGGTCCATTGGGAAGCGCCGAACGCTTGAACTGGCTCGTCTGGAAGAAGCGGTGCAGGAAACTCTCGAGCCAGCGTGCGATCGTCGGGAGATCATAGGCGTTGCGCGCTTCGGCCGGAAAGCCGATCGGCCATGCGCCAGCCGCGACGTCGTGCCAGGCGTGCCAGGCGAGAAACGCGATCTTCGACGGCCGCAATCCATAGCGGACGACATAGTGCAGGAAAAAATCGTGGAGTTCGTAGGGACCGATCCGATCCTGCGTGCTTTGCATCCGGCCGTCGGCATCCGCCGGGACGAGTTCGGGTGAAATCTCGGTCGACAGGATCGCTTCGAGCACCGCTGCGGCCTCGCCGGTGAACTGACCGGTCTGCACCGTCCAGCGGATCAGATACTGGATCAGCGTCTTGGGCACGCCCGCGTTGACGGCATAGTGGCTCATCTGGTCGCCGACGCCATAGGTGCACCAGCCGAGCGCGAGTTCGGAAAGGTCGCCGGTGCCGAGTACGAAGCCGTGATGCTGATTGGCGAGACGGAAAAGATAGTCGGTGCGTAGCCCGGCCTGCACATTTTCGAACGTCACGTCATAGACGGGCTCCCCGTTCGCAAAGGGGTGCCCCATATCGGCAAGCATCTGACGCGCGGCGGGGCGGATGTCGATTTCGGCTGCGGTGACGCCGAGCGCGCGCATCAGCGCCCAGGCATTGGCCCGCGTTTCCTCGCTGGTGGCGAAACCCGGCATCGTATAGGCGAGGATGTCGGCGCGGGGGCGTTCCAGCCGGTCCATCGCCTTGCACGCGACGATCAGCGCATGCGTTGAATCGAGTCCGCCCGAAATCCCCACGACGAGATGGCGGCTGCCGGTGGCCAGCAGCCGCTGGCGCAGGCCCTCGACCTGGATATTGAACGCCTCATAGCAATCGGCTTCGAGCTCGGCAGCATGGTCGGGGACGAACGGGAAACGCCGGACCGGACGAATGAGCCCGCGGTCGCTCGCGTCGAGCGGATGATCGAAACCGACCCGGCGGAAGCGGCGCTCCGGATAGTCGGCGGCACGGTCGCTATCGTTGAAGGTGCCATTGCGCGACCGTTCGAGGCGCAGGCGCTCAAGATCGACGTCGGCGAGTACCACGCCCTGCGTCGCGTCGAACCGTTCGGACGCGGCGAGCAACTCGCCCAGTTCGTAGATCATTCCCTGGCCGTCCCAGGCGAGATCGGTGGTGCTTTCGCCGGCACCTGCCGCCGAGTACAGATAGGCGGAGAGCGTCCGCGCCGATTGCGATGCGCAGAGCACCGCGCGTTCGCGCGCCTTCCCGACGACGATGTTCGATGCCGAAAGGTTGCACAGCACCAGGGCGCCGGCGAGCGCACCTGCGGTCGAGGGCGGCGTCGGCGCCCAGTAGTCTTCGCAGATTTCGACGTGAAAGGTGAAGTCGGCCAATGTGTCGGCCGCGAAGATCAGGTCGGTGCCGAACGGGGCGACCTGTCCTGCGACGCGGATGTCCAGCCCAACCATGCCGATCCCCGATGCGAACCAGCGCTTTTCATAATATTCGCGATAGTTCGGCAGATATTGCTTGGGGACGACGCCCAGGATTCTGCCGCGTGCGATCGCCACGGCGCAGTTGTAGACGCGGCCATTGCGACGCAGCGCCGCGCCGACGAGCAGAACCGGGCGCAACGTGCGGCTCGCCTCTGCCACCATCGCCACTGCCGCTTCGCTCGCGGCGAGCACCGCGTCCTGAAGGTGGAGGTCGTCGATCGCATAGCTGGTGAGGCCGAGCTCGGGAAAGACGAGCAGGTCGGCGCCCGCCCGGTCGCCCTGGCGGGCAAGCGCGATCGTCGCTTCGGCATTGGCGTGCGGGTCGGCGACGCGCACGGGCGGCGTGCAGACGCCGGTGCGGATCATCCCCTGATGGTGGAGCGCGTGGAAGGGATGGGGGCTCGTCACAGGCTCATCTCCAGGGGCGTCGACATCGATGTCCGCCTCCCTAGTCCGGGGTGGACGGGCGTGCCAACCCTGGCGCGGGGATTTCGATCCGGCGGCACACGATCCGCTGGCGAAGCGAGGCGGTCATCCCCATGTTGCGCTTTCGCGGCGCGCGCTTACTAGATGCGCCCCGAACGCTATTCGGAAGACAGGAATGACCGCTACCCATTCGACCCGCATGCTCATTCTCGGATCGGGCCCGGCGGGGCTTTCGGCCGCCATCTATGGCGCGCGCGCCGGGCTTGCCCCGATCGTCGTGCAGGGCATCCAGCCCGGCGGCCAGCTCACCACGACCACCGATGTCGAGAATTATCCCGGTTTTCGCGAGGTGATCCAGGGCCCGTGGCTGATGCAGGAGATGCAGGCCCAGGCCGAGCATGTCGGTGCCCAGATGATGTGGGACACGATCGTCGAGATCGACGTCTCGCAGCGTCCGTTCCGTATCGTCGGCGACAGCGGCACCGTCTATTTCGGCGACGTGCTCGTCATCGCCACGGGCGCACAGGCGCGCTGGCTGGGCCTCGATTCAGAGGATCTGCTGAAGGGCAAGGGCGTCAGCGCGTGCGCGACCTGTGACGGCTTTTTCTATCGGGGCAAGAAGGTTGCGGTCATCGGCGGCGGCAACACGGCCGTCGAGGAAGCGCTTTACCTCACCAATCACAGCCCCGACGTGACGCTGATCCATCGCCGCGACTCGTTGCGTGCCGAAAAGATCCTGCAGCAGCGGCTGACGGCGAACGAGCGGATCAACGTGCTTTGGAACAAGAAGGTCGTGCGCTTCATCGGCGGCGGCGAACCCGAAGGTCTGGTCGGCATCGAGCTCGAAGATACGGTTACCGGCGAACGTTCCGAAATCGCTGTCGACGGGGGGTTCGTCGCGATCGGCCACCATCCGGCGACCGAGCTGTTCCGCGGCCACCTCGCGCTCGATGACGATGGCTATATCGTCGTCGAAAAGGGAACGACGCGGACGAGCGTCCCCGGCGTCTTTGCGTGCGGTGACGTGATGGACAAGCATTATCGCCAGGCGATCACCGCCGCCGGGACGGGTTGTATGGCCGCGCTCGATGCGGAACGCTTCCTCGCTGCGGCCGATTTCGAGCAGGTGGCCGAAGCCGCCGAGTAACGGTTCTGGTGCCGGTGCGGGAGCGCTCAGTCCCGCACCGCCGTGCCTTCGAGCGCGGCGATCAGGCGGGCGTGGAGCCATTCGCCGTCCTCGGGGCCGGCGAAACTATGGCTCGCACTGTCGAGGCGTTCGCAGCGCAGGCGGTCCCGGATCGCCGCAAAGGCCGGGCTGCCGAGAATGTCGGCAAACGCGATCGCGCTGTTATCGCGGGTGGCGAGGAGCAGTGTCGTCGGCACGGTGCTGGCCGACAGCGCGGCGGCCAGCCGGTCGGCCAGCAGGTTGCCGTCCGCTCCTCCCGTCCGGGCGCGGCTGATCCTGGCGAGGCCGCGCGCCAGTTTGCCCAGATCGACGCCTCCGCGCAGCAGGCGTACCCACGCCTTTGGGTCGCGAAGGCGCGCGGCGTATCGCGCCCGGATCGCAGCGGGCGGCGGCAGGTCGTCGCGTGGCATCACCGCCCAGGGGTTTGCGAGGACCAGCCCGTCGAGGCCGGCGTCGCGGTGGAACAGCATGAGGGCGCTTGCGGCGTCGCAATTGCCGAAGCCCAGAATGCGGTCGACTCGCGCCGTATTTCGGAAGCAGGCGGCCGCGGCGGCGATGTCCGGGCCGCTCGTCTCGAACCCGCCGTTGATGCCGCCGGAGTCGCCGATGCCGCGCCGGTCGAAGCGAAATACGGGAAAGCCGCCCGATGCGATGCGGTCCGCCAGCAAGGCCATGCCGCGATGGGCGCCGATCCGGATTTCGTTGCCGCCGGAGACGATCAACAGGCCTGTCCGGGCCGAGGCGCCGGGGGACATGTCGAGCGTGCCGAGCAGCGGCGCGTCGCAGCAGGCGAAACCGATCAGTTGGCGCATTGCCGGACCCACGCGGCGAGATCGGCAGCGAGCAGCGTCGCGAACGCGACGTCATTGTCGGGTTCGGCGCGGCGCCAGAGCGGCGGGCCGGCGACGTGGGCGTCGGCGGACTGGGTGTCGCCGGTCAGGCGCAGCGTCCGGACCGGCGGCCCGGCGTCGTGTGCGCCCTGAACGGGCACGGCATCGGCAAGCGCAGCCAGCAGCGCCGGTGCAATCGCATTTCCGGCGATCCAGCGCAGCGTCGGCGCGTCGCCGTCGGCGGGCGGGGCGGTATGGGTGGCGTGATGCGCGATACGATCGAGTTCGCGGCATAACGCCGAGCCCGGCTGGGGCGCCAGATGCCAGCGGCTGGCGACGCGCGCATCGCCGTCGAGGAGTGCGCCGCTACGGATCGCGGCGGCATGGACCGCCCGGCCGCCGGCGCCCGCGAGCGTCGCCACCGCAGCGGCAAAGGCGCTGCGCAGATGCGCCAGCCGCGCATCCTGCGTTGCCACCAGGCTATCCCCCTGACCGGGAAGGTCCGGAAGCGCGCCTGCGATGCCGTGAGCGGCCAGCGCGCGGAGCAGCGTTACGGCAAAGCTGCGCGTGCGGTTCGCTTCTTCGAACAGCGGCAACGCCAATGCCACGACCGGACCAGCGGCGGGGCCGAAGCGAAGCATCGCCTCGCGCCCGCCGGCCCAGTCGTAGCCGTCGATCACCCCCGGACCTTGGCCGCGACGAAGCGGGTGAGCGCACCGAAGGTTTCGAGCATGTCGCCGTCGACCTCGTCGTCGTCGATCAGGATGCCGAGGCGATCCTCGAGTTCGGTCAAGACGCCCGCGACTGCCATCGAATCGAGCTCGGGAAGCGCGCCGAAAAGCGCTGTGTCGGCGTCGAATGCCGCGACCCGCGCCGCGTCCAGCCCAAGCACGTCGGCGAGTACGCCGCGCACCGCTTCCTCGATCTCAATCTGGTCCTGACGCTGCAATGTGTGTCCCCTGCGACTTTTTTCGTCCCCGTAAGACTTGGCGGCGCGGCTGCCAAGCGTAATGGGTGGGGGATGATCGCGCTCGAACCGCTTGCCCAGCCGCTCGACACGCTGCCTTTGCGTGGCCGACCCGACGCCGTCGCGCTTGCCGACCGTGACGGCACGCTGACCTATGCCGCGCTGGAGGCCGAGGTGGGACGGCTGGCGGCGTGGCTGGCGGCGCAGGGGCTCGCGCCCGGCGCGCGGGTGGCGACATGGCTGCCGAAAACGCGGGCCGCGTGCCTGATGCCGCTCGCCGCGGTTCGCGCGGGCTATGTGCATGTGCCTCTCAATCCGGTGCTGAAACGCGCACAGGTGGCCCATATCCTTGCCGATAGCGGGGCGGAACTGCTCGTTTCGCAGCAATCCAGGCTCGATTCGCTGTCGTTCGGAGACGTGCCGCGACGCACCGCCGTTTCCACCGAAACGGAAGTCGCCGAGGCCGCCGCCGCGCTGATGCCGCTGGCCCCGTCGCGCGCCGCGCCGGAGACGCTCGCCGCGATCCTGTACACCTCGGGATCGACCGGACGGCCCAAGGGCGTGATGCTGAGCCACGCCAATCTGTGGCTGGGGGCGATCAGCGTCGCGCATTATCTGAAGATCGATCCGGCCGACCGCGTGCTGGGCGTGCTGCCGCTGAGCTTCGACTATGGCCAGAACCAGCTCTTCTCGACCTGGGCGGCGGGGGCGTGCGTCGTGCCGCTCGATTATCTGACCGCGCGCGACGTGGTGAAGGCGGTCGCGCGCTTCGAGGCGACGACGCTGGCGGGCGTGCCGCCGCTGTGGGTGCAACTGCTCGAGGCCGAATGGCCCGAGGCGACGGCGGCAAGCTTGCGGCGGCTGACCAATTCGGGCGGCGCGCTGACGCCGCGCCTCGTCGCCGGGCTGCGCGCGCGCTTTCCGCAGGCGGCGCTCTATCCGATGTACGGGCTGACCGAGGCGTTCCGGTCGACCTATCTCGATCCGGCGCTGGTCGACACGCACCCCGATTCGATCGGCCGGGAGATCCCCTTTGCCGAGGTGATGGTCGTGCGTCCCGACGGCAGCCGCGCCGGGCCGGGCGAGCCGGGCGAGATGGTCCATGCCGGGCCGCTGGTCGCGCAGGGCTATTGGCGCGACGCCGAACGCACCGCGCTCCGCTTTCGGCCCGCGCCCGCTTTTTCGCGATATGGCGGGACGGCGGTGTGGTCGGGCGACACGGTGGTCGCCGATAGCGACGGGCTGCTGCGTTTCGTCGGCCGCGACGACGAGATGATCAAGTCGGCGGGCAACCGCATCAGCCCGACCGAGATCGAGGAGGCGGTGCTGAGCGGCGACGAGGTGCGCGAGGCGGCCGCGTTCGGGGTCGCCGACGAGCGGCTGGGCCAGGCGATCGTCGTCGTCGCGCGTGCGGCAGGCGAGGCGGACGCCGCCGAGGCGGCGCTTCGCCAGCGGTTGCGCCGCGACCTGCCGAGCTTCATGCAGCCGACGCGCTATATCTGGCGCGACACATTGCCGCGCGGGCCGAACGGCAAGCTCGACCGCGCGCTCCTGAAGGCCGACATCGCATGACTTCCAAACCCCATGGACCGATCCCGCCCGAATTCGCCGGCCAGTCGAGCCTGACGGTCGGCGGCGAGGCCGTGCGCGCGCTGGCGGCGGCGGGAACGCCCTTTTATGCCTATGATTTCGGCATCGTCGCCGCACGGATCGCGCGGTTGCGGGCGGCGCTCCCCGCCGGGGTCGCGCTGCACTATGCGATCAAGGCCAACCCGCATCCGCTGCTGCTCGCCGCGATGGCGCCGCGCGTCGACGGGCTCGACGTCGCATCGGCGGGGGAACTCGACCGCGCGCTGGCGGTCAAGCCGGCCGCGGCGATCAGCTTTGCCGGGCCGGGCAAGCGCGACGCCGAATTGCAGGCCGCGATCGCGTGCGGCGCGACGATCAACCTCGAATCGGAAAGCGAGGCCGAGCGGGCGCTGTCGATCGCCGAGCGCGTCGGCCGCGCGCCGCGGCTGGCGGTGCGGGTCAACCCCGACTTCGAGCTCAAGGGATCGGGGATGAAGATGGGCGGGCGCGCATCGCCGTTCGGCGTCGATACGGCGTTCGTCCCCGGGCTGGTGCGGCGGCTGCTGGCGGCGGGCGCGGCGTGGCAGGGATTCCATATCTATGCCGGATCGCAGTCGCTCGACACGCAGGCGGTGATCGACACCCAGGCCGCGACGATCGCGCTGGCCGAGCGGCTGGCCGACGCGGCGGGCAGCGTGCCGCCGCTGGTCAATCTGGGCGGCGGATTCGGCATCCCCTATTTCCCCGGCGACACGGCCATCGACATCGAGGCGATCGGCGCGGCGCTGGGCGCGGCGTGCGCACCGCTGACGGGCTGGCACTTCGCGATCGAGCTGGGCCGCTGGCTGGTCGGCGAGGCGGGCGTCTATGTCGCGCGCGTCGTCGATCGCAAATGGTCGCAGGGCGAGCGGTTCCTGGTCGTCGACGGCGGGCTCAACCACCATCTCGCCGCCACGGGCAATTTCGGCACGGTGGTGCGCCGCAACTATCCGGTCGCGATCGCCGAGCGGATGGGCGACGCGCCCGAGGAGACGGTGAGCATCGTCGGGCCGCTGTGCACGCCGCTCGACCGGCTGGCCGATCGCGTCGCGATGCCGCGCGCCGAGGTGGGCGATCTGGTCGTGCTGTTCGCATCGGGCGCCTATGGCGCGACGGCGAGCCCGTCGATGTTCCTGGGCCATCCGCCGGTGCGCGAGGTGGTGCTGGGGCTGCCGACCGACTGACCGCGCGGCGGCCGCCGACTTTCTTTCCGGCGCTGTTCCGGCTGCCCCAAAATGGGCGGCTTTGCGGAACGGGGGTAGAACATCGGCGGAAATCCGTGCCTTTTCACTAACGCTATCTTTACCCGAACCGGCGATAGCTCGCGCTGATCCCGGCATTTCCGGCCGCCCGTCGGCCCGGTCGTGCCGTGGAAGGAGCTGCGCGCATGGGACGAGGGTTGGAGTTGCGAAAGAACTGGACCGTTGCGGCGCCGATGCTGCCGGCGATGCTGCTTGCAGGCTGTGCGGGCGCCGGCGGGCGCGCCGAACTGCCGCCCGCATCGGCCGTCGCGGCGCATGAGGCGCCGAGCGAGGAATATGTCATCGGCCCGATGGACCAGCTCAACATCTTCGTGTGGCGCAACCCGGAACTGTCGGCCAAGGTCCAGGTGCGCCCCGACGGGCGGATCACCACGCCGCTGATCAGCGACATGCCCGCCGTCGGCAAGACGCCGGCGATGCTGGCCGACGACCTGAAGCTCGCGCTGAGCGAGTATATCAAGGACCCGATCGTTTCGGTGATCGTCGAGAACTTCTCGGGCACGTACAGCCAGCAGGTGCGCATCGTCGGCGCGACCGAAAAGCCCGCGTCGATCCCGTATCGCGCCAACATGACCGTGCTCGACGCGATGATCGCGGTCGGCGGGCTTTCCGAATTCGCGTCGGGCAACCGCGCGCGGCTCGTCCGCTATGACAAGGCGAGCGGCCGCCAGCGCGAGTACCGCATCCGCCTTTCCGACCTGCTGAAGAACGGCAACATCAGCGCCAATGTGCGGCTGGAGCCCGGCGACGTCATCATCATCCCCGAAAGCATGTTCTGAGGAGCCGCGGCGGATGGGGAACCTGCTCGACGAGGCACGCATCGCGCTTCACGGCATCTGGCAACGCCGGTGGCTGGCGCTGTGCGTCGCATGGGCGGTGTGCCTGGCCGGGTGGTTCGTCGTGTCGCAGCTTCCGACGCGATACGAATCGCGCGCCCGCGTCTATGTCCAGTTGCGCCCGATCCTGCCGACCGACCCGGGGGCGGCGAGCCAGCAGCAGCAGGATATCGACCGGCTTCGCCAGACGCTGACGGCGGCGGTCACGCTGGAAAAGGTCGTGCGCGGCACCGACCTGGCCCGCACCGTCACGAGCGACCGCGACGTCGCGGCGCGCGTCGCGTCGTTGCAGAACGCGATCAAGATCACCGCCGACCAGCCCAACCAGTTTTCGATCAGCGTGACCGCGAGCAGCGGCAAGCTGGCGCGGCAGATCGCGCAGAAGCTGATCGACCTGTTCGTCGAGAACAACCTGGCGGACAATCGCGACCAGTCGAGCCAGTCGCTCCAGTTCCTCGACCAGCAGCTCGCCGAGCGGCAGAAGCAGTTGCAGGATGCGGACGCCAAGCGCGCCGACTTCCAGGCGCGTTTCCTGGGCAGCCTGCCGGGCACGGGCTCGCTCGACGACCGCATCGGCGCGGCGCGCGCGCAGCTTGCGCAGATCCAGTCGGACCTTGCCGCCGCGCAGAGCAGCCTCAACGCCGTTTCGGCGCAGATGGCGGGCAC
>JAFABD010000120.1 GCA_023426225.1 Pseudomonadota bacterium | reverse complement strand
CCCCTGCGCCGGCGCGCCTGCGGCCGCCGCGAACATCGCCGCCGTCAGCGCGACGCGCACAGCGGATCGCACCACCGCGCCGCAACCCGTTCTTCTCAAATGTTTTTCCGGCGCGATCCCTGCGCTTGGCACGTCCGACTTCCCCTTTTCCGCCGCACCCACGGCGCGCGATCCGCATTCCGGCGTTACCGCAAGCGGGTGCGTCCGCCGACTCGTTCCGCTGCCCCGCGGCGTCCCATCGGCGCCGATTGCCCCATTTCGGTGCAGGCGTCGGCGAACCGGGCAACAGATGCGCCGAACGGCGCAACCCCTATACGGTTGTTAATCCCCTTGTTTCCGCTTCATCTGGTATAACCCTTGCGTGAGGGTCCGCAGAACAACAGGCAATTGGTAGAGTGACGGATAAGATCGAACTGGCTCATTCGCGACGCGCCGTGCTCCGCTCGGCGTTGGTCATGGCAGGGGGCGCGGTGGTCTCGGCCTGCGCCGCCAAGACGATGCAGGTGGCGGCCGCTCCGGCGCCGGTCCCCGTTCCCAACCGGCATGTGCCGCCGATCCCGGCCGCACCCGCCGTCGCCGCGCACAACCCGGCCGCGCCCGACGGCGTGCGCCCCGAACTGTTCAAGCGCGCGATCGCCGCGCTCGACCGTCACTCGATGCGCGTCCCGTCGCACGATCGCATCGCGATCGCCGACTTCTCGATCGCCTCGTCCAGCCCGCGCTTCCACCTCGTCAATCTCGGCACGGGCGAGGTCGAAAGCTTCCTCGTCTCGCACGGCATCGGCTCGGACCCGGGCCATACCGGCCTGCTCCACCGCTTTTCGAACGAGGTCGGCTCAGAGGCGACGTGCGAGGGCGCGTTCCTCACCGCCGACTATTATGTCGGCAAGCACGGCGATTCGCAGCGGCTGCTGGGCCTCGATCCCACCAACAACAATGCGCTCAACCGCGCGATCGTCGTCCACTCGGCCTGGTACGCCAACCGCGACATGATCGCCAAGCACGGCAAGCTCGGCCGCAGCCAGGGCTGCTTCGCCGTCGGCGAGCGCGAACTGGCCAAGGTGTTCGAACGCCTCGGCCCCGGCCGCATGATCTTCTCCGCCAAGGCCTGATCCAACCGCGCGCCGGCAAGCGCGCGACCGCAACCGACCAGACGCCGTCCAGCCCACCGGGCCGGGCGGCGTTTGCACAATATGCCGATCTTGCGGGCACTCAAAAACCGTGCCCCGCTCATGGCCCGCCCAGAATGCTGGTCGTCCCCGAAACGCCGCCGGCTCTGGCTCGGCGATGGAGCCACTGCGCCGGTTCCGCTCGAACAACGTGACCGATGTGCTGGCCCATCTGTTCATCGAGCATGGGCCGCCCGAGCATTTCCGGTCCGATGACGGTCCCGAATTCGTCACCAACGCAGTGCGCGAATGGCCGGGTCGGCTCGCCGTCACCACCCTCTATATCGCGCCGGCCAGTCTCTGGGCGAAGGGCTATATCGAGCGCTTCAATGCTCGCCTGCGTGATGCGTTGCGCAACGGTGAGATCTTCTACAGCCTTGCGGAGGTCCGGACCGTCAACGGCTGGTGGCGCGATCACTACAACCGGACACGCCCGCATTGCAGCCTAACCGCAGCATCGGATGTCGACCACACCGGCCCCGGACACGATCAGGATGCCAAGCCAATCCCGACCTCACCGATTGGTACGGAAATGAAGACGACTGGGAAGCGCTACAGCGCGGATTTCAAGGCGATGGTGGCACTGGAGCCAATCCGGGGGCACCTGACGGCGGCGGGACCACCTCACCATGACCATTGATCATCGAGCGAGAAACGGAGACAGGGTTTGAAATGAGTGTTGCATCTACGACCGTTTTTCAGACGCGATGGGCCACGACAGACGATCTTCCAGCCCTCAAGACGCTGATGAAGCGAGCGATCGACGCCTTGCAAGTCGGCCTGCTATCGCCCGAACAGATCGCCGCCAGTCACGCGATCATGGGGCTGGACACCCAGCTTGTCGAGGACGGCACCTACCTTCTC
The DNA here is from genome assembly GCA_023426225.1 of Pseudomonadota bacterium. GTDB lineage: Bacteria > Pseudomonadota > Alphaproteobacteria > Sphingomonadales > Sphingomonadaceae > Sphingomonas. The sequence goes on along the minus strand of JAFABD010000120.1, from coordinate 1,917 downwards.
GCAGAATGTAACGGCGTCATCGCAGGCGGCGGCGGCTGGAGCAAAAGAGCGACGTTGTACGGTGGGGATCACAGCCGGGATCTGCGCGATCCCAGGCTTCTGGACCCGACCCGCGATCCTGCCAAAATCAGGGCGATGTACACGGACCCGGATTTCGCCCGGCAGGGGGTGGGTCGACTTATCCTGCAGGGTTGTGAAGAAGCTGCTGCCCAGGCTGGCTTTGGCAGCGTGGAGTTGATGGCCACGTTGAGCGGCGAGCGCCTATACACACCCTCGGGGTACAAGCTTGTAGAGCGGGTGGACGCCGTTGCGGACGGGATTACCATCCCCCTGATAAAAATGCGCAAGCGGTTTGAATCGCAGACGGTATCCTAGGGCCGGGACCCATAAATGGGATTCCCTCGGCGCGAGAGATGTGATTCACCCTGCACGTTGAAGTGGAGGGTGAATTGCCGGGAGAGTTCTGGCTGAACGACGAGCAGTGGGAACGGCTACGGCCGTTGCTGCCAAACAAGCCGCGCGGTGTACCGCGGGTGGACGACCGTCGGGTGATCAGCGGCATCGTCCATGTGCTGCAGGCGGGCTGCCGTTGGAAGGATGCGTCGAGCGTCTATGGTCCGTACAAGACGCTGTACAACCGGCATAAACGCTGGTCGGAAAAGGGCGTCTGGCAGGCGGTATTCGAAGCACTGGCCGCTGCCGGCGGACCACCGGCTGAGGTCCTGATCGACAGCACGCATGTGAAGGCCCACCGTTCGGCTGCCGGCGGAAAAGGGGGGCGTACGCCCAAGCAATCGGCATCAGCCGAGGCGGGCGCAACACGAAGATCCATGCCATCGCCGACGCCCAAGGCAAGCCGCTCGCCTTCCTCCTGACGCCCGGTCAGGCGGCCGACTGTCGGGCAGCGGAAGCGTTACTCGACGCCCTGCCGGCCCGCTGCATCGTCCATGCCGACCGCGCCTATGATACCAACCGTGTCCGCGACCTCATCGAGCGGCAGGGCGCTGTTCCCAACATCCCGCCCAAGGCCAACCGACGCTGGAAAAGCTGCTTCAGCCGCAGACTCTACAAGGGACGCAACTCGATCGAGCGCATGTTCTGCCGCCTCAAGGACTGCCGACGCCTCGCCACGCGCTATGACCGCACCGCCGCCATCTTCCTCGGCAGCATCCACCTCGCCGCCAGCGTCATGTGGTTTTTGCGAGTCCCAGCCCTAGATCCGGCAAATGGGCTGGCTGCCGCGGCTCGCGTCAAAGCGAGGATTCGCATCAGCCTGATCCACGCCGAATACCTTGTAGCGAAAACGCCGGAGCAGCGCTCCCGAGGGCTGCACCAGAAGATAAAGCCCGTCCCCGTCCGACACTTTGAACGGACGCTCACGCGGCTTCAGCGCACGGATCTGCCCGGCGGTCAGCATGGTGGGCCACGACTCCTGCGAGGTCCGTGGTCCACCCTTTCGTGGCCCGCTTCAGGCGGCCCTTGACGGAACAAAGTGGGAAACCACGGGACCGACAACCGTGATTTGATCGCAGATTTCCGCGATTTTCCACAATGTTCTCAATGTGCGGTGGTGCCCCTGGCCGGACTCGAACCAGCATGCCTTGCGGCGTTCGATTTTGAGTCGAATGCGTCTACCAATTTCGCCACAGGGGCAGCGAAGCGCTGTCGCTAGACGATGACCGGCGGCGGCGCAACCGTCGAAGCGGTGGATTCGCAACGCGATCGCGCGCGTCTCACGCCACCGGCGCCCGGCGGCGATAGCTCAGCGCCTCGGCCACATGCACGCGGCCGATCGCCTCGGCGCCGCCCAGGTCGGCGATCGTCCGCGCGACGCGGATCACCCGGTGGAACCCGCGCGCCGACAGCCGCATCGTCTCCGCCGCCTGCGCAAGCAGCCCGCGCGCCGCCGTGTCGAGC
>JAFABD010000119.1 GCA_023426225.1 Pseudomonadota bacterium | reverse complement strand
GTGGCGCACCGCATTGGCGCTGGTCAGGATCAGCGCGTCGAACGCCGCAGGGTCTGGCGCGGTCCACGCGACCGGCCGCACCGCGAACAGCGGCACGCGCACCGCGGGCAATCCCGCCGCCTCGATCCGTTCGGCGAGCGCGGCATTGCCCGGCTCGGGGCGCAGCACCGCGATCGGGCGCGTCATCCGCCGAACAGCCGGCGGATGCTCTCGGGCGCGCGCGCGATCAGGTCGTCGGCCGCCGCTACCGAAACCGCGGGATCGAGCGGTGCCCCCTCGACCTGCGCGCTCACCTGTTCGCTGCCGTCGGCGGCGAACAGCTCGGCGCGCAACGTCAGGATCGCGCCCTCGATCGTCGCCAGCGCCGCGACCGGCGAATGGCAATCGGCGTTGAGCGCGGCGAGCAGCGCGCGCTCGGCGAGCACGCAGGCATGCGTTTCGGGATGGTCGATCGCGCCCAGCAACGCGCGCGCCGCGCCGTCGTCGCGCCGGCATTCGATCCCCACCGCGCCCTGCGCCGGCGCGCACAACATCGTGTCGAGCGGGATCGGCGTCCCCACATCGTCGCGCCCCAGCCGCGCGAGCCCGGCCGAGGCGAGCAGCGTCGCATCGGCCTCGCCCGCTGCCAGCTTGGCCAGCCGGGTATCGACATTGCCGCGGAACAGCACGGTGCGCAGGTCGGGGCGCAGCCGCCGGATCTGCGCGGCGCGGCGCGGCGAGCTGGTGCCGACGACGCCGCCTTCGCGAATCGCTGCGATCGACGGTGCGCCGACCAGCCGGTCGCGCACATCGGCGCGCGGCAACATCGCCGCGATCGCGATCGCCTCGGGGCGGATCGTCTCGACGTCCTTCATCGAATGGACCGCACAGTCGATCTCGCCCGCCAGCAGCGCGCGGTCGAGTTCCTTGGTCCACAGCGCCTTGCCGCCGATCTCGGCCAGCGCGCGGTCCTGCACCTTGTCGCCGGTGGTGCGGATCACGACGATCTCGAAATCTTCGGGCGGCCGGCCATGCGCGGCGGCCAGCGCCGAACGGACCATATTGGCCTGGGTGAGGGCGAGCGGCGAGCCGCGGGTACCAAGTCGAAACTGTGCCATGGCTTGTGCTAATGCCCCTTCGGTCTAGATGGATGCAATGGCACTCATTCTCGGACTTGAATCGAGTTGCGACGAAACGGCCGCCGCGCTGGTGACCGGCGATCGCACCATTCTGGCGCACAAGCTTGCGCGGCAGGAGGAATTTCACCGCCCCTATGGCGGCGTCGTCCCCGAAATCGCGGCGCGCGCGCATGTCGAGATGCTCGGCCCGCTCGTCGAATCGGCGCTGGCCGAGGCGGGGGTGACGCTCGCCGATGTCGATGCGATCGCCGCGACCGCCGGTCCCGGGCTGATCGGCGGGGTGATGGTCGGCCTCGTCACCGGCAAGGCGCTCGCGCTCGCTGCGGGCAAGCCGCTGATCGCGGTCAACCATCTCGAAGGCCATGCGCTGTCGCCGCGGCTCGGCGATGCCGCGCTCGACTTTCCCTATCTGCTGCTGCTCGTCTCGGGCGGCCACTGCCAGTTGCTGCTCGTCGAAGGCGTCGGGCGTTATCGCCGGCTCGCCACCACGATCGACGACGCCGCGGGCGAGGCGTTCGACAAGACCGCCAAGCTGCTCCAGCTCGGCTTCCCCGGCGGTCCCGCGGTCGAGGCGGCGGCGGCGCGCGGCAATCCGCGCGCGGTGCCGCTGCCGCGCCCGCTCGTCGGCTCGGGCGAGCCGCATTTCTCGTTCGCCGGGCTCAAGAGCGCCGTGGCGCGTGCGGTGAACGATTACAGCGCCGAGGATCTCGCCGCGTCGTTCCAGCAGGCGGTGGTCGATTGCCTGGTCGATCGCACGCGGCGCGCGCTCGGCGGCGTGCGCCCGACCGCGCTCGTCGTCGCGGGCGGCGTCGCCGCGAACAAGGCGGTGCGGACCGCGCTCGAGGCGCTGGCGGCCGAACACGGGCTGCGCTTCGTCGCGCCGCCGCTGTGGCTGTGTACCGACAATGGCGCGATGATCGCCTGGGCGGGCGCCGAACGCTTCGCCCAGGGGCTCACCGATCCGCTCGACACGCCGGCGCGGGCGCGCTGGCCGCTCGATCCGGATGCGGAAAAGGTGCGCGGGGCAGGAGTGAAGGCATGAGGATCGGCGTGATCGGCGGCGGCGCCTGGGGCACCGCGCTGGCGCAGGTGGCGGCGCGCGGCGAGCGTCCCGTCACGCTCTGGGCGCGCGAGCCCGAGGTGGTCGACGGCGTCAACCGCGACCATGAAAACCGCGCCTTCCTTCCCGGCGTCGCATTGTCGCCCGCGATCCGCGCGACGGCCAGCCTCGGCGATCTCGCCGGGTGCGACGCGCTGCTCGTCGTCGCGCCCGCGCAGCATGTCCGCGCGGTGCTTGCCGAAACCGCGGTCGGCACCACGCCGCTCGTGTTGTGCGCCAAGGGGATCGAGGCGGGGACGCGGCTGCTCGTCGGCGAGGTGGCGCGCAGCGTCGCGCCGCAGGCGCCGATCGCGGTGCTCTCCGGCCCGACCTTCGCGAACGAGGTGGCGGCGGGCAAGCCCACGGCGGTGACGCTTGCGTGCGAGGATGCGGACTTGCGCACGCGGCTGATCGAACGCCTCGGCGCGCCTGCCTTCCGCCCCTATGCCTCGGCCGATGTCGTCGGGGCAGAGATCGGCGGTGCGGTGAAGAACGTGCTCGCCATCGCCTGCGGCGTCGTCGAGGGCGCGGGGCTCGGCCTCAACGCACGCGCCGCGCTGATCGCGCGCGGCTTTGCCGAAATGACGCGCTTCGGCCTCGCGCGCGGCGCGCAGGCGGAAACGCTCACCGGGCTGTCGGGGCTGGGCGACCTGGTTCTCACCTGCTCGTCGACCAACTCGCGCAACTTCTCGCTCGGCGTCGGGCTGGGGCAGGGGCGGCGCGCCGCCGATCTGCTCGCCGATCGCCGGACGGTGGCCGAAGGCGCCTTCACCGCGCCCGTGCTGCGCGAGGCGGCGGCCGAGGCGGGGGTCGACATGCCCGTCACCGCCGCGGTCAACGCGCTGCTCGAAGGGGCGCCGGTCGCCCAGGTGATCGACGCGCTGCTCAGCCGTCCGCTCAAGGCGGAGGCGATCTGAGCTGCATTGTCGTTTCTTTTCAATGGCTTAGGGTGAACTTGCCGGCCGGCCGACAAGTTGTTGCACCCTAAACTTCCTAAACTTCGGGCTCAGAAATCGACGGCGATTCCCTTGAGCTCCCAGTCGCCATAGCGAACCGGGTCCTTGCCCAGCGGGTCGTTCTCCGGCCGCCGTGCCGGTTCGGGTGCCGGCACCGGCGGGCTCTTGGACAGATATGCCGGCGGCGTCACATGCTCGGGTCGCTTGCCCATCGGGATTGCCTTCCTTGGTTGCCCATCCCACATCGACACCCGAAGGAGCTGGGTCAAGTGAACGGGTTCAAGACGGTGATGCTGCTGGCGGCGCTGACGGCGCTGTTCATGGCATTGGGCTACACGCTCGGCGGTACCGGCGGTGCGGTGATCGCGCTGCTCGTCGCTGCGGCGATGAACCTGTTCACCTTCTGGAATGCCGATCGCATCGTGCTGTCGATGCACGGCGCGCACGAGGTCGACGGCCGCACCGCGCCCGAACTGGTCGGCATCGTCCATCAGCTCGCGGCGCGCGCCGGATTGCCCGCGCCGCGTGTTTATCTGATCGATTCGCCGCACCCCAACGCGTTCGCCACCGGGCGCGACCCCGAACATGCCGCGGTCGCGGCGACCACGGGGCTGCTCGCGCTGCTCGATCGTGACGAGGTCGCCGCGGTGATGGCGCACGAACTGGGGCATGTCCGCAACCGCGACACGCTCATCATGACGATGGTCGCGACGATCGCGGGCGCGATTTCGATGATCGCCAATTTCGGCCTGTTCTTCCGCGATTCGGAAGGGCGCGGACCCGGGCTCGCGGGGCTGCTCGCGGTCCTCGTCGCGCCCTTTGCCGCGATGATCGTCCAGCTCGCGATCAGCCGGACGCGCGAATATGGCGCCGACCGGGCGGGGGCGGAGATCTCCGGCAACCCGCGCGCGCTCGCCTCGGCGCTTGCCAAGCTCGCGCAAGGGGCGCAGGCGGTGCCCAGCCCCGTCGCCGAACGCGTGCCGGCGGCGGCGCAACTCTATATCGTTCCGGGCCTGACACGGGGGGACAGCTTGTTTTCGACGCACCCGGACACCGGGAACCGCATTGCCGAACTCGAACGGCTCGCCGCCGCGATGGGCGCTCCCCGGGTGCAGCGCGCGCCCGAATGGCCCAGCCGGCCCGGCGCGCTTCCCGTCGCGCCGCGCCCGGGTTCGGGAATACCGCGCACGCGACGCGGTGCCAGCGCGCTCGATCCGCTGTCGCGGCGCTGACCCTTGGCCCGTCCCGTGCCTGCCAAGGCGACGCCCCCCGGCGTCCCCGCCCGCCGTGCCGCGCTGCGGCTGCTCGATGCAGTGCTGCGTCGCGGCCTCGCGCTCGAATCGGCGCTCGACGCCGCTGCCCAGGGGCTCGCGCCCAATGACCGGGGCCTCGCCCACGCCATCGCCGCCGAGGCGCTGCGCCGGCTGGCCGATCTCGACGCGCTGATCGATTCGGCGACGCGACAGCGGCTGCCCGACGATGCCAAGGCGCGCTTCGCGCTTCGCATCGCGCTGGTGCAGGCGATCGCGCTCGGCACCCCCGGCCACGCCGCGATCGCGACCGTGTTGCCGCTCGTCGACGGCGGCCCGCGCAAGCTCGTCCACGGCGTGTTCGGCACGTTGATGCGCCAGGGCGTGACGCTGCCCGAAGTGCCCACGCTTCCGGCGGCTGCGGTCGAACGCTGGACGCGCCATTGGGGCGCTGCGACGGTCGCGGCGGCAGCCCGCGCGATCGCGGTGCCGCCGCCGCTCGATCTGACGCTCCGTCCCGGCGCGGCGGCGCCCGGCGAGGGGACGGCGCTGCTTTCGGGCCATTGTCGCCTGCCGGCGGGGCAGGATGTTCCCGCGCTCGCCGGTTTCGCCGAGGGCGACTGGTGGGTTCAGGATCTGGCCGCGTCGCTCCCTGCCCGGCTGATCGGCGCGGGTGCCGAGTCGGCGCTCGACTTGTGCGCGGCGCCCGGCGGCAAGACGCTGCAGCTCGCCGCGGCGGGCTGGGCGGTGACTGCGGTCGATATTTCCGAAGCGCGGCTGGCGCGGCTCCACGCCAATCTCGAACGGACCGGGCTCGCCGCCCGCGTCGTCGCGGCCGACCTTCTCCGCTGGGCACCCGAAACGCCTGCCGATGCCGTGCTGCTCGATGCGCCGTGCAGCGCGACGGGCATTTTCCGGCGTCATCCCGACGTGCTGCACCGCGTCCGGCCCGCGCTGATCGCCGAAATGGCGGCACTTCAGGCCCGGCTTCTTGATCGTGCGGCTGGCTGGGTGCGGCCGGGCGGCGTGCTCGTCTATTCGACCTGTTCGCTCGAGCCCGAGGAAGGCGAGGCCCAGCTCGCGCGCTTCCTGGATGCGCATCCCGATTTCGCACTGCGGCCGGTTCGCGCCGACGAACTGCCCGGCGGGATTGCGCCGCGCGCCGACGGTGCCGTGCGGTTGTTGCCGGGGATGCTCGCCGAACAGGGCGGGCTCGATGGCTTCTTCATCGCGCGTTTCGAACGTCGCGCGGGCTAGCGGCGGGCGGGGTCGCGCGATTTTTGTTTCATGTGAAACGGCATCGCCCCGCCCGAATCCGTAACGTCAGTCTCCGCATTCCCCGCCAAGTTGCAGACTTTGCATGTGAAAACGACGCGCTGCGCAAGTCTCGCCCCCTATAATTGAGCTGACCGTCGCGAGGCGATGCGGGCGCCTGCCGCCCTTCCTCCTCCGGCGACGATGGGCGGGGCCGTAACCCGCGATGCGTTCCATCTCAGGGGAGGATGAAGCTCATGTTTGGCTTACGACTGGGCGCGTCGGCGCGCCACGATGCAATGACCCTCGCCGAGGCCGCCGGCGCCTCGATTTTCCAGAACGCCTATGATCCGATGCACGTCATCCGCAACGGCATCCTCGTCGAATGCAATCCGGCCTTCGAACGCGTCATGGGCTATCGCCGCGACGAGATGATCGGCAAGTCGCCCGTCGTGCTCTCGCCCGAACGCCAGCCCAACGGCCGCACCTCGGCCGATCTCGCGGTCGAGGTGATCGGCACGGCGATGCAGGAGGGCCGCAACCGCTTCGAATGGATGCACGTCGCCAAGGACGGCAGCCCCGTTCCGGTGATCGCCACGCTGATCCGCGACGTGCTGCATGGCGAGGAGGTGCTCGTCTCGATCCTCCAGGACCAGACGACGCAGCGCGACATGATCGACCAGCTTTCGGCCGGCCTCGCCGCGCTCGCCGACGGCGATCTCAGCCACCGGCTGACCCGGCCCTTCATCGCCGAATATGAGGCGTTGCGCGAAAACTATAACCGCTCGGCAGAGGGGCTGACCACCCTGATCGGTGCCGCGGCCGCCAGCACGCAGACGATCGCGTCGGGCGCCGCGGAAATCGCGCGCGCCTCCGAGGATCTGGCGCGCCGCACCGAAAGCAATGCCGCCAGCCTCGAACAGACTTCGGCGGCGATGGCGCAGATCGAGGCGCGCGTGCGCGGCGTCGCGGCGACGGCGGTCGAAACCGCCGAACGCGCCACCGCCGCGACCGGCGTGGTCGAAACCGGCCGCAGCACCGCCGAGCAGGCGGTCGAGGCGATGCGCCGCGTCGCCGAAAGCGCCGAGGGGATCGACGGCGTGATCGAGGGACTCGACAAGATCGCCTTCCAGACGCGCGTTCTCGCGATGAACGCCGCGGTCGAGGCCGGTCGTGCGGGTGAGGCGGGCCGCGGCTTCGCGGTCGTCGCCGATCTCGTCTCCGCGCTCGCGATGCGCGCCGAGGAGGAAGCCAAGCGCGCCCGCGACCAGCTCACCGTGACGCAGAGCCAGGTGCGCTCGGCGGTCGCGGCGGTGCAGAATGTCGACGCGGCGCTCACCGATATCCGCGGCAATGTCGGTGCGTTCGAACAGTTGCTCGGCACGATGGTCCGCGACAATCAGGCCCAGGCGTCGGCGGTCACCCAGATCACCGCCGCGATCGGGACGATGGACCGCGCGACTCAGGAAAATGCTGCGATGGTCGAGGAAACCTCGGCTGCCGCGCGCAACCTGCTCAACGAGGTCGACGTGCTCAACGACCAGTCGTCGCGGTTCCGCCTTGCCGCGGCACCGTCGCCGGCGTTCCGGGCGGTGCCGGCCGTTCGCCGCATGGCGGCCCCCGTCCTCCACTGACGCGCGCCTTCCGCCCGGCGGCGGGATGCTGCCGGGCGGCGGCCGATCAGTGTTCGCGGAACGACGACCAGAAACTGCCGATCAGCGGTTCGAGCGCATAGTCGAGCGCGGTGCGGCGGCGCAGCGGGATCAGCACCTCGACCGGCATGCCCGCGCGCAGGCTGAAATCGGCCCCGCGCACCTGCCGGATCAGCGCGAGCTGCGAAGCGGGCACCAGCACCTCGGCGGTGAAATAGCTCTGTCCCGACTTCTCGTCGGTGAAGGCGTCCGCCGAAAGCCGCGTCAGCCGTCCCTCCAGGTTGGGCAGCGTCCGTTCGTGGAGGCCGGGGAACTTGACGAGCGTGCGCATTCCCGGCCGCAGATCGTCGGCATCGTCGGGCGCGATCCGCGCCTGCACGCGCAGCTCGCGCTGTTCGGGAACGATCTGCATCAGCTTCTGCCCCGGCGAGATCACGCCGCCCGGCGTGAAGACCGAAAGCCCGACCACCGCGCCCGTGGCGGGTGCCCGGATGCGCGTGCGCTCGAGCTGGTCGCGCGCCGCGGCCCAGCGCGGCAACGCCTCGCCCAGCCGGATGTCGACGTCGCGCAGGTCCGATGCGGTGCGTTCGCGAAAGCTGCGTTCGGCCTCGAGCGCCTGGATCTGGCTCTCGCGGGCGGCGCCGCGCGTCTGCGCCACGCTGGCGCTGTACTGGCCGCGCTGTCCCTCCAGTTCGGCGCGGGCGCGCTCCAGTTCGCGCATCCGCGTCTGCGAGACGAAGCCGCGGTCGGCGACCGGGCGCAGCGCAGCGATCTGTTCGTTGATGATCCGCAGCTGTTCGCGCGCCGCCACGGCCTGTTCGCCATAGCCGCGCCCCTGTTCGCCCGACTGCGCCGCGCGTTCGGACAGCGCACCGCGCTGCGCCGCCAGCACCGCCCGCCGCGCGTCGAGTTCGGTCTGCTGCATCCGCAGCGCAAGCGCGGCCTCCGCCTGGTCGGCACCCCGATAGGTGGCGAATTCGGCGGGGGCGGTCACGTGCGCATCGCCCAGTTGCTCGGCCTGCAGCCGCGCGCGCTGCGCGAGCAGGCGGATCGCCTGTGCCGCCAGCCCGCGTTCCTGCGCCTGCACCTCGGCGGCGGCGAGTTCGATCAGCAACTGGCCGCGCACCACGCGCTGCCCCTCGCGGACATGGATCGCGCGCACCACGCCGCCGTCGCGGTGCTGCACCGCCTGCGGCTGGCCCGCGACCTCCAGCACGCCCGAGGCATAGGCGGCGGCGTCGAGCCGCACGAATGCCGCCCAGCCGAGGAACAGGATGAAGAACAGCGCGCCGATCGCGATTCCGATCCGGATCTCGCGCCGCGGTTCGCCCATCTGGACAAGCGCCTGCGCGGCGGGGGCCGCAACGATCGCGCCGCCGTCGGCGGCGGGGGGCAGGGTGATGGCCGTCATGCTTTGCTCGCCGGTTGCTGGATGACACGCCGCGTCGGCGGCGGCGGGGCGATCTTGGGCAGAACCTCGTCGCGCGGGCCGAACAGCGCGACGCGGCCGTCGCGAAGCACCAGGATGCGGTCGACGACGGGCAGGATGCCCAGCTTGTGCGAGACGATCAGGATCGTCTTGCCGTCGGCCTTGAGCGCGCCGAGTGCCGCGACCAGCGCGGCGTCGCCTTCGGCGTCCAGATGCGCGTTGGGCTCGTCGAGCACGAGCAGCGCTGGGTCGCCGAACACCGCGCGGGCAAGCGCGATGCGTTGCGCCTGCCCCGCCGAAATGCCGCGCCCGCCCAGCCCCAGCCGGTGGTCATAGCCCTGCGAGAGATGGCGGATCAGCGGGTCGGCGCCCACCTTCTCGGCGGCGGCGACCACCGCGGCGTCGATCGTCGCGCGGTCGCCGCCGGTCTCGCCCGAAAAGCGGGCGATATTCTCGCCCACCGTTCCCGCGAACAGCGCCGAATCCTGCGGCAGATAGCCGATATGGCGTGCCAGCCGCTCGGGATCCCAGTCGCGCGTGTCGGCACCGTCGATGCGCACCACGCCGCGATCGGGCGTCAGCGCGCCGGCAATCGCGCGCGCCAGCGTCGACTTGCCCGCACCGCTGGGGCCGACGATCGCGATCAGTTCGCCCGGCTGGATCGCGATCGAGATGCCGCCCAGGATCGCGCCGTCGCGCGCATCGTTGAGCACGGTCAGCCCTTCCAGCGTCAGCGCCCCGCGCGGCGGCGGAAGCTGGGTCGGGATCATGGTCTGCGCAGGTCCGGCAAGCAGTTCGGCGAGGTTGGCCTGGCTCTGGCGCGCCTGGACGATCGTGCGCCAGGTGCCGATCAGCTGCTCGATCGGCGCCAGCGCGCGGGCGATGAGGAAGGACGAGGCAAAGATCGCGCCGCCCGAAATCTGGTTGTTCACCGCCAGCAGCGCGCCGAGCCCCAGCGCGAGCGACTGCAGCGCCATCCGCGTGAACTTGGTCGCGGTCAGAAAGCTGCCGCCGGCAAAGCTCGCCTCGGTCTGCGCGGTCAGCATCGCCTCGCGCTGACGAAGCTGGCGCGCCACCAGCGCGCGGCGCATCCCCAGCGCCCGCACGCTGTCCGCCGCGCTCAACAGCGCGTCCTGGCTGGCATAGGATCCGCTGGCGATCGCCTGGGCGCGGTCCAGGCGCGCGCGCGTATGGCGCTCGTTGGCCCAGGCGAGCAGCGGCAGGATGGCGCAGCCCAGGATCGCGACGCCGCCGATCGCGGGATGCACCAGGAAACAGACAAGGATGTAGATCGGCATCCACGGCGCATCGAACAGCGCCAGCACGGCAGGGCCGGTCAGCCCGGCGCGCATCGTGTCGAAATCGCGCAGCGCCTGGCGCGCGGTCGGCAGGTCGGGCTGGCCCAGCGTCGCGTCGAGGATGCGCGGCGCCAGAATCGTGTCGAGCCGGATTCCCGCCCGCACCAGCAGCCGCGCGCGGACCCGGTCGAGCAGCGCCAGCGTCGCCAGCGCGAACAGCAGCACCATCGTCAGGAACAGCAGCGTCTGCATCCCGCGCGTCGGCACCACGCGGTCATAGACCTGGAGCATGTAGAGCGTGGGGGCGATGTAGAGCAGGTTGACGAGCGCGCTGAACGCCGCCGCTGCAATGAAATGGGGGCGGCACTGCGCCAGCGCCGCCCGGAGTATGGCCGATTCGGCCGTCTTCGTCATGCGAGTGCATTCCTGTCGCGTGCTGCGCGGCCCGGACGACCGCGCAGCACGGGCTGACAATGATCAGCCGGTCGAGTCAATCGGTCAGAAGCCGTGCGAAAGATCGACCAGCTTCGGCCCCGATTCGAACAGGCCCGACAGCACGCCGCCGCTCAGGCTGCCGCCAAAGCCGGGGTCGTTGCTCGTATAGCCGTCGGGCGCGCCGAAGGTGACCGCCTTCACGTCGTGGACACCCAGCAGCGTCACGCTGGTGCCGCCGGTGAAGGTCAGCGTCAGGTCGGCGATCCCGTCGCGGTTGACGTCGCTCACCGTCGACCGGGTCAGGCTGATCCCGTCGAGGATGATCTGGTCTTCCGCGGTGTTGAAGTCGGTGATCGTGTCGCTGCCTTCGCTGCGACCGAAGTGGAAGCTGTCGGCCCCGGCACCGCCGGTCAGCGTGTCGTTGCCCGCGCCGCCGAGCAGGATGTCCCGCCCGTCGCCGCCGAACAGCTTGTCGTTGCCCGCCCCGCCATAGATGCGGTCGTTGCCGGCATCGCCGTACAGCGTGTCGTCGCCATTGTTGCCCGACAGCACGTCATGGCCGTCGCCGCCATAAATGGTGTCGTTGCCCAGGCCGCCGTCGATCAGGTCGTGGCCGCCCATGCCATAGAGCGTGTCGTTGCCGGCGTTGCCGTACAGCGTGTCCTCGCCCGCGGTGCCGGTGATCGTGTCGGCATAGATGGTGCCGATCCGCGTCACCCCGTCGGCGATGGCGGTCACCGTCACCGAAACCATCGCCGTGCTCACCATGCCATGGCCGTCGGTGATGGTGTAGGTGAAGTGGTCGACGAACTTGCTCCCCGGCGCGAGCACGTCGAAGATGTCGCTGTCGGCCGAATAACGCAGCGTCTGCGTCGTCGGGTCGAACGCGATGCTCCCCAGCGTCCCCACCGTGTCGATGTCGACGATCGTCAGCGTCTGGCCGGCGTCCGGATCATGGTCGTTGCCGAGCAGCGCCGCCCACAGATTGCCCGTGGTCGCGTCCTCGTCGACCTTGATGCCGTCGGCCTCGGCCACCGGCGCCTCGTTGACGTCGCCGACGAGCACGTTGAAGCTCGCCTCGCTCGCCAGCCCATGCGCGTCGATCGCCTTGCCGACGATCGTGTAGCTGGCCGCGGCTTCGTGATCGAGCGGCTGGGTGGTGGTGACGATGCCGGTCTTGGCATCGACGGCAAAGCGGCCGCCGGCATCGTCCGCCAGCGCGTAATGGACCGCGTCGCCATCGGGATCGCTCGCCGAAAGCTTGCCGACCACGGTGCCCGCGGGCAGGTTCTCGTCGACGCTCGCATGGCTCAGCACCAGGCCGGTCGGCGCCTCGTTGACGTCGTTGACCTGGACGGTGAAGCGCGCCTCGCTCGCCAGCCCGCCCGCATCGGTCGCCTTGCCGGCGATCGTGAAGCTCGCCGCCGCCTCATGGTCGAGCGCGACGGTGGTGGTGACGATGCCCGTCTTGGCGTCGACCGCAAAGCGACCGCCGGCATCGTCGGTCAGCGTATAGGTCAGCGCCTCGCCGTCGGGATCGGTCGCGGCGAGCGTGCCGACGACGCTCCCCGCCGGCAGATTCTCGTCGACGCTGGTGCCGTTGAGCGTCAGCGCGCCCGGCGCCTCGTTGACATTGTCGACCGCGACGGTGAACCCCGCCTGCGTCGACAGGCCGGTCTGGTCGGTGACCTTGGCGACGATGGTCAGGCTCGCGACCGCCTCATGGTCGAGCGCGACGGTGGTAGTGACGACGCCGGTCTTGGCGTCGACCGCGAAACGCCCGCCCGCATCGTCGATCAGCGTATAGGTCAGCGTGTCGCCCGGCGTGTCGGTCGCCGAAAGCGTGCCGACGACGGTGCCCGCGGGCAGGTTCTCCGCGACGTGCGCGTTGCTCAGCGCCAGCTGGGTCGGCGCCGATGCGAACGACAGCAGCGCCACCTGCGGATCGTGGTCCGACGGGCGGTTGCCGCCGAATTCGGCATTGATGTGCACCGAATCGATCTGCGCGTTCTTCAACAGCCCGGCGGTGACGAGGATGTTGTCGATCTGCTGCGCATTGCCCTCGAACATATAGCTGTACCGCTCCTCGGCGGGCATCAGCGAGTTGAGGTTGGTGAGCACGCCGCCCTTGGCCGGGTCGGTGAGCTGCGTCTGCGCGTCCTCGAAGTAAAAGCCGTTCCAGTCGCCGAGCACCGCGATGTTGAGCGACGGATCGGCGGCGAGGTGGTCGTTGACATAGGCCTTGACCCCCGCCGCCTGCGCGGTGCGTGCGGCATCGCCCGCATTGGCCGCCGGCTGGTTGTTGCCCCACAGCGGATCGCTGCCGCCACGCGAGGTGAAGTGGACGTTGATCGTGGTGATCTTCTGCCCCGCGAATTCGAACTGCGCGACCAGCGGCTTGCGGCTGCCGTTATAGGCGGCGCCGTCGATCAGCTCGGCGCTGCCCTGGACATAGGACACGCGGTCGAGATTGTAGAGATAGCCGCTGCGGATGTTGCCGTTGGGCTCGCCGCCGGTCGAGTTGGGCGTGGTCGGGGCGATCTCGATATAGGCATAATGCAGCCCCGACGCGGCATAGATCGCGTCGATCAGCCCCTTGGCCGTCACCGTGCCGGACAGGTCCGACCCCGTGCCCGCGCCGTCGGCGTCCTGGATCTCCTGCAGCGCGATAATGTCGGGCGCGCGCAGGTTGTTGACGATGTCCTTCGCCAGGATGTCGAACTTGTTGTCCGACGCATCGAGATTCTCGACATTGTAGCTTGCGATCGACAGGTGCGTGGCATCGCCCTGCAACGCGGTCTGCTCGCGCTCGATCGTGACGTCCTTGGTCACCGTCACGGCATCGGTGACGAGCACTTCATAGTTGCTGAAGGCATAGTTGACGATGCCAGTGACGCTGCTCAGCTGGTCGCCGATCGAATAGCCCGGCTTG
Source organism: Pseudomonadota bacterium (assembly GCA_023426225.1). Classification (GTDB taxonomy): domain Bacteria; phylum Pseudomonadota; class Alphaproteobacteria; order Sphingomonadales; family Sphingomonadaceae; genus Sphingomonas. The sequence continues at coordinate 10,363 of JAFABD010000119.1, read as the reverse complement.
TATCCGGCAAAGATGGCGCTGTCGTCGTCGAGCTGGATCTTCTCGGGGTTGTAGTCGCCCGCCGAGATGGTGATGCCGCCGCGGTCGTTGACCCCGGTCGCCCCATGGCCGAGCGACGCGACCACGTCGGTCTCGCCGTAATTGTTGGTGTTCGACACGACCTGCGGCGTCTCGATCGTGACGCGCATGCCCTCCAGCGATTCCCAGAAATCGATGCCGTCATGCGCCGGGTCGAAATTGGTCAGGTGGTCGCTGTCGATCGCCTGGCTCGGCGGCAGCACGCCGTGCTCGCCGATCAGCACCGCCGCGGGCAGCGCGTTGCCGCTGCTCTCCACGGTCACCTTGGGCGCGGTGATCTCGGTGACGCTCAGGCTCTTGGCGTCGGCGGCATATTCGGTGACGGTGCCCTGCACCGACACGCCGTCGCCCACCGCCACCTTGGGCGCGGTGCTCGTGAAGACGAAGATCGCGTCCGACGTGCGCGAATCACCGTCGCCCACCGCCGACTGGAGGTAGAAGCCGTTGCTGTCGACCGCGGTGACGATGCCCGTCGTCACCACCGTCTGCCCGACATAGGCAGAGACATGGCCGGCGCCCTGGATCTCGCCGATCGAAAGCGACACCGAATCGTCGTTGACGATCGTGCCCGTCGCCTGCGCGACATCGACGACGACATTGCCCGTCGTCGCGCCCAGCTTCACCGTCAGCGTCTCGTTGCGTTCGCTCAGCGTATCGCCCGCGACCGGCACGACGATCTGCTTGCTATATTCGCCCGCCGCGAAGGTGACGGTGCCCGAAAGCACCGCGCCCGGGGCCAGGTCGGCGGCGTCCGCGGTGCCGTTGAGCAGCACCTGATAGTCGACGCTCGCCGCGCTCGCGCTGCCGCCGGCGCGATGCACCGTGAACACCATGTTGGTGGTGCCGCTGTTGCCTTCGGTCACGCGCGCGTCGTCGATGCGCAGATGGCCCGGGCCGGTCGCCGACAGGATCGTCTGGCCGTCGTTGAGCGAGCCGAAGCTGTCGGCCGATGCCGGCGCCCAGGTAAAGTCGCCCGCGCTCGAACCCGCGCCCTTGAGCTGGAGCGAGAAGCCGGCGCCCGGAGCGGGCTCCTCGGCGACGCCGATGTCGGTGCTTGTCACGCCTGCGGCCGGGGTGCCGGCGGCGGCGGTGAAGGTGCCTTCGTACGACAGCAGCTGGATCACCTTGCCGTCGGGCGCGATCAGCGCCACGCCGTCGGCGGCGCCGTTCTGCAGCCCCGCGCGCGGGAAGGCGAGCGCGCCAAAGCCGTTGCCCTCGTCGTCGATCACGCCCGAAAGCGTCAGCGTGTCATAGACGGGCGCCGCATCGGGCGTGTTGGTGCCGTTGTAGAAGACGAGCTTGTACCCGGTCAGGTCGGTGCCCGCGGTGCCCGCGATCTCGATGCCCTCGCCGACATCGGTGCTGCTGTTGTCGTAATGGATCTCGTTGATGAACACATTGGCCGGGCCGGCGGGCGGCGCGGCATCGTCGTTCACGATCGTGCCCGTCGCGGCGGCCTTGGTGATCGACGCGCCGCCCGTCGCACCGCTCAGCGTGACGGTGAAGGTCTCGTCGGCTTCGAAGCTCGTGTCGCCGGCGACCGGGATGCGGATCTCCGCCTTGGTCTGCCCGTCGGCGAAGGTCACCGTGCCGGTGGTGGCGGTGCCGCTGGCCAGGTCGGCGGCATTGGCCGGGTTGGCGCCCGTGCCGAAGCCGATCGACCAGGTCGCGCTCACCGCGCCGGTGCTGCCTGCGTCGCGCGTGACGGTGAACACCAGGTCGCGCGTGCCGCTGTTGCCTTCGGTCACGGCCGCGTCGGCGATGCTGAGCGTCCCCGGCGTCACCGGCGTCGCATTGGCAAAGGTCTGGCCGACGTTGACGCCGCCCGGCGTGTCGTCGTTGATCAGCGCCCAGGTGAAGTCGCTCGCCTTGGTGCCGCTGCCGACCAGGCCGATCGACGTGCCGTTCTTGGTACCGTCCTCGTACACGCCGACATTGGTGCTGGTCATGCCCGCCGCGGGGCCGTCGACGGCGGTGAAGGCGCCCTCATAGCTGATGAACTGCACCACCGCGCCGCTCGCATCGACCAGTGCGATGCCGTCGGGCTCGGTCGCGCCCGTCGAGCCGCCGTTCTGCATGCCGTTCGCCGGCAGCGCGAGCTGAACCGTGCCGAAACCGTTCTGCTGGTTGGGCAGCGCCCCGTTGAGCGAATAGGTCGCATAGACCTTACCCGAGGTGGGATTGCCGTTGTACAGCACCACCTTCCAGCCGGTCAGGTCGGCGCCTGCCGCGCCGGCGATCTCGACGAACTCGCCGACATCGGTGCCGGCATTGTCATAGTGAAACTCGTTGATGAAGACGTTCGTAGCCATCGCGTGCCCCCTGCAGGATGCCGCGCGCTGCCTTCGAGTGCTCGAACGCCCCCGTCTGCAACGCGCGGATTGAAACGAACCCGGGGGCTAGGCGGGGTGCATGACATGATTGTTTCAATCGGGGCACTTCCGCGCCGAAAGGTGCATTTTGCGGTAACCAATTTTCTCGGTCAGCAAAAACAGTCGCTTAGCGGAAATTGTGCAGTAAAGTGGGGTCGTGCCGGTGCCAAAACGGGGCAGCCGGGACGACAGGCGCGTCTGCGTCAGCCTGCAATCACGGCCCGGTCGCGGTCGCTGCGCGTCGCCGCGGCGAGGAATTGCCCGACGGGGCGCGGCGGCGAGAACAGATAGCCCTGGATCAGCGTACACCCCATCGCGCGCAGCGTGGCGAGCTGGCGCGCGGTCTCGACGCCTTCGGCGACGCACAGCAGGTCGAGCGTCCGGCACAGCTCGACGACGCTCATCGCGATCGACCGGCTGCCAGGATCGTCGAGGTCGTTGATGAAGCTGCGGTCGAGCTTCACCTTGTCGAGCGGCAGGCGGTGGAGGTTGCTCAGGCTTGACTGGCCGGTGCCGAAATCGTCGAGCGCGATCTTGATGCCGTTCGCGCGCAGCCCGCGCAGCGCCTGGATCGCGGCCTCGGTGTCGCGCATCACCGCGGTTTCGGTGATTTCGATCCACAGCCGCGCCGGATCGACGCCGCTGCGCGCCACCGCATCGACGATCGCGGCCATCGTCGCGCGCGAGGTCAGGTCGCAGGCGGAGATGTTGACCGAAAGCGAGATCGTGTCGGGCAACCGGGCCAGCAGCGCGAGCGCGCGGCGGACGATCACCAGCGTGATGCGGTGGATCAGGCTGCTGCGCTCGGCGATGGTGATGAACGCGGTCGGGCTCACCGGCCCCAGCCGCGGGCTGTCCCATCGCGCCAGCACTTCGCCGCCGATCATCTGCCCGGTGCGGGCATCGACGATCGGCTGGACATGGATGTCGAGCTCGTCGTCGAGCACGCAGGCCTGCAGCTCGACCTCGATCGCCTGCTCGTCGCGCACCGCCTTTTCGAGTTCGGGGGTGAAGGTCACGATCGTCCCCGGCCGCTGGCGCTTGGCGTGATACAGCGCGTGGTCGGCGCGTTCGGCAAGCGCCCGCGCGCTCGTATCGGCTTCGGTGAGCGACGCGAGCCCGATCGACGCGCCGACGCTCATCTGCCGGTCGCCCAGCCGCACCGGCAGCGCCACGGCGTCGCACAGCCGCTGCGCCAGGATCTCGCTCGCATGCGGGTCGATCCGCGTGATCATCGCGAACTCGTCGCCGCCCAGGCGATAGATCACCGCCTGCGCCCCCGCCGTCGTCTGCAGCCGCGAGGCGACCTCGGCAAGCAGCTCGTCGCCGACGTGATGGCCGAAGGTATCGTTCACCGGCTTGAACCGGTCGAGGTCGATGACGCCGACCGACATCTGGCCGATACGCGCCCCGCCGTCGATCGCGCTGTTCAGATCGGCATAGAATCGCCGGCGGTTGGCAAGCTGCGTCAGGCTGTCGGTCATCGCGATCTGGCGGTTGGCCTCGTTCAGCCGGACGAGTTCGGCATGCTGCCGCGCCAGTTCCTGCCGCGCGCCGATCTCGCTGCGAAAGCTGCCGAACGCGTTGAACAGCACGCGCATCAGCACCGCGAGCACCAGCAGCACGTTGACCGTGATCGGCGCGAACGCCCAATGCTGCTGGTCGAGCACGTCGATCCAGAATGCCGGCAGCACGCACACCGCAACCACCACCGCGGCCTGCGGCAACGGCGTCAGGCAGAAGATGCAGCCGATCACCGTGGTCGACACATAGAGCGCGACGTGCGCGCGCTCATAGATCCCGCCATAGCGCGACAGCATCGACGACCAGATGACATAGGCCGTGCCGAACACCGCGGCGAGCACGGTCAGCGTGCGCAACAGCCGCTGCGCGCGCACAGGGTCGACGATCGGGCGCGAGCGGCTCCAGTAGATCAGCCGCGCCAGCGTCGCCCCGAACAGCACCAGGGGCACGCTGAAGGTGAGCAGCGGCGGCGCCAGGCTGGCATGGGTGATCGCGATCGCCAGCGAATTGATCAGCAACAGGCCATAGAGCAGCGGAATCTGCCGGCGCAGTTGCTCCGCCTGGGCAAGCGCCAGCGTCGGATCGTTCCCGATCTCCGCAAACCACAGGAAAAGCCTACGCACGAAACCCGCTCCCGATTCAGCAACATCACCCTTGCGCCGCCCGGGTTAACCGCTCCTGCGAAGCCGCCCCTGTAGAAATACGGGAAATCGCTGCAGACCGTCTCACTCGGCCGCGATCGCCTCGACATGCGGCCGCCCCGGCGCGTCGCCGTCGTGATTGCCGAAATAATGATGCACCTCGGGGCGGTTCTTGCGTCGATCGACCGCGACCGGCGTCGCCCGGCGGCGGCGTTCGAAACGGAACGCGCCCGCGCGCTCGGCAAGTGCTGCCACATCGCCCGAAAGATGGTTGGTCGCGGCCGACGTCTGCTCGACCATTGCGGCATTCTGCTGCGTCGCGCGGTCCATCTCCTGCATCGCGCGGGCGATCTCGCTCACCGACGCCGACTGCGCGCCGTTGAATGCGCTCAGCTGGCCGAGCAGGTCGTGCACCGTCACGACGTCCTGCGAGATCGCCATGAACGCCTCGTCGGTCTCGCGGACGGCGCCTGCCGCCACGGCGATCTCGTCCTGCGTGCTCGTCAGCAGCTCGCGGGCGCGGCGCGCCTCTTCCTCGGCGCGCATCGCCAGCGCGCCGACCAGGTCGGCGACGACGGCGAAGCCGCGGCCCGCCTCGCCTGCGCGCCCCGCCTCGACGGCGGCGTTCATCGCCAGCACGCGCGTCTGGAACGAAATCTTGTCCAGCCCCTCGATCACATGGTCGATGTTGCGCGCGCGGTCGTTCACCCGGTCCATCGCCTGCACCGCGCGATCGGCCTTGGCGCGGCCCGTCTCGACACAGGCGATCGCCTCGTCGGCGCGTGCCACGGTGTTGCGGGCGACGGTCATGCCCTCCTCGATCTGGCGCTCGATCTGCTGCAGCGAACCCGTTGCCTGCGCGATGTTGTTCGCGGTCACCTCGGTTCGCGTCGCCAGGTCGCCCGATGCGTCGGCGATCTCGCGCGCGCCCTGGCGAATGCCGTCGGCGCTTTCGCTGACCAGCTGGATCATCTCGCGCAGCGCACCCACCGCCTGGTTGATGTCCTCCTTCAGCACGGCATAATCGCCGGGCAGGTCGTCGGTGACGAACTGGGTCAGGTCGCCCTCGCGCAGCGCCATCAGCCCCTTGCTCAGCGCGGCCGTGACATGCCTCTGCTGTGCCAGGTGCTGCGCATCGGCCTCGGCGCGCGCGACGCTCGTCTCGTGGAACGCGGCAAAGGCCTTGGCGATCTCGCCGATCTCGTCGGCATGGTCCTGATAGGGCACCGTCTCCGATTCACCCGCGGCAAGCCGGTGGGCAACCTCGCCCAGCGTCGCGACGGGCCGCAGCACGCGCCGCTGCATCGTGACGAAGAAATGCCCGGCAAGCGCGGCCAGTGCCAGCCCCACCAGCGCCGCGATCGTCAATGCCAGCGTGAATTCGTGCGCCGCCTCCTGCTTGATGGCGGCCTGTTCGGTGGTCGCGCGCTGGACGAGCGTGTCGATGGCGGCGCGATGGCGCGCATAGCCGGCGGAGAGCTGGGCATAGCTTTCGCGCGCGGTGCGCACGTCGCCGGCGGTCATCGCCGGGATGAACCGGCCTTCCAGTTCGCGCCAGAAGCCGTCCGCCGCCGGCGTGGCGCGCTCGATCAGCAGTTGCTTGAGCGGCGCGGGCAGCGGCGATTGCTTCCAATAGGCGATCCGTTCGTCATAGCTGCGGTGCAGCGCGGCCAGCCGCCGTGCGCCGTCCTGGACCCGGCCGGGATCGTTCAGGACCAGCGTCGCCTCCAGATAGGGTTCGATGATATAGGCCGGCGGCGGCAGGATATCGGCGATCAGGTCGGCATTTTCCTGCTGGGCCTGCTCGACCGCCCCACCGATGCGGATACGGTCGAGCCGCCAGGCGGCGAGCGACCCGCCGACCACCAGCAGGATCATCATCGCCAACGCACTTTTCCGGACGAACGCAGAGATACTCATTCGTGATTCCTCAACCCAGGAATCGCGGACGCAAACCTCCCCCTCGCTGGCGGTCGCGCGAACAAATCTGCATCATTGTAGAGGCGTCGGCGTTGCCGAAGGCCGACGCCACGGCTCGCGGAAACTACCTAGTCGGCACGCCCTTGCGCGGCGGCGGGGGCGGGGCGGTGCCGGCCTGTTCCACGTGGATCACCGCTCCGGTTCAAATCACGCCGGTCGCGCGTGCCGTCTGGGCACGGTCAGCACTCGACGACGTTCACCGCCAGCCCGCCCAGGCTCGTCTCCTTATATTGCGAGCGCATGTCCTCGCCCGTCTGGCGCATCGTCTCGATCACGGCGTCGAGCGAGACGATATGCGTCCCGTCGCCGCGCAGCGCGAGCGCGGCGGCGTTGATCGCCTTCACCGCGCCCATCGCATTGCGCTCGATACAGGGAATCTGCACCAGCCCGCCGATCGGGTCGCAGGTAAGGCCCAGATTGTGCTCCATGCCGATCTCGGCGGCATTCTCGATCTGCGCGTTCGATCCGCCCAGCGCCGCGGTCAGCCCCGCCGCTGCCATCGAGCAGGCGACGCCCACCTCGCCCTGGCACCCCATTTCGGCGGCCGAGATCGACGCGCGCAGCTTGTACAGGAAACCGATCGCAGCCGCGGTCATCAACAGCGTGCGGCTCCCCTCGCGCGTCGCGTCGGGGCAGAAGGTCTCGTAATAGTTGAGCACCGCCGGCAGCACGCCCGCGGCGCCGTTGGTCGGCGCGGTGACGACGCGGCCGCCCGCGGCATTCTCCTCGTTGACGCTCAGCGCGTACAGGCTGACCCATTCGAACACCTGGGCGGGGCTCGCCGTCGCCGCCGCGCCCAGCGCGGTCTTCAACGCCTGCGCGCGGCGCCGCACGTTCAGTCCGCCGGGCAGCGTTCCCTCCTGCCGGCACCCCCGCGCGATACAGTCGAGCATCGCCTGGCGCACGCCGTCGACAAAGGCTTCGGTCTCGCTGCGCGCGCGGAACGCGTCCTCGTTGCGCCACATGATCTCGGCGATCGTCAGCCCGGTCTCCGCGCCGATCGCCAGCAGCTCGGCACCCGATCCAAAGGGGTGGGGGAGCGTCAGGTTGCGCTGGCCGGGGCCCTGCTCGGCCTCGCCCTCGACGCGGATCGCGCCGCCGCCGATCGAATAATAGACGCGTTCGACCGTGCTGCCGTCGGCATAATCGGCGCGGAACCGCATCGCATTGGGGTGCGCCTCCAGGAACACGCCCGTCTCGAAACGCAGGTCGTCGTCCGCGTCGAACGGCACCGCGCCGATTCCCGCCAGCCGCAGCGTCCGCTCGGCGCGGATCTGCGCGACCTGCGCCGGCGCGGCATCGGGGTCGACCGTCTCGGGCTGCCATCCGGCGAGGCCCAGCAGCACCGCCACATCGGTGGCATGGCCGCGGCCGGTCAGCGCCAGCGACCCGTAAAGCGTGCAGCGCACGCGCTGCGGCAAACCGGTCGCGGTGGCGATGGCGGCAAAGGCGGCGGCGGCGCGCATCGGCCCCACCGTGTGCGAACTCGACGGGCCGATGCCGATCGTGAACAGGTCGCGGACCGAAAGCGGCGCGGCGGCCGGGGCGAATCGCGAAGACAAACGGGGCACTCCTTCCAGGCCGGCCGCGCCGGCGGTTCGGATGCCCCCTCTGTCCTTTTGCCTGAGATCGTTATCCCGTCGGCGGGCGCGGGGCCTTGCCCTGCCTCTCTCCAGAGTATGTCGGTCAGCCGGTCCTTTTGCCTGAGAGTTTCCGGGGCGGTTGCTCCTTCGGCGCCGGCTGTGCCGGTCTCTCCCGTTCTGACCGTCACTTGATCGGGGGGATTGCGCGGCCAGTCAACCGCCTGCGGCACCGTGGTGCGACGGCCCGAATGGCGTCGCGGGCGGCTTGGCGTTATGGGGGGCGCATGCTCCGACTTTCCGAACTGCGACTGCCGCTGGGACACCCCGCGGAGGCTCTGCCGGCCGCCATCCTCGATCGCCTCGGCATCGCGGCCGACGATCTGATCGAATGGACGATCGCGCGGCGCGCCAACGACGCGCGCCGCAAAAGCGCGATCCAGATGGTCTATTCGATCGACCTCGTGCTCCGCGACGAGGCGGCGGTGCGCGCGCGCTTTGCCGGCGACCATAATCTGAAGCCGACGCCCGACACCGCCTATCGCCTCGTCGCGCATGCGCCCGCCGACTATGCCGGCCCGCGCCCGGTCGTGATCGGTGCCGGGCCTTGCGGGCTGTTCGCGGCGCTGGTGCTCGCGCAGATGGGGCTGCGACCGATCGTCCTCGAACGCGGCAAGGTGGTGCGCGAACGCACCAAGGATACCTGGGGGCTGTGGCGGCGCGGCGTCCTCGATCCCGAATCGAACGTCCAGTTCGGCGAGGGCGGGGCGGGCACCTTCTCCGACGGCAAGCTCTACAGCCAGATCAAGGATCCGCGCCATCTCGGCCGCAAGGTGCTCACCGAATTCGTCAAGGCGGGTGCGCCCGAGGAGATCCTGACCGAGGCGCATCCGCATATCGGCACCTTCCGCCTCGTCTCGATGGTCGAGAATATGCGCGCGACGATCGAATCGCTCGGCGGCGAATATCGTTTCGGTACGCGCGTCGAGGATTTCGACATCGCGACCGCACCCGACGGTTCGCGGGCGCTGCGCGGGCTTCATCTTCACGACGGCGGCTATCTCGCCGCGACGCATGTCGTGCTCGCGGTCGGGCATAGCGCCCGCGGCACCTTTCAGGCGCTTCACGATCGCGGCGTCTATATGGAGGCCAAGCCCTTCTCGATCGGCGTGCGGATCGAGCATCCCCAGAGCTGGATCGACCGCGCGCGCTACGGCAATTGCGCGGGCCACCCCGATCTCGGCGCGGCGGCCTATGCGCTGTCGCATCACTGCAGCAACGGACGCACCGTCTACAGCTTCTGCATGTGTCCCGGCGGGCGCGTCGTCGCCGCCACCTCCGAGCCGGGGCGCGTCGTCACCAACGGCATGAGCCAGTATTCGCGCAAGGAGTTCAACGCCAATTCGGGGCTGGTCGTCGGCATCGACCCCGACCGCGACTATCCCGGCCATCCGCTCGCCGGCATCGCGCTTCAGCGCCGGCTTGAATCGGCGGCGTTCGTCGCGGGCGGCGGCACCTATCAGGCGCCGGGGCAAAAGGTCGGCGACTTCCTCGCCGGCCGTGCGTCCGAAAGCTTCGGTGCGGTAATCCCCTCGTACAAGCCCGGCGTACATCTCACCGACCTCGCGCAGGTGCTTCCCGAATTCGTCGTCGCCGCGATGCGCGAGGCGCTGCCCGTCTTCGGTCGCCAGATCGCGCGCTATGACGATCCCGATGCCGTGATGACGGGGGTGGAGACGCGAACCTCGTCGCCGGTGCGGATCACGCGCGGCCGCGATCTGCAAAGCCTCAACACCGCCGGCCTTTTCCCGGCGGGAGAGGGCGCGGGCTATGCGGGCGGCATCCTTTCGGCGGGTGTCGACGGGATCAAGGTCGCCGAAGCGGTCGGACAGGCGCTTCTCGGCTGAGTCCGGCGCGCGATTCGCCGCCGATTCGCGCGGCGATTCGCCCGGACGGCCATCTGGAAAGCCTCAAACAAACCTTCCAAACCGATGGAATGGCTTGGAAAAACGTCGAAAACCGGGGTCGCTGTCCGAAAACCGCAACAAAAGTGAAAAAGCGTGTTGACGGGTTCGGAGGCCGCCCATATATGCCGCTCCACCGACGCGGTGCTCTTCACTGAACGGCGCGGCGGTCACCGAAAATCAGGCGCATGGGTCGCCCCGAGAAAAAGGGGAATGACGGTGCG
>JAFABD010000098.1 GCA_023426225.1 Pseudomonadota bacterium | reverse complement strand
CTGGTGTCGCTTGAGTAACCGATTGGACCGTCTGGACCACCTCGGCGAAGTTCCGCGCATCGATTCCATAGACCTCGACGAGTTTTCTTTCGCCGGCCGTCAAGGGTAACGTGATCACTTCAACTGCATATGGTGGCATGGGATTCTCCTTGGCTGGGAAATCGGCCTTAGGTGTGCTCGCGTTGACAAAAGCTAACCGTCGCGCGGCAATTGGATGCAAAAGCCAATGCGTCGCATGGCACCTCCAGCTACCAAACAGGCGCGCGAGAAACGAAACCCACGCGCCTGTTGGAGTTCGTCTAACAGGCTGCGGAAAAAGGCCCTTGCGCGCAGACACTATTGCTGATTCCAAGATCGCGTAGCGTGATGTTGAAGGGACGGTGATGCGGGGCGGGGACGAAAGGAGCGAGGGGCTGTTTTCTTACGTGAACTGCGAGGCTCGGGTAGCGCCCAATCATCCGCTGCGCGCGATCCGGGCCATTGTCGATGAGGCGCTGGACGTGCTGTCAGCAGATTTCGGCGGCCTGTATTCCCGCATCGGCAGGCCCTCGATCCCGCCTGAGAAGCTCCTGCGCGCCTTGCTTTTGCAAGCCTTTTATTCGGTCCGCTCGGAGCGCCAGTTGATGGAGCAGATGGATTACAACCGTAAGCGCCGACGGACTCCGGCCTTGCGCGGGATTGGGGTGGCGTAGATTTCGCGGGGCAAATGGAGGCCTTGCGAGTGGAAGAAGAGCAGTCAAACGAGCCTCGTAAGGGCGCTCACCGGGATGGCGGAGCGGTCGTACGGGTGGAGCGTCGCCGGAATTGGAGCAACGAAGAAAAGCTGGCGATCCTGAAGGAGACGACCCAGCCCGGCGTGATTGTGGCAGCGGTTGCCCGTCGGCATGGGATTGGGACGGGTCAGCTCTACACGTGGCGCAAGCAATTGCTGCGCGGCGCCATGGCAGGCTTTGTGCCGGTTGAACTGGTGCAGCCAGAGCCTGTCGGCAAAATCGCGGACACTGGCCGGATCGACATTCGGCGTGGTGGTGGTTTCACGGTCTCGGTGGACAAGCTGGTTGACCGCCAGACGCTGCGACTGGTCCTCGAGATTGTCGGGGAGCTTGAAGGTTGAGCCTGACATTGCCGCCCTCGGCGAAGATCTATCTGTCTCTGGCGCCATGCGACATGCGCAAAGGGTTTGACGGGCTGTCGGCGCAGGTGCGCAATATATTGCAGCTTGATCCTTTCTCGGGTGCTGTCTTCCTGTTCCGGGGCAAAAGAGGTGACAGATTGAAGGCCCTGGTGTGGGACGGGTCAGGGCTTTGCCTTTATGCAAAACGGCTTGAACGCGGAAAGTTCGTTTGGCCGCGCGCCCGGGATGGCGTTGCCGCCCGGCTCTCTGGCGCGCAGTTGGCGATGCTGATCGAAGGGCTGGATTAGCGGCAGGCCATTGTCCATGAGGATGTCGCCACACCGACAATTGCGTGAGAGAAAATCCAGGAAAACTGCGCTTTTTGTAGCATTTCCAGGTCGTCTGCCCTATAAAAGCAGGCATGCGGTTCAACCTTGATCGCCTTCCCACAGACCCTGTTCTCCTGCAGAAAATGCTGCGGGAGATGGCCGAGGCTATGGAAGCGGAACGGGATGAGCTGAAGGTTGCGAAGCAGTCTGTCAAAGCCAGGGCTTGACCATAGAAAAGCTGGAACACCGTCTTGCACGGCTGCTGCGCGTCCAGTTCGGGCGCAGTTCCGAGAAGATGGACAACGCGCAACTGCGCATGATGTTCGAAGACGTCGAGGGCGTCCCGGAGTCTGCCAATGATGATGCCGCAGCGCTAAAACCGGGATCAGTGCGCAAAGCTGGCACGCGCGCGCCAATTCCGGCGCATATACCGCGCCTGATGGCCGAGTATCGCCCGGAACCGTGCGGCTGCGGCGGGGTGGAGACCGTCATCTGCGAAGATGTCACAGAGGTGCTGGATTATGTGCCGGCCCGCTTCCGCGTCCTGCGCCATGTTCGGCCTCGTATCGCGTGCCGGTCGTGCGAGACGATCCGACAGGCCCCTGCCGTCGATCTGCCTTTGCCCAAGGTGATGGCCAGCAGCGCGCTGCTCGCTCATCTGGTGGTCAGCCGCTTCGTTGACCATCAGCCCTGGCGCCGCCAGTCGGTGATCCTGCGGCGGCAGGGCGTGAAGATTGATCGTGATGTGATGGGCCGCTGGGCCCGCAAGCTGGCCTGGTTGATGGCCCCGCTTGGCGAACGACTGCTGGCCCACATTCTCAAAGCCCCCAAGATCCATGGCGACGAGACGCCGGTCACCTTGCTGATCGGCGAAGATGGCAGCCACACCGCCTATTTCTGGGTCTATTTGCGCGATGGCCGTCCCAGCGGCGACATGAGCCCGCCCGCCGTGGCCTTCCGCTTCACGACCGGGCGTGGCGGCGAACATCCTTCCACCCATCTTGCCGGATATGAGGGTTACCTTCAGGCCGATGGTTATGGCGGCTACAACATCTTGTACCGCGATCCCAAAACCAAAGCCCCGCGCAGCGTGACCGAGGTTGGCTGCTGGGCGCATGCACGGCGTAAGTTTACCGACATTCTGGCCAAGAACCCATCGCCGGTGGCGGCGGAGGCTGTCGTGAGGATCGGCGAGTTGTTCGCGATCGAGCGTGACATCAAGGGCGCGCTACCCGACGAACGGCGGCGGGTCCGCCAGCAACTGGCCGCCCCGAAGCTGGCTGCCTTGCGGCCATGGCTCGAAGCACAGATGCACGGGCTGTCTTCAGACAGCGCGCTGGCGAAGGCATGCCGCTATCCGCTCAATCGCTGGGCGGCGATGGCCCGCTATTGTGACAATGGCCTGCTCGAGAGCAGCAACAACCTTGTCGAGAATGCCCTGCGCGGTGTTGCTCTTGGCCGCCGCAATTGGATGTTCGTCGGTTCGACCAAGGGCGGAGATGCTTCGGCGCTGTTCTATTCGCTCGTCGAAACCTGTCGCCTCAACGGTGTGGAGCCCGAGGCCTGGTTCACCGATGTCATCGCGCGTATCGGCAATCACCCCATCAACCGGATCGACGAATTGCTCCCTTGGAACTGGCAGGTAGCGAAAGAGATCCAGAACCTGGAGCAGGCCGCTTGAGCAACGCCTTCGTCGCAAGGATGACTATCACACTCGATGACGTGACGCCGGTGGTGAGCCGCGTCATCGAAGTACCGCTGGGGATCCGCCTCGACCGGCTGCACAGCACCTTCCAGGCGGCGCTGGCGTGGACGGACAGCCACCTGTGGGAATTGACCTTCGGCCACACGGGCTTCGGCATCCCCGACCCCTCATATGGCTTCGATGGCCCGCTTGATGCCCGCAAAACGACCTTGGCTCAGGCACTCGAGGGTATGCGGGGCAAGACCTTCCGTTACCTCTATGACTTTGGCGATGCGTGGGAACACAGCGTCAAAATCCAGGGCATCGTCCCTGCCGATCCCCACGGCAGCTATCCACGCCTGGTCGACGCCACCGGCATGCGGCCACCAGAGGATTCAGGTGGCGCTTGGGGTTACGCCGAGAAGCTGGAAGCGCTCGCCGATCCGGTCCATGAGTATCACGAAGAGGCACTCGATGCCCTGGGCGACGACCATGATCCGCATGCCCAGCCCAACATCGATATGATCCACGCCAGCTTCGCCGCGCTCGCAAAGAAATGGGCACCGCGGTCGCGAAAGGCCAAATAGGCCGCGTCAACGCCGCATTCCGGCGGCGCTTACTTACAACCTGCTGTTCCGCTGGTTCGTCGGCCTGAAGATGGATGCGCCGATCTGGGATGTCACGGTCTTCACCAAGAACCGCGAGAGGCTGCTGGCCGGCGACATTGCGGTTAAGTTTCTGTCAGCGATCATTCGGCATCCGCGCGTGCAGGCGCTAATTTCTGATGATCATTTTTCCGTGGACGGCACGTTGATCGAGGCCTGGGCCAGCGTGAAAAGCTTCCGCCCCAAAGAGGAAGGCGGCCCCGGGAATGACGGTGGCGATGGGCCGAGCGGCCGCAATGCCGAACGCGATTTTCGCGGCGAGAAGCGCAGTAATGCCACCCATGCCTCGACGACCGATCCCGATGCCCGGCTGTTCAAGAAGGCGCGCGGCCAAGCGGCCAAGCTGTGCCACATGGCCCACGTCCTCATGGAAAACCGCAATGGCCTGGTGGCCGATACAGAGCTCACCCATGCCACCGGCACCGCAGAGCGCGAGGCCGCGTTGACCATGCTCGAGCGCATGGAGGGGCGCCACCGGATCACGCTGGGGGCGGACAAGAACTATGACACGGCCGCCTTCGTCGCGGCCTTGCGCGAAATGGATGTCACTCCGCATGTCGCGCAGAACAACACTAACCGCCGCTCGGCTATCGATGGGCGCACGACGCGCCATCCCGGCTACGCCCTCTCGCAGAAAATCCGCATGTAGCGCGACGATTACGGAGTCCGGTCGGCGTCAATTATGATGGCCGATAGGTGGCCGCGCCGGTTGGTGAATTCTGGCTACCATTTGCTGTTGCGGGGAGCAACCGTCGAGCGACAATTACGACG
>JAFABD010000054.1 GCA_023426225.1 Pseudomonadota bacterium | reverse complement strand
GGCATGTCCCGACCGACCTGATGCGCTCCGACCGTCCCGGCGCCGGCGACCGTGCCGTCGACGCCTTCCGCCCCGACCCCACCGCGCCCGTCCCCGCCGCCGAGCGCGACGCGCTCCGTCCCGCGGTGATCCCGGCCGGGTCGTGACGCCGCGGCAACCTTTTCACCGCCCCGCGCATTGCCGACGGGGGGCCGACCAGGAGGAACGAGGATGCGCACGCTGTTGCTGGGATTGATGGCCGCGGGAATGCTCGCCGGCTGTGCCGAGGGAGGCTATGGCCCCGAACGTGCCGGCGGCGGCTATGGCCGCTACGACTGGAATCGTCCCGATCCCAGCTATGGCGGCTATGACGCCGACCGCTATTATCGTGACAGCCCGCGTTACCGCGAGCGCCGCCTGTCGCAACGCGACCGCGTCTATCGGGGTCGCGACGGCCGCTATTATTGCCGCCGTCCCGACGGGACGACCGGGCTCGTCGTCGGCGGGCTCGCCGGCGGGACGCTCGGCGCCGCCATCGCCCCGGGCGGTTCCGAACTGCTCGGCGCGCTGCTCGGCGGCGCGGCGGGGGCGGCGATCGGCCAGTCGGTCGACAAGGGCGACGTCCGCTGCCGCTGAGCTGAACCCGTCAGGGGGAGCGGGTTCGCGTAACCCGCTCCCTTCGCGGTTGCACAATGGTTACACTTCGGGGGGTGGGCATGACGCGGCCTGCGGTGTTTTATGGCGCGAGCCAGAATGACATCAGGGATCGCCCGCCACATGTTCAGCGTCCGTCGCCGCGCCGCCCTCTCCGCCACGGCTCTCCGTGGTCCTGCCCTGCTGGGTGTACTCGCCCTGGCGCTTGCCGCCTGTTCGGGGGGCGGATCGTCGCCCACCCCGACCCCCAGCCCGACACCGGCGCCGACCCCGGCCCCCTCGCCCAGCCCGACGCCGACGCCGGCCCCCAGCACCGCCGCGATCCAGGCGGCGATCGACGCCTCGCCCGTCGCCGACATCTATTTCGCGATCGGCACCCGCGACGGCGTCGTCTACACCTATCAGAAGGGCAAGGTTGGCCCGACGAGCGCGCTGCCGATCGCATCGGCGACCAAGATGCTGTCGGGCGTCACCATCCTCCGGCTGGTCGAGGCGGGGCGGATGCGGCTCGACGACCATCCGCAGAAATATCTCTCCTACTGGACCAGCGACCCCGCCGATCCGCGCAGCCAGGTGACGCTCCAGCAACTGCTCAGCTTCACCTCGGGGTTCAACTACAGCGAAATCGACCGCCAGTGCATCAGCGACGGCAGCACCACGATCGCCGCCTGCGCCCAGCAATTCTATACCCGCGGGCTCGACACGCCGCCGGGCAGCGCCTTCTATTACGGCCCGGCGCATCTCCAGATCGCCGGCGCGATGGCCGAGGCGGCGACGGGCAAGCCCTTTCCCCAGATCTTTCGCGAACAGGTCGCCGATGTGGCGGGTATGACCAGCGCCACCGGCTATGTCACCCCCAGCACGACCAACCCCCGGCTCAGCGGCGGCGCCGTCGCGACGCCAGAGGACTATATGCGCTTCCTCGCCGCGATGCTCGGCGGCCGCCTGCTGACCGATATCGCCAGCTACACCACCGATCGCACCGCCGGCGTGACCGTGCTCAACACGCCCGACGTCACCGTGACCGACGGCGAATGGCACTATGGTCTTGCCGCCTGGCACGAATGCGACGCCACGCCGTTCACCCCGGCCTGCGGCGCCGCGCGGCTGATCTCCAGTCCGGGCGCCTTTGGATGGACGCCGTGGATCGATTTCGACCGGGGCTATTGGGCGCTCGTCGCGATGAACGACGGCGTCGGCGGGTCGCAGCGCGGGGTCGCGCTCGAACAACAGCTTCAGCCGCTGATCAACACCTGGCTCGGCAAGCCGTAACCCCCGCGGCGCCCGCGGCCGGCCTAGAGCGTCAGCGTCAGTTCGCTGAAGGCGTAATGCGTGTCGCCGCGGGCGGGTGCGTTGGGGGCATCGGTCAGGAACCGGCCCTTGATCAGCATCGCGGCGCCCACGCCCAGCCGCAGCCGATCGGGCATCAGCCAGCGGCGCAGCCGTGCATCGATCTGCGTGCCGGCATAGCGGCCCGAAACGCCCTTGGCATCCTTGACGCCCGTGCCGGCAAAGCTGTCGGTCGCCGAGGCGAGCCACAGCGGTCGTACCGCCAGATAGCTGTCGGCGCGCTTGCCCGGCTTCACCTCGACGCGCGCCTCGACCGACTGGAGGTTGGCGCGCGCGATCGGGCCATAGAGGCTGCTCGGCCCATATTCGAACACCCGCGCCCCGAACAGCGTGTCGAACCGGCCATAGCTGCGCGCCTTGGTGTCGCCGCTGGCATAGTCATAGGCAAGCTGGACGCGCGGCGACCAGGGCGCGGCAAAGCTGTGTCCCAGCGCCGCGTGGATGAAATGCGCGTCGACGGGCAGCGCGGCACGGTCGCTCGCCGCTGCGCTCGCATGCGTCGTGCCGCCCTGCCACGCGCCTTCGAACTCGAAATCGGTGCGGTTGCGCGCCGGCGCACGCAGCACCCGGCCGCCCACGGTCCACAACCGCCGGTTGCGCGTCGCGAAATTGGGCGCATCGCGTTCGACCAGCCGGTATCCGAACAGTTCGATACCGACATTGCCGACCAGCTTCGCCTTGTTCGCGTTGAACCCGAAGAACTGCTGCTCCAGCCGCTCGCGGTCGAGCTTGACGCGGTTGTCGTGGATACCGTCGCTGTCGTTGGGCATCCGATCCTGCGGCATCGTCCAGAAGGCGGTGATCCCGCTGCCCTTCTCGGGGCGCCAGTCGAAGCGCACGCCGGTATAGGCGTTGGTCGAATTGCGGAACGCCTGCCGCGAAACGAAACGGCGCGACCCCAGGTCCATCGTCATGCGGCCCAGCGTCCACTCGGTCGTGCGGCCGGTCTTGACGGCGAGAAAGGCCTGAACCGGCTCGACCGCGTCGACCTCGGTCGTCCCGATCGGCGCGTTGTCGTGCTCGAAATAGACGCGCGCATCCTCGATCTCGGCGCCGATCCGGACGGCGCCGGTCCTGTACTCGGCGCGAAGCAGCGTGCGCAGCATCAGCGCGCCGCTGTCGGGGGCGCCGGGGCGGAACTGGCCATCGATCGTCTCGAAGCGCGCGCGAATGCTCGCGTCGAGCGTCAGCGGCTCCTCGCTCTTGCCCGGGCCGGTCTGGGCATGGGCGGGCAGCGCCGCCAGCCACGGCAACGCCGTCAACGTCAGCGCGGACAGGCGCGCGGCGCGGGCAAGGCGGAGGCTGCGGTCGGCTTGGGGGGCGTGCATCACGTCGTCTCGTTCGCTGGAAGGATGGGGCCGGGCGGTGACCATCGGGGAGACCGTCGCCGTGCCCGAAAATTGATCCGGGTCAGCGCTTCATAGACGCCGCGGCGCCATCCCGACCGCAATCCTCCCCAAAAAAGCGTTTCGCCGCTACGGCATCGACGGATTGCATACCACGCATCATTGCGTGCCGCTTCTGCACCTGACCGCCCCCGGCGTCCTATAATGACGGGACCCCGTCCGCGGCGGATGGGGCACATCGTCACCGATGTTCCAGTTCATCCAGGGCACGAACACCTCCCCATGCTCGAAACCATAAACAACTGGCGCCTCGCCAAGAAGCTGCTGGTCGCCTTCGCCTCGCTCGGCCTGCTGGTCGGCGGGCTCGTCATCAACGGCTTCGTGTCGAACCACACGCTGACGGCGATCGCCGAGCAGCATGTCAGTCAGGGCGTCAACTCGATGGCCGAACTGACCGATCTGGTCAGCGACATCAAGGAACGCCGGATCATCGTCTACAGCTATTATGCCGCCGCCGATGCCAAGGATATGAAGAGCCTCGAAGAGCGCCTCGCCAAGAACGAGAAGACGCTCCAGGAGGATCTCGCCGATTATCGCAAGGTTGCCGGCGACGATTTCGCGTCGGAGGTTTCCACGCTCGAACGGCTGATCCAGTCGCTCGTCCAGGTCGACCAGTCGATGTTCGGGCTGCGCCGCGGCAACGATCTTCCCGGGGCGCTCAAGGTCATCAAGGGCGACGGCAAGAATGCATCGCAGGCCGCCCGCGAGCAGACCGAAAAGCTGCTGCGCATGTCGCGCGAGCGCGCCGAGGCCGCGAACGTCCAGGGCCACGCCACCAGCAACACCGCCACGCTGGTCACGACGCTGCTGTCGCTGCTGACGCTCGGCGGGCTCGCCGCGATCTGGCTGGTGATCGGCCGCACCGTCGCCGCGCCGATGGCCGAGTTGAGCCACGCCACCGAAACGCTCGCCAATGGCGGCAATGCGCCGGTTCCCCACTGCGAGCGCGGCGACGAACTGGGCGCGATCGCACGCGCAGTCGAACAGTTCCGCGCATCGGCCGCCGCCCGCGCAGAGGCCGACCATCGGCTGGCGCAGGAACAGGCGGCCGTTACCCGTGCGCTGCGCGACAGCCTGGCCGCGATGACCGCGGGCGATCTCACCGCCGACATCCGCGCCAGCTTCCCGCCGGCCTATGAGGAGATCAAGGCCAACTTCAACAGCGCGCTCGCCGCGCTGCGCGACCTGATCGGGTCGGTGATGGAAAGCACCACCTCGATCCGCACCGGCTCGGCCGAGATCGCGCAGGCGTCGGAAGACCTTGCCCGCCGCACCGAATCCAACGCCGCAAGCCTCGAGGAAACCTCGGCCGCCGTCACGCAGATGGACGGGCGTCTCAAGGCGACCGCCGACGCGGCCAAACAGACCGTCGGCCGTGCCGACGATGCGATCAACACCGTCGCCAACGGCCGCAGCACCGCCGACGAGGCGGTGGGCGCGATGACCCGCGTCGCCGAAAGCGCCAAGGGCATCGACAGCGTGATCGAGGGTCTCGACAAGATCGCGTTCCAGACGCGCGTGCTCGCGATGAACGCCGCCGTCGAGGCCGGTCGCGCGGGTGAGGCTGGCCGCGGCTTCGCCGTCGTCGCCGACCTGGTTTCGGCCCTCGCGATGCGCTCGGAAGAGGAAGCGAGCCGCGCGCGCGAACAGCTCACCGCGACCCAGTCGGACATCGTTTCGGCGGTGGAAATGGTGAAGAAGGTCGACGAGGCGCTCGCGGAGATTTCGGGGGATGTCGGCGAGGTCCACAGCCTGCTCGACAATATCGCCCGCGACAACCAGGCCCAGTCCTCGGCGATCTCGCAGGTCAGCGTCGCGATCGGCACGATGGACCAGTCGACGCAGCAGAATGCCGCGATGGTCGAGGAAACCTCCGCCGCCGCACGCAACCTGTCGAACGAGGTAGCGCAGCTTGCCGAACAGGCATCGCGCTTCCGCATCGGCGAAGCGGCGCCGGCTGCCGCCGCGCGTCCGTCGCCCGCCCCCCGCGCCGCCGCACCGGCGCGTGCGGCAGCCAATGGCAGCAAGCCCTATGTCTCGCCGGTCAAGCCGCTGGCGATGAACGGCGCCGCCGGCAACGACGACTGGACCAGCTTCTGACGCTGCAGCGGCTGCATCGGCGAAAGAACGAACGGGCGGGGAGCAATCCCCGCTCGTTCTGTTTCGGAGCACTGTCAGCGTCTGCCTATCAGCACCGACTGCGCCGCCGCAGCGCTCAGGCGGCTCAGGCGGCGGCGCCGTGCCGCCGCGCGGGCTTCGCCACCAGTCGCTCGAAATCCTTTTCGGCCAGCGCGCGCGAGAAGAAATAGCCCTGCATCTGGTTGCATCCCGCGCGCTCCAGGAAGCGGCGCTGGTCGCCCGTCTCGACGCCCTCGGCGGTAACGGTCAGCCCCATGGCATGCCCCAGCGTGACCACCGCCGACACCACTGCCCCCGCCTCTTCACCCTCCCCCAGATGCTGGACGAAGCTGCGGTCGATCTTGATCTTGTCGACCTTGAACCGCTGCAGATAGCTGAGCGACGAATAGCCCGTGCCGAAATCGTCGAGCGCGATCCGCATACCCGCACGGCGCAGCAGCATCAGCGCATCGCGCACCTTGTCGTCGTCGTCGATCAGCACCGTCTCGGTGACTTCCAGCTCGATCTGCTGCGGCGACACCCCCGCCTCGCGCACGATCGCCAGCATGCGCTCGGCAAAGCCCGCCGCGCGGAACTGAACCGGCGACAGGTTGACCGCGATGAACAGTTCAGGCCAGCGACGCGCTGCGGCGCAGGCGCGATGCATCACCCATTCCCCCAGCGGCAGGATCAGCCCGGTCTCCTCCGCGATCGGCACCGCCTGTTGCGGCGAGACGCTGCCATGCAGCGGGTGCTCCCAACGCAGCAGCGCCTCTGCCCCGACGATCCTGCCCGCATCGTCGACCAGCGGCTGGAAATGCAGGTCGAGCCCCTCGCCGCTCGCCAGCGCACCGCGCAGGTCCTCCTCGATCGTGCTGCGCATCCGTACCTTGGCATCCATCGCCGCGCTGAAATGGCGGAAACAGTCGCGTCCCTCGGCCTTTGCGCGATAAAGCGCGATATCGGCGCGGCGCATCAGTTCGACGCGGTCCGAACCGCCCTGCGGCGCCTGCACCACCCCGATGCTCACGCCCACGAACGCCTGGTTGCCCAGCACGTCGAACGGCGCATGCACCGCGTCCAGGATCCGCCGGCACAGATCGTCGATCGCCCCGCGATCGGCATCGCCCGCCGCCAGGATCGCGAACTCGTCGCCGCCCAGCCGCGCCAGCAGATCCTCGCTGCGCAGCATCGCCGAAAGCCTAGAGCCGAATTGCTGGATCAGCGCGTCACCGGCCTGATGGCCGAAGGTGTCGTTGACATGCTTGAAACGGTCGAGGTCGAGCAGCATCATCGTGAAGCCCCCGCGCCCGCGCCGCATCTGCGCCAGTGCATGATCCATCCGGTCCTCGAAACACGCGCGGTTGGCCAGCCCGGTCAGCATGTCGTGATACGCGATGTGCTGCGCCTCGGTCTCGCTCGCGTGCAACTGCACCATGGTCCCGTGCAGCCGCCGCGTCGTCCGCAGCAGCCAGCCGCACACCACGGCCAGCAACGCGGCGATGAACGCCCCGCCCACAACGGCCAGCGGCACCAGCGAGGCGAGCACCGCCGTTCCCGGCAATTCGGGGCGCCACACGAAATAACCCACCGTCTCGCCCCGACGATTGTGCAGCGGCACCTGCGCCTCGCCCGCCGCCGTTGCGCCGACAGGCGAGATGCGCGGCGCTTCGATCAGGTCGCGCTCGGTCAGTTCGGCCAGAAACGCCGGCCCCAGATAGCGCAGGCACAGCATCACCGGTGCCTCGCCCGGCAACAGCCGCTCGGCGGGGGTCAGCGGGGCGATCCGCATCGCGCTCACCACTGCCAGCCGTCCGTCGATGCGGATCAGGTCGCCCGTGCGGACCGCCCGCGGCGGCCGTCCGGGAATGACGGGAGGCGCGGGCCGTTCGGTGCGCAGCTGCGCGATCAGCGGCGCGAGCGCTGCACGGCGCGTCTCGAACCGCTCGGGCGCCACGCCTGCACCTGCCATCATCGCATAGAGCGGCCGGTCCCTTGCATCGAGCACGAACATCTCGTCATGGCCGAACAGGTTGTGCAGCCAAACGCCCGCATTGTCGTCGAGCCATTTGCGGTTCTGCGCCGCGGTGCGGATGCGCTCGATCAGTTCGTCCCAGATCGCGACCGTTTCCTGCTGCCGCGCCAGTTCGTCACCGCTCAGCGTGATTGCCTGTTCGGTCACCCGGAACTGGCGCGCGGTCGAGATATCGTCGCTCTGCGCGGCCGCCCAGTAAAGACCGACGCCGATCATCGCAAAGATCACCAGCATGGCCGTCCCGATCGGAACGATCACCCAGGCCCTCAGGCCGACCGCCAGTTTGGAACCCTGCAACAACGACGCATCCTCCGGATCGGCTTTTCCAGTCTGTTAGCGTCGTTATGGTTGGGCTCGACTTTCCGTGGACTTCCGCACTTGTCCTTAAGGTGTCCGCCCGTCGCGAAATCCGCCCCAGAATATCCTCCGACTGTTTCCGCTAGGGACAAGTACGGGCTGGGGCAGCAATATTAATCGAAGCAAGACAGAAGCATAGCGCGCGAACGCTGTTCAGCAATCAAAACGCGAATCCGGCTATTCAACGCGTTGTTCGTCTATATACTGCAATATTGAAACCACACGTCTCGGGTCATGGAGGAAAAGGATGTCGCAACCCAACGAAACGAACCTGATCGAACTCACCGCCGATATCGTTTCGGCGTTCGTGTCGAACAATCGCGTCGGTGTCGAGCAATTGCCGCAGTTGATCCGTTCCACCTATGAGTCGCTTCAGGCGACCGAGACGCCCGCCGCCGCTGCCGAAGAACCGGCCGAGACGGTGTTCGAACGCCCCGTTTCGGTGCGCAAGAGCCTGGCGTCGCCCGACGTCATCATCAGCATGATCGACGGCAAGCCGTACAAGATGCTCAAGCGTCACCTCGCCACGCACGGGCTGACGCCGGAGGAATATCGTCAGCGCTACAAGCTGCCCGCCGACTATCCGATGGTCGCGCCCAACTATGCCGCGTTCCGCCGCGAAACCGCGGTCAAGCTCGGCCTCGGTCGTGCGCCGACGCGCACGCGCAAGGGCGGTCGCGGCAAGGGCGGCGCCGGCGAATAACCGGGACGGAAAAAGGGTGCGGGAACTGCGCAGTACCGGGGAATGGAGGTCGCGCAGCTCCCGCTTCCGGGGATCAGAGCGGCGCCAGCCAGCGCCGCTCTGCCTCGGAAAACACACGGCCGCGCGTCAGGAAACGCACTTCGCGGCCATTATCCAGGCTGAACATCCCGCCGCGTCCGGGCACGACGTCCAGGATCAGTTGCGTATGCGCCCAGGCTTCGCCCTGCGCGCGGCCGATGAACACCGGCGCGCCGCCCACCGCGCCCAGCAGCACGTCGTTCGCGCCGGTGCGGAATTCGCCGGCCGGATAACACATCGGTGACGATCCGTCGCAGCAGCCGCCCGACTGGTGGAACAGGATCGGCCCATATTCGGCCTGCAATTCGGCGATGAGCGCGAGCGCGGCCGGCGTGGCGACCACGCGCGCCACCCCTTCCGTGCCCGCACCCGTCGTCATGGCCGCTCCCCGCCCCGGCTCAGTGGCGCATGTCGAGGACGACGCGGCCCTCGATCTGCCCCTTGTGCATCCGGTCGAACACCGTGTTGATGTCGTCCAGTCGCGCCGTCTCGACCGTTGCCTTGACCTTGCCGTCGGCGGCGAAGTCGAGCGACTCCTGCAGGTCGAGCCGCGTGCCGACGATCGACCCGCGCACGGTGATGCCGTTGAGCACCATGCCGAAGATGTTGAGCGGGAAATCGCCCGGCGGCAGGCCGTTGAGCGTGATCGTGCCGCCGCGGGCGACCATGCCGACCGCCTGCTCGAACGCGCGCTCGCTCACCGCCGTCACCAGCACGCCGTTCACGCCGCCGCCGGTCTCGCGCTTGATGACCGTCGCGGGATCCTCGTTGCGCGCGTTGACCGTGATCGTCGCGCCCAGCCGGCGCGCGAGGTCGAGCTTGGCGTCGTCGATGTCGATCGCCGCGACGTTGAGGCCCATCGCGCGGGCATATTGCACCGCCATGTGGCCCAGCCCGCCGATGCCGGAGATCGCGACATAGTCGCCGGGCTTGGTGTCGGTCATCTTCAGCCCCTTGTACACCGTCACCCCGGCGCACAGCACGGGCGCGATGTCGATGAAGCCGACGCTGTCGGGCAGGTGGCCGATATAGTTCGGATCGGCGATCACATAGTCCGCAAAGCCGCCATTGACCGAATAGCCGGTGTTGAGCTGGCTCTCGCACAGCGTCTCCCACCCGCCCAGGCAATGCACGCAGTGCCCGCAGGCGGTGTAGAGCCACGGCACGCCGACGCGGTCGCCTTCCTTCACATGGCGCACGCCCGCACCGACGGCGGAGACGAAGCCGACACCTTCGTGCCCCGGGATGAACGGCGGCTTGGGCTTGACCGGCCAGTCGCCCTCGGCGGCGTGGAGGTCGGTGTGGCACACGCCCGATGCCTGGATCGCGACCTGGATCTGGCCGGGGCCGACTTCGGGAATGGGAACTTCGTCGATGGTGAGCGGCTGGCCGAATTCGCGGACGACGGCGGCTTTCATGGTCTTTGCC
>JAFABD010000047.1 GCA_023426225.1 Pseudomonadota bacterium | reverse complement strand
CCGCCGGTCGCCGCATCGGCGACGACCTGGGCGCGATGGACGCGGATGCGTTCGCCCGCCAGCTCGAAAAAGGCGCCGGGCGCGGGGTTGAACGCGCGCACCTGACGCTCGACCGCGGCGGCATCGGCGGTGAAGTCGAGCCGCGCCTCGGCCTTGTCGATCTTGGGCGCATAGGTGATGCCCGCCTCGGGCTGGGCGACGGGGGGATGGCCGTCGGGATCGGCGAGCACGCGCAGCATCAGCGCGGCGCCGAGCGCGCTCAGTTCGGCCGTGAGCTCGCCCGCGGTCTTGCCGTCGATCGGCGTGCGCGCTTCGAGCCGGACGGGGCCGGTATCGAGCCCGGCCTCCATCTGCATGATCCCGACGCCGGTTTCGGCATCGCCCGCGAGGATCGCGCGCTGGATCGGCGCGGCGCCGCGCCAGCGCGGGAGCAGCGAGGCATGGACGTTGAGGCAGCCGAGCCGCGGCGCGTCGAGCACCGCCCGCGGGAGGATGAGGCCATAGGCCGCGACCACCGCGACATCGGCGTCGAGCGCGGCGAAGGCCGCCTGGGCATCGGCGTCGCGCAGCGTCAGCGGCGTGCGCATGTCGATGCCGCGCGCCGTCGCCCGCGCCTGGACGGGCGAGGGGGTGAGCGCCTTGCCCCGCCCGGCGCGGCGCGGCGGCTGGCTGTAGGCGGCGACGACCGAATGTCCCGCATCGACGAGCGCGTCGAGCACGGGGACGGCGAAATCGGGGGTGCCCATGAAGATGATCCGCATCCTTCCCCTCAACCGCTTGGCAGGGCCGGGCGCAAGCCCCTATGTCGTGCGGCATGGCATCGCCCGAAATCGAAGCGCTGACCCAGGCGCTCTCCCGCTTGCCCGGCCTTGGCCCGCGTTCGGCGCGCCGTGCGGTGCTGCACCTGCTCAAGAAGCGCGAGACCGCGCTCGAACCGCTGCTGACCGCGCTGGAGGCGGTGAGCGCGCGGCTGGCGACCTGTTCGCGCTGCGGCAATGTCGACACGTCGGACCCGTGTTCGATCTGTGCCGATCCGCGGCGCGATCCCCGGTTGCTGTGCGTCGTCGAGGAGGTCGCCGACCTGTGGGCGCTCGATCGCGCGCGGCTGTTTCCGGGGCGCTTTCATGTGCTGGGCGGGCGGCTTTCGGCGCTGGAGGGCGTGCGGCCCGAGGATCTGCGCATCGATTCGCTGATCGCGCGCGTCGCCGACGGCGGCGTCGACGAGGTGGTGCTGGCGATGAACGCGACGCTGGAGGGGCAGACGACCGCGCATTACCTGGCCGAGCGGCTGGAACGCCATCCGGTGCGGATCACCCAACTGGCGCACGGGCTGCCGGTGGGGGGCGAGCTCGACTATCTCGACGAGGGGACGCTGGCCCAGGCGCTGCGCGCGCGGCGGCCGGTGGCGTGAACGCGCGGCGCCGGGCCGGACGGCGCCGATCCGGCGCGGCCCCGCATTGACCCCCGACGGCCCGCACCCTAGATTCGCGGGCATGGCAATTCTTCCGATCGTAGAGGTTCCCGACCCGCGGCTGCGCGCCGTTTCCGCCCCCGTCGAAACGGTGGACGACGCCGTACGCACGCTGATCGCCGACATGTTCGACACGATGTACGACGCCCCCGGCATCGGGCTGGCCGCGATCCAGGTGGGCGTGGCGAAACGCATCGTCGTGATGGACCTGCAGGAAGAGGAAGACGAGGACGGCAAGCCGATCCGCCAGCCGCGCGTGTTCATCAATCCCGAGATCCTCGACCCGTCGGACGAGCATTCGGTCTATACCGAGGGCTGCCTGTCGGTTCCTGACCAGTTCGCCGATGTCGAGCGCCCGGCGCGGTGCCGCGTGCGCTGGATGGACGAGCAGGGCGAGCGCCACGAGGAACTGTTCGAGGGGCTGCTGGCGACGTGCATCCAGCACGAGATGGACCATCTGGAGGGCATCGTGTTCCTCGACCATCTGTCGCGGCTGAAGCGCGACATGATCCTGAAGAAGCTCGCCAAGGCGCGCAAGGCGGCCTGAGCCCGGCAGCGACGCCGCCCGGCGGACCCCGGGGCGGCGACCATGGTTTTGATGCGGGGTTCGACACGGTTTTGACGGGCGGCGTCGGGGCGAGGGCTCCAGCGCCGCTTTTTCGTCGACGGCGTGCGCCTTCACCGCCGGCCGGTCGTCGACGGTTCCACTGTCCGGCGGGGGCGGGTTGGCATGGGACGAGGTTTTCCGCGCCTGACGGCGCGCTCCCGCCACCACCGGCCGTTGGCCGTCCCCCTCCCCGGCGGGGCCGGGGAGGATTGGGGGGCGAGCCATGATTCGGGCGTTTTTTCAACGCTAAGCTGGCGGCGGCGATTCGAGGGGATGGTCGATGCGGTTGGCGTTGATGGGCGCGTTGGTGCTGGGGTGGCTGGGACATGCGACGCCGGCCTGGGCGGGACCGCAGCCATTGGGGGTGATCTGGCAGCGGGGGCGGCGTCGATCGTGGTCGTGCCCTGCCCGCCGGGCGGGGACACGGACGAATGGTGTCGCGCGGTGGAGGCGCATGACGGCGGCCGCGTCGTGCGGTTGGGCGGCGGCTTCATGTCGGTGAAGATGCTGTGGCACGGCCATGCGGGACGGCATGCGCCCGATGTGCTGGTGATGGGCGACAACGGCGGGTCGGGCGGGGACGGCGCGCTGATCGCGGTGCGCTTTGGCCCGCGACTGACGGTCCGTACATTGCACGGCGAGCGGATCGACGCCGCGACCGTCCGCGACGTGCACGGCGCCCGCGATCCGGATCTTCTTCGACATCGAGTTTTTCAACGGCGCCGCGCACGCCGACGCGACGATGATCCCGTTGCCGGTGCGGTGGACCGGCGGCGACTTCGCGGTCGACCGCGCGGTGCTGACGGCGCAGCAGCCGGGGCAGGCGGATCGGGCGTTCCGCGAACAGGCCGTCGCCGAGACGTTCGAACGATGGTGGAGCGACGCCTATGCCGACGGGCGCCTGTTTCCGCCCGAGGCGCGGACGGGCACGCCGCTGGCGGTGCAGGCGCTCGGCGAACTGATGCTCTCCGGCCATGCCGATGCGGCGCGGGCGCTGCTGGACCGCACATGGCCGAAGGACGGCGAGCACCGCCCCGTGCCGGGCGAGGCGGCGTTCTGGAGCGCGCTGTGCCGCGCGATCGTGTCGCATGGCTGGTGGAAGCGGTTCGGGCTCGACCGGCTGCCGCAGGCCGACCGGATTCGCGCGGGGGCGGCCGGGAACGGCTGAGCGGCGCGGTGTTTTCCGCGCCTGGCGGCGCGGGGATCGGGGGTGGGGTCAGAAGAGGCCCTGGATGTGGCCTTGTGCGTCGATGTGGATCGCCTCGGCGGCGGGGGTGCGGGGGAGGCCGGGCATCGTCATGATATCGCCGCAGATCGCCACGACGAAGCCCGCGCCCGCCGCCAGCCGGACTTCGCGCACGGGCACGACGTGCCCTTGCGGTGCGCCGAGCGCGACGGGGTCGGTCGAGAAGCTGTATTGCGTCTTGGCCATGCACACCGGGAGGTCGCCGAAGCCCGCCGCCTCCCAGCGTTCGAGCTGGGCCACCACGCCGGGTTCGGCGCGGACCGCGGCGGCGCGGTAGATGCGCGTCGCCACCGCCTCGATCTTGGCGAGAAGCGGCAGGTCGTCGGCATAGAGCGGGGCGAAGCGCGACGGGGCGTCGGCGAGTGCTGCGACATGGTCGGCGAGCGCGAGCGCCCCCGCGCCGCCATCGGCCCAGTGCGTGCACACGATCGCGGTGACGCCGCGTTCGGCGGCGATCGCGCGCACCGCGTCGAGCTCGGCGTCGCTGTCGGTCGGGAAGCGGTTGATCGCGACGACCGCGGGAACGCCGAACGCCGCGATGTTTTCGAGATGGCGCGCCAGGTTGACGCCGCCGCGCGTGACCGCAGCGACATCGGGCGCGGCCAGATCGGCGCGCGCGACGCCGCCGTTCATCTTGAGCGCGCGGACGGTGGCGACGACGACCGCCGCCGACGGGGCGAGGCCCGCCTGGCGGCATTTGATGTCGAAGAACTTTTCCGCGCCGAGATCGGCGCCGAACCCCGCCTCGGTCACGACATAGTCGCCGAGCGCGAGGCCCGCGCGCGTCGCGATCACCGAGTTGCAGCCATGCGCGATGTTGGCGAAGGGGCCGCCATGGACGAAGGCGGGCGTGCCTTCGAGCGTCTGGACCAGATTGGGGTTGATCGCGTCCTTGAGCAGCACCGCCATCGCGCCGTCGGCCTTGAGGTCGCGCGCGGTGACGAAGCCGCCGCCGCGCGTGCGCGCGACGACGATGCGGCCGAGCCGCTGTTCGAGATCGTCGAGATCGCGCGCGAGGCAGAGGATCGCCATGACTTCGGACGCGACGGTGATGTCGAAGCCCGATTCGCGCGGATAGCCGTTGGCCGGGCCGCCGAGCGACTGGACGATGCCGCGCAGCGCGCGGTCGTTCATGTCGAGCACGCGGCGCCAGCGGATGCGGCGGACGTCGATGTCGAGCGCGTTGCCCCAGTGGATGTGGTTGTCGATCATCGCGGCGAGCAGGTTGTGCGCGCTGGTGATCGCGTGGAAATCGCCGGTGAAGTGGAGGTTGATGTCCTCCATCGGCACGAGCTGGGCATAGCCGCCGCCCGCCGCGCCGCCCTTGACGCCGAAACACGGGCCGAGCGAGGGCTCGCGCAGGCATAGTACGGTGCGGCGGCCGGTGCGGCGCAGCGCGTCGGCGAGGCCGACCGAGGTGGTCGTCTTGCCCTCGCCCGCCGGAGTGGGGTTGATCGCGGTGACGAGGATCAGCCGCCCGCGCGTGGGGGCATGGCCGCCGAGCCAGCGATGATCGACCTTGGCCTTGTGGCGGCCATAGGGCTCGACCGCGCTTTCGGGGATGTCGAGCTGATCGGCGATGGCCTGGATCGGGCGGAGCGTCGCGGCGCGGGCGATTTCGATGTCGGACAGCATGGTGCCCCGATCCCATATCGGCGCGGGCGCGCGCTGCAACCCCGATCGGCGGGACAGGGGGCGGCGGGCGCGGCGGGCGCTGCCGGCGCGGAGGCGCCCGCGATTTTGCTGTGGACATCCGCCCGGACGGGCGGCGCGCGCGGCGGTTGCGCCTTGTGCGCAATGGGGCGGCCGGATAGGTTCGCCCTTCGTTCTTGGGAGTTCGCGTTTTGGAACTGGTTGTTATCGTTTCGGTGGTGGTTGCCCTGCTCGTCGGGCTGGCGCTCGGCTGGGTGCTCGCGTCGCGGCGGACGGCCGAGCTGCGCGACGAGCGCGACCGGCGCGAGGCCGAGTTCAAGGCGGCGATCGGCGACCTGGTGCTGGCCGAGGAGCGTGCGAGCGAGGTGCCGGGGCTGCGCGAGCAGATCGCGGTGCTGCGCGACGAGCGCGACGTGGCGCGGCTCCAGCTCACCGAACTGCGCGCCAAGGCCGACGCGTTCGAGGACCGGCTGACCGAGTTCAAGAATGCACGCGAGGTGATGGCGGGACATTTCCGCGAGCTGGCGCAGACGATGCTGGGCGAGACGCAGAAAACCTTCCTCGAACGGGCCGAGGCGCGGTTCAACCAGGCGGGCGAGAAGAACGAGGCCAAGCTGAAGGCACTGCTCCAGCCCGTCGAATCGACGCTCAAGCGCTATGAGGAGGGCCTGCAGCGCGTCGAGCGCGACCGCGCCGACAGCTATGGCGCGCTCAAAGAGGCGATCGCCGACGTCAAGGCGGGGCTGGGCGAGACGCGGACCGAGACCGCGAAGCTGGTCAACGCGCTGCGCGCCGCGCCCAAGACGCGCGGCCGCTGGGGCGAGCAGCAGTTCCGCAACCTGATCGAGCTCGCCGGGCTTTCGGGGCATGTCGACTTTGCCGCCGAGGTTTCGGTGGCGACCGAGGACGGCGCGCTGCGCCCCGACTTCATCATCCGGCTGCCGGGCGACCAGCAGCTGATCGTCGACGTCAAATGCGTGCTCGACGCCTATCTCCAGGCGGCCGAGGCGACCAACGCCGAGGATCGCCAGACCGCGCTGGTTGCGCACGCGCGAGCGGTGCGCAACCATGCCGAGGCGCTGTCGCGCAAGGCCTATTGGGCGCAGTTCGAAAAGGCGCCCGATTTCGTCATCATGTACATTCCCGGCGACAATTTCCTGTCGAGCGCGCTCGAGATCGACATGGAGCTGTGGGAACGCGCGGCGCGCAACCGTGTGATCATCGCCGGCCCGTCGGCCTTCCTGCCGCTCGCGCGGACCGTGGCGGCGATGTGGCGCCAGCAGAAGCTGACCGAGGATGCGCGCGAGGTCGGCAAGCTGGGCAAGGAAATGTACGAGCGGCTGGCGACGGCGGCGAGCCACCTGAAGCGCGTCGGCGGCGGGCTGAACAGCGCGGTGGAGAATTACAACAAGTTCGTCGCGAGCTTCGAAGGGCGCGTGATGGTTTCGGCGCGGCGTTTCCAGGCGCTCAACATCGACACCGGCAACGCATCGCTGGAGGCGATCGAGAGCGTCGACGTCGTGGCGCGCTCGCCGACCGCCGAACTGCCGGCGCCGGGAGCGGGCGAGGGCGCCGTGGACGGTGACGGCGACGCTGCCGGCGACGACAGCGCGCGCGCGGCGGAGTAATGCGCGCGGCGGCGTAACCGGTGCCGCCGCCGGGCAC
>JAFABD010000036.1 GCA_023426225.1 Pseudomonadota bacterium | reverse complement strand
CTGCCCGGCTGGGCGGGCGCAGTGCTGGCCAAGGGGTATCTGGCGGTCGATTTCTTTTTCCTGCTTTCGGGCTTCGTGCTGTGGCTCAACTATGCGCCGTGGCTGCGCGCGGGCGGGATCGCGGCGGTGCCGGACTTCCTGCGCCGCCGGATCGCGCGGATCTGGCCGCTGCACCTGTTCATCCTGGCGGGCGCGCTGGCGCTGGCGCTGATGCTGCGCGCGACCGGACGCGCGACGCCGCAATTCCCGCTGGCCGAGCTGCCGCTGCACATCCTGCTGGTGCAGAACTGGGGCTTCACGCGCGCGCTGGCGTGGAACGACCCGGCCTGGTCGATCTCGTGCGAGTGCGCGGCCTATCTGCTGTTCCCGGCGATCGCGATGGCGGTCGACTGGCGACGCCTGCCGATCGCGGCGCGGCTGGCGGTGCTGGCGGCGATGTTCGCCGCGCTCGACGCGATCCTGACCCGCGCGGGGGCGGCGACGCTGGGCGACGACATTCCGCGGCTGGGGCTGGTACGATGCCTGATCGAGTTCGCGGCGGGCGGCGTGGTCGCGACGATCTGGACCGAGCGGCGCGGACGGCGCGGCACCGCAATCGCGGCAGCGGCGCTCGCGCTGGCGCTGGCCGGCGCGTGGATCGGCGGCGCGGTGCGCGAGACGCTGGCGGTGCCCGCCGCGTTCGCCGCGCTGCTGCTCGCGCTGGCGATCGACGCCGAACGGCCGGGCAACGCGCTGGGAAGCCGGGTGCCGCACGCGCTGGGCGAGGCGAGCTATGCCACCTATCTGGCGCATTACCTGTTGTGGTTCGCGTTCAAGCTGGTGCTGGTCGACGCCAGCCACCAGGTCGGCCCGGCGAAGCTGGCGCTGTATCTGGCGCTGGTGCTGGCGAGTTCGTTCCTGCTCTATCGGCTGGTCGAGCGGCCCGCCCAGGCGTGGATCAACGCGCGCGGAAGGCACGGGCGGCGATAGCCGGGACGCGGGCCGCCGCCCCCGCCCCGGCGGCCGCGCCGGTCAGGCCGTGGCGGTCAGGCCGTGGCGGGGACGAGTGCGTCGATCACCGCGCGGTTGAAATCGGGAATGTCGTCGGGCTTGCGGCTGGTGATGAGGTTGCCGTCGACCACGACGGGTTCGTCGACGACGCTGGCGCCGGCATTGGCGAGATCGGTGCGGACCGACGGCCAGCCGGTGACGCGGCGGCCGTCGACGACATCGGCCTCGACCAGCAGCCAGGGCGCGTGACAGATCGCGGCGACGAGCTTGTCGTCCTCCATGAACTCGGCGACGATTTCGACCGCGCGGTCGTTCATGCGCAGCTTGTCGGGATTGGCGACGCCGCCGGGAAGCACGAGCGCGTCGAAATCGGCGGTGTCGACGGTGTCGACGGTGGTATCCGGGGTGATGCTGTCGCCCTTTTCGCCCTGGCGCTCGCCGGTGATCGGATCGGTGCCCAGCGACGCGAGCGTCACCTGGGCGCCCGCGTCGAGCAGCGCGCGGCGGGGTTCGAACAGTTCGGACTGTTCGAAGCCGTCGGTCGCCAGCATCAGCACGCGAACGGATTGAAGCTCGGCCATCATCGTCTCCTGTGAAACCGGGAAATGCGGGGCATCAAGGGCCGGCGCGGGCGCGGGTTCCGGAACGAAGCGACGGCCCGCGCATTCCCCACGCCACGACGAAGGAGCCCCATGTCCGCCCCCGTGCCCGCCGCCGCCGCGGCCCATCCCGATTGCCCGCAGCTCGTCTATGCCGACGACCATGAACCCGGCATCACGCGCCGGCGCGTGCGGCACGGCTGGGGCTATTGGGATGCCGAGGGGCGGCGGATCACCGACCGCGACGCGATCGAGCGGCTGAACCGCATCGGCCTGCCCCCCGCCTATCACGACGCCTGGTTCTGTCCCGATCCCAACGGCCATATCCAGGCGACGGGTTTCGACGAGAAGGGGCGCAAGCAATATCGTTACCACCCCGATTTCCGCGCGGCGCAGGAAGCGGCCAAATATGACCGTTGCGGCGCGTTCGGCGCGGCGCTGCCCGGCTTGCGGCGGCAGGTCGAGGCCGATCTGGCGCGGCGCGGGCTGACGCGCGAACGCGCGGTGGCGGCGGTGGTGCGGCTGCTCGACCTGGGGCGCATCCGCGTCGGCAACGAGGCCTATGCGCAGGCCAATCGCAGTTTCGGCGCGACGACGCTGCGCACGCGCCATGCCGAGGTGAAGGGGCAGAAGCTGCGGCTCGCCTTTCGCGCCAAGTCGGGCAAGACGCGCATGATGACGATCACCGACGCGACGCTGAGCCGGTTCGTGCGACGGTGCCAAGACCTGCCCGGGCAGCACCTGTTCCAGTGGCTCGATGCCGAGGGCGTCGCGCACCCGGTGAGCTCGACCGACGTCAACGCCTATATCCGCGCGGCGATGGGCGACGATTTCACCGCCAAGCATTTCCGCACCTGGGGCGCGAGCGTGATCGCGTTCGAGACGATCGCGTGCGCCGCGGCGCCGGTGGGGCTGAAGGCGGTGCTGGCGCCGGTGACCGACGCGCTGGGCAACACGCCCGCGATCGCGCGCAAATCCTATGTCCACCCGCGGCTGATCGAACTGGCGCGCGACCCGGCCGCGCAGGCGGCGTTCCGCGAACGGTTGCGCCTGCCGCGCACGACCCGCTACCTCAACCGTTACGAGCGCGGGCTGATCGCCTTTCTGGCCGAAGGCGACGGCTCCGCGATGATGCAGGCAGCCTGAATGCGAGACGCATGAGCAACAATACCGCCACCCCCATCCTGCCCCCGCCCCAGGTGCTGAAGGCCCAGACGACGACGCTGGCCGAGGACGCCATGACGTGGATCGGCACCAACTGGCTGAACATCCTGATCGCCGCCGGAGTCGCCGCGGCGATCATCGTCGCGCTGCATGCGCTGCGCGCCTGGGCGCTGAAGCTGTGCCGGCGCGGCGACGGCATCGCGAGCTGGTACACGATCCTGGGCCGGACGGCGGCGCGGACGGGCAATTTCTTCATCGTCATGGTCGCGCTGCAACTGGTGTCGGGCTATGCCGGGCCGCCGCTGGTGGTGGCGACGACGATCCGGTTCCTGTTCACGATCGCGGCGGTGTTCCAGGTCGCGATCTGGATCCGCGAGGTCATTTTCGGGCTGATCGAGAACCGCGCCAGCTCGCAATCGGCCGCCTATGAGGGGCTGGCGAGCGCGCTGGGGATCGTCCGCCTGCTGATCAGCATCGCGCTGTTCTCGATCGCGGTGGTCGTGGTGCTGAGCAACCTGGGCGTCAACGTGACCGGGCTGGTCGCCGGTCTGGGCGTCGGCGGCATCGCGATCGGTCTGGCCGCGCAGGGCATTTTCGGCGACCTGCTGGCGGCGCTGGCGATCATCTTCGACCGGCCGTTCCGCGTGGGGCAGAACATCGCCTATGACCAGACGACGGGCACGGTCGAGGCGATCGGGCTGAAATCGACGCGCGTGCGATCGTTCAACGGCGAGCTGCGCGTGATCTCGAACCGCCAGCTGCTCGACAAGGAACTCCAGAACATCACCGACCGGACGCACATCCGGTTCAGCTTCATGCTGGGCGTCGCCTATGAGACGCCGCCCGACACGCTCGACCGGATCCCGGCGATGCTGCGCGAGATCGTCGAGGCGAACGGCGCGACGGCGCCGCGCGCGGGGTTCAGCGCGTTCGGCGCGAGCACGCTCGATTACGAGCTGATCGTCGAAGTGCCGGGCAGCGACTGGAGCGTCGCGCATCCGACGCGCGACCGCATCGCGACGGCGATCCTGCGCCGCTTTGCCGAGGCGGGCATCAGCTTCGCCTATCCCACCCAGACGAGCTATACCGCCGCGCCCGACGGCAAGCTGGTGCTGCCCTATCCCGAGGTGCAGCCGGTGATGCGCGTCGACCGCGAGCCGGGCGAACGGTGACAGGGCGCTGATTCGAGCCGGGGGCGGATGCGGCGGCGGCGCCCCCGCCCCCGGCGCACGGCCCGTTTCGAACATCGGGTTCGCGGCGGAGCGCGCGAAACGCACATTTTTTCGGGCGCGGACGCTACGTCGCGCAACATCTTCCAATCCACGGTCTCTCGGGGGGCTTGCGGCGCACCCCCGCCCGCCCCTACACAGGGGCAAATGCCCGGAACGGGCCGTGGGGATGAGGGCCGGCGTGGAAGCGATCAGCGTGCAGCAATGGGCCGATCAGGTCGGTTCGGAGCGCGTATCCGACTGGGTGGAAGTGACCCAGACGATGATCGACCGCTTTGCCGAGGCGACCGGCGACCACCAGTTCATCCATGTCGACCCCGAGCGCGCCGCGGCGACACCGTTCGGCGGGACGATCGCGCACGGTTTCCTGTCGCTGTCGCTGATGCCGATGCTGGGCGCACGCAGCGGGAAGCCGCCGATCGCGGGCGCGCGGATGGGCGTCAATTATGGCGGCAACCGCGTCCGTTTCGTCACGCCGGTGCGTTCGGGCAGCCGCGTGCGCGGCCGCTTTCGCCTGTTGTCGTTCACCGAGCGCCAGCCCGGCGTGTGGGAACAGGTGCAGGAATATGTGCTCGAGATCGAGGGCGAGGCGAAGCCCGCCGTGATCGCCGAGTGGATTTCGCTGATCTACGTCTGAGGAATGTCGGCGCGCGGCGGTGCCGCGGCCAAGCAAGGAAGAGGAACCAACATGCGATCCGCAGTCATCGTTTCCACCGCCCGCACCCCGATCGGCCGCGCCTATCGCGGCGCGTTCAACGCGGTGCCGGGGCCGACGCTGGGCGCGCACGCGATCAAGGCGGCGGTCGAGCGCGCCGGGCTCGACCCCGCCGAGATCGACGACGTCGTGTTCGGATCGGCGCTCCAGCAGGGCACGCAGGCGCCCAACATCGCACGGCTGGCGCTGCTGCGCGCCGGGCTGCCCGTCGGCGTGGCCGGCATGTCGATCGACCGCCAGTGCGCGTCGGGCCTGATGGCGATCGCGACCGCCGCCAAGCAGATCATCACCGACAACATGGACATCGCGATCGGCGGCGGGCTTGAATCGATCAGCACCGTCCAGACCCCGGCGATGCGCGTCGAGCCCGACCGCGAGCTGATCGCGATGCACAACGACACCTATATGCCGATGCTGCAGACTGCCGAGGTCGTCGCCGCACGCTATGGCATCGGCCGCGACCGCACCGACGCCTATGCGCTCCAGTCGCAGCAGCGCACCGCCGCCGCGCAGGCCGCGGGCGCATTCGACGACGAGATCGTGCCGGTGACGGCGGTGATGAACGTCGTCAACAAGGAAACCAAGGAAGTTTCCCAGAAGGAAGTCACGCTGACCAAGGACGAGGGCAACCGGCCCGAGACCACGCTGGAAGGCCTGCAGTCGCTGCAGCCGGTGGTGCCGAACGGCACGATCACCGCGGGCAACGCCAGCCAGCTTTCGGACGGGTCGGCGGCGTGCGTGCTGATGGAGGAAAGCGTCGCGGCGAAGCGCGGGCTGACCCCGCTCGGCCGTTATGTCGGCATGGCGGTGGCGGGCACCAAGCCCGACGAGATGGGCATCGGCCCCGTCTATGCCATCCCCAAGCTGCTCGAGCGCTTCAACCTGAAGATGGACGATATCGGCCTGTGGGAGCTGAATGAGGCGTTCGCGGTGCAGGTGCTGTACTGCCAGGACAAGCTGGGCATCCCCAACGAGCTGCTCAACGTGAGCGGCGGCGCGATCTCGATCGGCCACCCCTATGGCATGTCGGGCGCGCGCATGACCGGCCACGCGCTGATCGAAGGCAAGCGTCGCGGCGCCAAATATGTCGTCGTGACGATGTGCATCGGCGGCGGCATGGGCGCGGCGGGGCTGTTCGAAGTCCTGTAAGCCGACACCCGACACCGGCCCGGCCCGCCCCCCTTTCCGGCGGGGCGGGCGGGCCGGATGTCCCGATTGCCATACCCGCGGGCGTCACCCGCCCCGGATATTGTTCGGCCACGCTTCGTTGTTTGCGGCGATACCGCGAAACGAGAGGAGCAACCGATGGCCGATATCGCCGAACTCAAGCAGCATCTGTGGAAGAAGCTGGCCGACAGCCCGTTCGTGATGGCGGGGCTGAACGACGGCAAGCACAGCATCCCGCTGACCGCGCAGCTCGACGACGACCAGGTCGACACGCTGTTTTTCTTTATCGGCAAGGACAATCGCATGGCCCGCGGCGGCGATGCGATGATCCAGTTCGTGTCGAAGGGGCACGACTATTTCGCCTGCCTGGCGGGCCGGGCGCAGGTCGACAACGACTTCGCGATGATCGACAAGCTGTGGAACAAGCAGGTCGAGGCCTGGTTTCCGGGCGGCAAGGACGATCCCAACCTGGCGCTGCTGCGCTTCGACATCGACAGCGCCGAGCTGTGGGAGACCGACATGTCGGTTTCGGGCGCGATCAAGATGCTGTTCGGCGGCCGCATCCGCGCCGACGAGGAGGGCAGCCACGCGCGCGTCGACACCACCGCCGAGACGCGCTCGCACTGACGCCCCGCCCCCGTTCCGACGACCGCCCCCGGCCGCGCGCCGGGGCGGACGCGGATTGACTTTGCGAGGCGCGGCGGGCGATGCCGGGCCATGGGTCCATCGCTCGCACACCGTATCCGCATCGAGGCGCACGCCGTCTGGCTGGCAGTGCGCGACCCGCGCACGCCGCTGGCCGCACGGCTGCTGGGACTTGCCGTCGCCGCCTATGCGCTGTCGCCGATCGACCTGATCCCCGATTTCATCCCCGTGCTGGGGCTGCTCGACGACGCGCTGATCGTGCCGCTGGGCGTATGGCTGTTCCGGCGGATGGTGCCGGCGGCGCTGTATGACCAGTATCGCGCCGAGGCCGAGACCGCCGCCGAGCGCCCGACGAGCTGGGCGGGCGCGGTGATCGTGCTGGCGCTATGGGCGCTCGCCGCCTGGGCGATCTGGGACGTGGCGCGATGGGCCTATGACTGAGCGCCGGTGACTGGCCGGCCGTGACTGGGCGCCGATGACCGGCGCCGGTGACTGGGCGCCGGTGACTGATTGCCCATGACGGGCCGGTCGCGGCGCGGGACGGCGACGAGGCGCCGCCCCCGCCCCGGGTCCGGGATCGCCGGTCAGCCGTGCGTGGCGATCCACTGTTCGAGCACCGGCGCGATGCGCGTGCGCCATTTCGAACCGTTGAAGATGCCGTAATGGCCGACGCCCGCGGCCATGTGATATTGCTTGTGCGTTTCCGGCAGCCGCGTGGCGAGCGTGAGTGCGGCGCGCGTCTGGCCCAGCCCCGAAATGTCGTCGCGTTCGCCCTCGACCGCGAGCAGCGCCACGTCGGTGATCGCCGACGGATCGACGCGGCGGCCGCGATGGAACATCTCGCCGCGCGGCAGCGAATGGTTCTGGAACACGGTGTCGATCGTCTGGAGGTAGAATTCGGCGGTCATGTCGCACACCGCGCGATATTCGTCGTAGAAGCGCATCGTCGCCTCGGCGCTTTCATCATCGCCCTGGACGAGATGCTTGAACATCTCCCAGTGGCTGATCATGTGGTTGCCGAGGTTCATCGTCATGAAGCCCGCGAGCTGGAGGAAGCCCGGATAGACGCGGCGACCGGCACCCGGATAGAGCGCGGGGACGCTGGTGATGACATTCTGTTCGAACCAGGCATGCGGGCGTTCGGTCGCCAGCGTGTTGACCGCGGTGGGCGCCTCGCGCGTGTCGATCGGGCCGCCCATCATCGTCAGCGTGTGCGGCCGGTTCGGGTGCGCATCGGCGCTCATCAACGCGACCGCGGCATAGCAGGGCACCGACGGCTGGCAGACGGCGAGCACATGCGCGCGCGGATCGCCCTCGGCCCCGATCGCGGCGAGGAAGTCGACGAGATAGTCGACATAATCGTCCAGGTCGAAGCGCCCGTCGGCGAGCGGCACGCATTTCGCGTCGCGCCAGTCGGTGATGTAGACATCGGCGACCGGCAGCATGCGTTCGACGGTGCCGCGCAGCAGCGTGGCATAGTGGCCCGACATCGGCGCCACGACGAGCAGCTTCGGCCCGCCCTCGACGCCGTCGCGGACGAAACGCTTGAGCTGGCCGAACGGCTTGCGCAGCACGATCTCCTCGCGCACCGCCACGGTGCGGCCGTCGATCACGGTCTGATCGAGCCCGAAGGCCGGCTTGCCGCGCGGCGCGGCGGCATGGGCGAACACCTCGAGCGCCGACGCCAGCACCGGCCCGCCGCCGAAATAGGCGAAGGGATTGGCCGGGTTGTTGAGCAGCCCCGCGCCGAAATTGGCGAGCGCGCTTGCCCCCGCCAGCATCGAACGCTGAATCTCATAGGCGTTGTAAAGCATGTGATTCCTTCCACCACCGCGCCCGCGCGGGGCGGCGTCGACCATAGATCTTTATAGACCGGGGCACCGGCCCCCGGCGGGGGCAGAACCGATCCTTTACACGCGCGCATCCTCATGACGCAACGTTAACACCCTGTTGGCGTTCCCATCCGGGCCGACCGCAGCCGGAGGGTGCCGCAACGGAAAACCCCAGCGATGCCGGCTTTGCCAGCACGCCCAAGGGCCTGCGCGCCATCCTTGTGACAACGCCCGCCAACGCGGCCGCCCGATCGGCGACGCGCGATCGACGGACGGGACGCGCCGCGACTCGCCGCACACATGCACTCGGCAGTTTCCCCGGCGTCGCATTCGCGCTAGGCCGCAGCCATGGCCGAACCCGACACGACCACGCCGCAGCCCAAGCGCAAGCTCAGCAACCTGCTCGTCGTGTGGAGCTTCACACGCCGCTATCCGGTGCAGATCGCGGTCGCGCTCGTCGCGCTGACCGCATCGTCGCTTGCGACGCTGTGGATCCCGCGCACGTTCAAGCAGATCGTCGACAACGGCTTTCGCGCCGGGGCCGACACGAGCGAGATCAGCGTCTATTTCGAAGGGCTGCTGGGCGTCGTGCTGGCGCTGGCGATCGCGACCGCGGTGCGGTTCTTCTTCGTGTCGTGGCTGGGCGAGCGGACCGTCGCCGACATCCGCATCGCCGTCCACCGCAACCTGTTGCGGCTGCCGCCCAAATGGTTCGAGGAGAACCGCCCGTCCGAGATCGCGTCGCGGCTGACGTCGGACACGGCGATCGTCGAGCAGGTGGTCGGGTCGACCGTGTCGATGGCGCTGCGCAACCTGCTGACCGGCGTGGGCGGGATCATCTATCTGTTCACGCTGGCGCCGGCGATCGCGGCCTATCTGATCGTCGGCATCCCGGTGGTGGTGCTGCCGATCGTGTGGCTGGGCGGGCGCGTGCGCGCATTGTCGCGATCGAGCCAGGACCGCATCGCCGACATCGGCGCGATCGCGTCGGAAACGCTGGGGGCGATGCGGATCGTCCAGGCGTTCGGCCAGGAAAAGCGCGAGGCGGCCCGGTTCGAGGGCGCGGTCGGGCGCAGCTTTCAGGCGGCGCAGCGCCGGTTCGGGCTGCGCGCGGTGATGACCGCACTGGTGATCGGGCTGTTGTTCACGGCGATCACGCTGATCATGTGGGACGCGGTTTCGGGCGTCGCGGCGGGGCGGATCAGCGGCGGCGCGATCACCGCCTTCGTCATCACCGCGGGCCTTGTCACCGGGTCGTTCGGCGCGCTGACCGAGGTTTATGGCGACCTGTTGCGCGCGTCGGGCGCGGCGAGCCGGCTGGCCGAGCTGTTGCAGCAGGAGCCCGACATCGCGCCGCCCGCGAACC
Organism: Pseudomonadota bacterium; assembly: GCA_023426225.1. Taxonomy (GTDB): domain Bacteria; phylum Pseudomonadota; class Alphaproteobacteria; order Sphingomonadales; family Sphingomonadaceae; genus Sphingomonas. The sequence goes on along the minus strand of JAFABD010000036.1, from coordinate 23,940 downwards.
CGGTGCCGTTGCCGGTTCCGGCCGAAGGCGCGATCGCGTTCGACCAGGTGACGTTCCGTTACCCGACGCGCCCCGAGGTTTCGGCGCTCAAGGACTTCTCGCTCTATGTCGCGCCGGGCGAGACGGTGGCCGTGGTCGGCCCGTCGGGCGCGGGCAAGTCGACGCTGTTCCAGCTTCTCCAGCGCTTTTACGATCCCGAGGCGGGCGAACTGCGCATCGACGGCGTGCCGATCCGCGACGCCGACCCCGCCGATGTGCGCGCCCGCATGGCGATGGTGCCGCAGGAAACGGTGATCTTCGGCGCATCGGCGCGCGACAACCTGCGTTACGGCGCGTGGGACGCGAGCGACGACGCGATCTGGCAGGCCGCCGAGGCGGCCAATGCCGCCGATTTCCTGCGCGAGCTGCCGCAGGGGCTCGACACCTTTCTGGGCGAAGGCGGCGCGCGGCTTTCGGGCGGGCAGCGGCAGCGGATCGCGATCGCGCGCGCGCTGCTGCGCGATGCGCCGATCCTGTTGCTCGACGAGGCGACGAGCGCGCTCGACGCCGAGAGCGAACGGCTGGTGCAGGACGCGCTCGAGCGGCTGATGCAGGGGCGCACCACGCTGGTGATCGCACACCGGCTGGCGACGGTGCGCGCGGCGGGGCGGATCATCGTGATGGACGAGGGCCGCATCGTCGAGACGGGCACGCACGCCGAGCTGGTCGCGAGCGGCGGCCTCTATGCCCGGCTGGCGGCGTTGCAGTTCAACGACATCGGCTGAACGCGCCCGCCCCTTCGCCCGTGCTGGCGGCGGCGCGAAACGCCCGCTAGGCTGCACCGCGACGGCCAGGAGGCCGCATGCGATGGAGGGGATGAACGATGGCCGATTTCGATGTGATCGTTTACGGCGCGACCGGTTTCACCGGCAAGCTGGTCGCCGAATATCTGGTGGCGCACGCCAGGGAGACGCCGATCCGCTGGGCGATGGCGGGACGGTCGCGCACCAAGCTGGAGGCGGTGCGCGACGAGATCGGTGCGCCGGCCGACACGCCGCTGTTCACCGCCAATGCCGACGACCCCGCCGCGCTGCGCGAGCTGGCGGCGCGGACCGCGGTGGTGCTGACGACGGTGGGGCCGTACCAGCTTTACGGCGAGCCGCTGCTGGCGGCATGCGTCGAGACGGGCACCGGCTATGTCGACCTGTGCGGCGAACCCGCCTGGATGCGCCAGATGATCGACCGATACGAGGCGCGCGCGAAGGAGACGGGCGCGCGGATCGTGTTTTCGTGCGGGTTCGATTCGATCCCGTTCGACCTGGGCGTTTGGAGCGTCGAGCAGGAGGCGATCCGCCGGTTCGGCCGCCCCGCGCCGCGCGTCAAGGGCCGCATCCGTTCGATGAAGGGCACCTTTTCGGGCGGCACCTTTGCCAGCGCGCGGGCGACGATGGCGGCGGCGGCACGCGAGCCGGGCATCGCCAAGCTGATGATCGACCCGTTCGCGCTGACCCCCGGCTTTCACGGTCCCGCCCAGCCCAACGGCATGATCCCGCACCATGACGCGGCGATCGACGCCTGGGTCGCGCCGTTCGTGATGGCGGTCATCAACACCAAGAATGTCCACCGCACCAACTTCCTGTCGGGGCACGGCTGGGGCACCGACTTCACCTATGACGAGATGATGGTCGCCCCGGGAATCGGCGAGCTGGGCAAGGCGGCGGCCGAGGCGCTTGCCAAGCTCAACCCGATGGGCGGCGACAAGGGCCCGGCGCCGGGCGAAGGACCGAGCAAGGAAGAGCGCGAGAACGGCCATTACGAAGTGGCGTTCATCGCCGAGATGCCCGACGGCGCGCACGTCACCGCATCGGTGCACGGCGACAAGGATCCGGGATATGGCTCGACCAGCCGGATGATCGCGCAGGCGGCGCTGTGCCTGGCCCATGACGTCGGGCCGGGCGGCGGCATCTGGACGCCCGGCGCGCTGATGGCCGAGCCGCTGCGCCGCCGGCTGGAAGCGCATGCCGGGCTGCGCTTCACGATCGAGGACTGATCGCACCCGACGCGGACGAACCGGCGGGGGGCGGTGCGCGTCAGCGCCGCCCCTGATGCCGGATATTGCCGGGCCGGCCGCGCCGCTTGAGCACGCGCGGCGGCCCGCCCTTGCGCCGCCCCGCCCCGCTGTTGCTGCCGGGGCCGCCCGCCGAGCCCTTGCCGTCGGGCAGTTCGAAGCGCAGCGCGCCCGAGACCGGATTGGCCTCGGCCAGCCGCAGCGCGAGCCGCTGGCCGAGCGTGAACGCCTCGCCGCTATGTTCGCCGACGAGCCGCTGGCCCGCCTCGTCATAATGGAAATATTCGGCGCCGAGATCGCGCGCGGGCACCAGCCCGTCGCCGCCGATCCCCTCGATCGTGGCGAAGAAGCCGAAGCTCTGGACCCCGGTGATCCGCGCCTCCATCACCTCGCCGACATGCTGGGCGAGATAGGCGGCGACATAACGGTCGACCGTCTCACGTTCGGCCTCCATCGCGCGGCGTTCGAGGTCGCTGATGTGCTGGCCGACGCGATCCATGTTCGCCGCATCCTCGTCCGACAGGCCGCCCGGGCCGAGCCGGTAGGCGCTGACGAGCGCGCGATGGACGATCAGATCGGCATAGCGGCGGATCGGCGAGGTGAAATGGGCATAGGAGCCGAGCGCCAGCCCGAAATGGCCGGCATTCTGCGGCCCATAATAGGCCTGGGTCTGGGTGCGCAGCGTCTGTTCCATCACCTGCGGCCGGAAATCGGCCTCCCCCACCCGTTCGAGGATGCGGTTGAAGGTGGCGGGACGGATCACCTGGCCGAGCGCGAAGTCGATGCCGAAGGTCTTGAGATAGTCCTTGAGCGCGACGAGCTTCTCGCGCGCGGGTGGCTCGTGGATGCGGTACATGACGGGCGCCTTCTTCGCCTCGAGCGCCTTGGCGGCGGCGACGTTGGCGGCGATCATGTAATCCTCGATCAGCTTGTGCGCGTCGAGCCGTTCGCGCGGGGCGACCGAAAGGATGCGGCCCATCTCGTCGAGGACGATGCGGCGCTCGGGCAGGTCGAGATCGAGCGGTTCGCGCCGCTCGCGATCGGCATAGAGCGCCCGCCAGCAGTCCCAGAGCGGCACCAGCGCCGATTCGACCAGCGCCGGATCCCAGCCGCTTTCCGGCAGCGCGGCGCGCGCGGCATGCGCGTCGATCGCGGCCTGGGCCTCCTCATAGGCGATGTTGGCGGCAAGGCGGACGACCGCGCGCGTGAAGCGCCAGCCCTTGAGCGCCCCGTTCTTGCCCACCTGAAGATGGCAGACGAGCGCGGCGCGATCGACGCCGTGCTTGAGCGAGCACATTTCGGCCGACAGCACCTCGGGCAGCATCGGCACGACGCGATCGGGGAAATAGACCGAATTGCCGCGCCGCCGCGCCTCGCGGTCGAGCAGCGAGCCGGGACGGACATAGAAGCTGACATCGGCGATCGCGACGATCGCCTTCCACCCGCCGGCGTTGGCGGGATCGTCGTCGGGCGCGGCCCAGACGGCGTCGTCATGGTCGCGCGCGTCCGCGGGGTCGATCGCGACGATCGGCAGGTGGCGCAGATCCTCGCGATCGCCGAGCGGCTGATCGGCGATGCGCGTCGCCTCTTCGAGCAACGCCTCGGAAAAGACGTTGGGGATACCGTGGCGATGGATCGCGATCAGCGAGAAGCTGCGCGGGGCGAAGGGATCGCCGAGCCGTTCGACGACCTTTGCCGTGACCCGCGGCGGGCGGCCGGTCTTTTCGGCAAGGACGAGGTCGCCCGGTTCGGCGCCGCCGGCATCGGAGACCGGGAAGTCGCGCCGTTCCTTCTTTTCGACGCCCTGGAGCCACAGCCGCCCGGCCTCTTCGCGCAGTACGCCGAGCATCAGCGCCTCGCCGCGCTGAAGCTTCTTCATCGGATGCGCGATCCAGCCATTGCCCGCCTCTTCGGTGCGGGCGAGGATGCGGTCGCCGGGGCCGAGCGCACTGCGCTTGCCGCGTTCGCGCACGCGGATGCGCGGCACGGGCACGCCCTCTGCCTCCCAGCGTTCGGGAACCGCCCAGACGGTGTCGCCGTCGGCATCGGTGACGCGCAGCACCGTCACCTTGGGCAGCCCGCCCATGCGGTGGAACGCGCGGCCGGGGGCGATGTCGATCAGCCCCTCGTCGGTCATGTCCTTGAGCAGCGCCTTGAGCGCGATCTTTTCCTGCCCGCCGAGGCCGAAGGCACGCGCGATCTCGCGCTTGCCCGCCGGGGTATCCGAGGACGTGATGAAATCGAGGATCTGTTGCCGCGTGGGCATCCCCGGCTGGTGCTTTGGTCTTGCCATCTGGGTTCTTCACATAGGGATTGCGAGCGCCGGGGCCAAATGCTTCCGCATCGCCGCGCCGGCGCACGCCCTGCCGCCGCCTTTCCGCCCGGCGCACCGTCTTGCCGGTTGTGTTGCCCGACGCGCTCTGCAAGGTTCGCCGCCTCAGACACAAAAGGGGTTGTTTCGCAATGCGACACACGATCGCCCTGTGCCTGCTCCTCGCCGTTGCCGCCCCGGCGGCTGCGCAGGACAAGGGCAAGGACGCCGCCGCGGCCCGGGGGGGCCAGGATCACAAGGAGCAGATGAAGGCCGAGGCCGAAGCCGCGTGGGTGCGCCCGCCGGTGGAGGAAGCGCAGGCGGTGAGCCACGGCGCGGTGACGGTGAACGGCGAGCGCATCGCCTATACCGCGACCGCGGGCACGCTGACGATCCGCGACGACGACGCCAAGCCGACCGCATCCTATTTCTACACCGCCTATACGCGCGACGGCGCGGCGCCCGGCGCGCGGCCGGTGACGTTCTTCTACAATGGCGGGCCGGGGTCGCCGACGATCTGGCTGCACATGGGCAGCTTTGCCCCCGTGCGCGTCACGACCGCCAATCCCGAATATATCCGCCCGGCCCCCTATGGCTTCGGCCCCAACCCCCATTCGCTGATCGACAAGAGCGACCTGGTGTTCATCGACGCGGTGGGCGCGGGCTGGTCGCGGCCGCTGGGCGAAAAGACGGGCAAGGATTTCTGGGGCGTCGACCAGGATGCCGACGGCTTTGCCCGCGCGATCATGCGCTATACGAGCAAGTTCGGGCGCTGGTCGTCGCCCAAGTTCCTGTTCGGCGAAAGCTATGGCACGCTGCGCAACCCGGTGGTGGCGGCCAAGCTGGAACAGGCGGGTTTCAGCCTGAACGGGATGGTGCAGTTTTCGACCATCCTCAACTATGGCGTGCGCCAGTCGGGCTATGACCAGAACTATCTGACGCTGTTCCCGACGATGGCGGCGACCGCATGGTATCACAACCGGCTGGCGAACCGCCCGGCCGACCTGCGCAGCTTCATCAACGAGGTCCGCGCCTTCACCACCGGCCCCTATGCCGCGGCACTGGCCAAGGGATCGACCATCTCTGCCGAGGAAAAGCAGGCGATCGCGCGCAAGATGGCCGAATATACCGGCATCAGCGAAGCCTTCATCCTGCGCGCCGACCTGCGCCTGACGCTGTCGCATTTCCAGACCGAGCTGTTGCGCGACCGGCGGCTGGCGGTGGGGCGGCTCGATTCGCGCTACCTGCTCAACATGACCGACGCCAATGCCGACAGCCCCAGCGACGACCCGGCATCGACCGCGGTTTCGGGCGCGTTCGTCGCGACGTTCCAGGACTATGCGACCAAGACGCTGGGGTTCAAGACCGACATGCCGTATCGCATGACCGCGCGCGGGCCGGGCTGGAGCTGGGACTGGAAGCACAATCCTCCCGGTGACGAGGGATCGCAGCTCGCGCCGAACAGCGCGGCCGACCTGGCCTATACGATGCGCACCAACCCGTACATGAAGGTGCTGTTCATCAACGGCTATTATGATTTCGCGACGCCGTTCTTCGGCACCGAATTCGACGTCAGCCACATGCTGCTCGACCCGCAGCTCCAGAAGAATGTCCGCTTCACCTATTACGAGGCGGGCCACATGGTCTACATGAACCCCGACGCGCTGGCGCAGATGCACCGCGACCTCGACGGCTGGTATGACGAGGCGCTTGCCGCCGCGGCATCGAGCCGCCCGCCCGCACGGCCGGGCACGCGCGGCACCGCCAACTGAGCCGATACGGCGTGACGGAAGGGGGCGGACCGGCGACCGGCCGGGCCGCCCCTTTTTCATGCCTGCGCGATCACCAGCGATAGTTGAAGCTGACGCTGATCCGCTTCTCCCTGCCCGCGCCGGGGGGCACCTCGTGCCGCAGCCAGCTTTCCCACAGCAGGATCGTGCCGGGTTCGGGCAGCACCTCGATAAAGGGCTGAAGCGATTCGGGCGCGTCGGGGCGGCGCGTGGGCGCGGCCATCATCATCGCCAGCCGCGGATCCTCGAGCTTGAGCCCGCGCGACCCCGGCGGCAGCGCGACATAGACGGTGCCCGAGACGACGCTGTGCGGATGGATGTGCGAGCCGTGCCCGCCCTTGCCGTCGAGCACGTTGACCCACAGGCTGTCGAGCTTGAGCTTGCGCCCGCCGAGATCGAAGCCGCATGCCTCGGCGAACCTGGCGACATGGCGGTCAAGCAGCCGCTTGAGGTCGGCAAAGGCCGGATCGCGGATCGGCAGATCGTCGAGCGAGGCATAGCTGGTATAGCCGCGATAATGGTTTTCGCGGCACCAGCGCCGGCCGGCGGTGTCGTCCTCGGCCAGTTGCAGGCACGACGCCTCGAGATCGGCGATCAGGGCGTCGTCGCCCAGCGGCTGCTGATAGAGCAGAGTCGAGAATAAGGTGCGCACGGCGGCGCTATCGCGATATTGCGGCGTCGGGGCAAGCCGGGGGCATCCCGCCTTTACAAGCCGAGCACGTCGAGAGCGCGCGCGACCCCGTCTTCGGCACGAATCGCTGCCCCCGCCCGCCGCGCCCCTTCCACGATCGCGGAATCGTGCAACAGCGCGCCGATCACCCCCGCAGCCCGTTCTGCCGTGTAGCGGCGCTGGCCTGACAGGATCCGCCCTCGGCATAGACCGCCACGCTTCCCAGCGTGAACACCAGCGGCGGCGGTCCGGCCTTCAGAAAGGCCTCCCGTTCGTCGGAAAGCCCCTGCCCCGCAACGCCGCCATCGTAGAAGAGGAAGCCGTCTGGACGAAGCCGGCAGGCAAGATGCTGGACATCCGCCGCGTTCCGCGACGGCCCCTCCACCATGTGCTGGCGCACATGGTCCCCCTCCCCTGCTGTGCAGGGGAGGAAGTGGTTAGTAGGCGCGCGCGACCAGGATGCGTTCGACCGCCGGCTTGCCGGTGAACAGGCAGGTGCCCTCGGCCGGCGCGGCGCCGGCGGGGACGTTGCGGAAGGTGAGCTTGAGCGCCTTGAGCCGTTCGACCACCGCGTCGAGCTCGGCACCGGTCGGCTTGGCCCAGTTCACCTCGGCCCAGCCGGGGAACTTCACCGAATCGGCGAACATCGCGGCGAGCGTATCGAAATCGGTGACGTCGCGGCGAATATTGGCCTCGAGCCGGTCGCGCGCCTGGAGGTAGAGCGACTGCTGGACGCTTTCGAGCATCGCCGCCGCTTCGAGCACGAAATCGGCGCGCGGCATGACCTGGCTGTCGAGCTTGCCGTCCGCGCGGTAGAGCGAGTCGCGGCGGATCACCGAGACGTTGCCGCCAGCGACGTCGCGCCCGCCGACCTCGATCACGAGCGGCGCGCCCTTCTTGACCCAGCCCCAGCGCTTGGTCGCAGCCTTGGCGGGCTTGAGGTCGAGCAGCGCGCGCACCGGCTCGCCGAGCGCCGACAGCCGCGCCAGCTCGGCCTGGAGCGACTTGCAGTAATCGACGATCGCCGCGTCCTCGGGCTGGTCGCGCAGCATCGGCACGATCACGATCTGCCACGGCGCCACCATCGGCGGCACGCGCAGGCCGTCATCGTCGCCGTGGACCATGATGAGGCCGCCGATCATGCGGGTGGAGACGCCCCAGCTCGTCGTCTGCGCCAGCTCGAACTGGCCTTCGGAATTCTGGAACTTGATGTCCTGCGCCGAGGAGAAGGTGGTGCCGAGGAAGTGCGAGGTGCCGGCCTGCAGCGCCTTGCCGTCCTGCATCATCGCCTCGATCGAGAAGGTCGAGACGGCGCCCGGAAAGCGCTCATTCTCCGGCTTCTCGCCCGCGACCACCGGCATCGCCAGGCAATCCTCGGCGAAGCTGCGATAGACTTCGAGCATCTTGAGCGTTTCTTCGTGCGCCTCTTCGACCGTGGCGTGGGCGGTATGCCCTTCCTGCCACAGGAACTCGGCGGTGCGCAGGAACATGCGGGTGCGCATTTCCCAGCGGACGACGTTCGCCCACTGGTTGATCAGCACCGGCAGGTCGCGCCAGCTCTGCACCCAGCGCGACATCGCCGCGCCGATCACCGTCTCCGACGTGGGGCGGACGACCAGCGGCTCTTCCAGCTTCGCCTCGGGATCGGGGACCAGCCGGCCGTCCTTCTGGACAAGGCGGTGGTGCGTGACGACCGCCATTTCCTTGGCGAAGCCGTCGACATGCTCGGCTTCCTTCTCGAAATAGGAAAGCGGGATGAACAGCGGGAAATAGCAATTCTCGTGCCCCGTCGCCTTGATGCGATCGTCGAGCAGGCGCTGGATCCGCTCCCAGATGCCATAGCCCCAGGGCCGGATCACCATGCAGCCGCGCACGCCCGAATCCTCGGCCATGTCGGCTTCGCTGATGACGGTCTGGTACCATTGCGCGAAATCGCCGTCGCGCGTGACGGAAAGGGCGTGCTTGATCATGCCGTCGCGATAGCGGCTGGCGCGACGTTCGCAAAGAGGCGGCGCAAAGAGGCGGCGCAAGGGGAGCGAGGCAAAGGGGGAGCGCGACGCGCACGGGGTTGTCGCACGGGCATGGCGCGCCTAACCGGGGAGCGTGTCCCCTTCCCGTTCCGATCCGGTGATGTTCGGCATCGCGCTGCGCCTGTTCGCGATGCTGTGCATGTCGACCATGTCTGCGCTGATCAAGCTGGCCGAGGCGCGCGGCGCGACGCTGATCGAGACGATGTTCCACCGCCAGCTATGGGCGGTGCCGCTGGTGCTGACCTTCGTGGTGCTGGGGCCGGGGCTCGATTCGCTGCGCACGCGGCGGTTCGGGGCGCATGTGTGGCGGACCGCGGTGGGGCTGATGGGGATGGTATTCACCTTCGGATCGGTGCTGTTGCTGCCGCTGGCCGAAGCGACGACGTTCCAGTTCACGGTGCCGATCTTTGCGACGCTGCTGGGTGCGCTGGTGCTGCGCGAGCCGACGGGGTGGCACCGCTGGGGCGCGGTGATCGTCGGGTTCCTGGGCGTGCTGATCGTCGCGCAGCCGGGAAGCGGGCATTTCCCGCTGTACGGCGCGGCCGTGGGGCTGCTCGCAGCGCTGTTCGTCGCGATCGTCGCGATCCTGCTGCGCCAGATCGGGCGGACCGAAAGCACGGGGACGACGGTGTTCTGGTTCACGACGCTGAGTCTGGTGGTGCTCGGCCCGCTCTATGTCTTCCAGGCGCAGGCGCACGATGCCGGCACCTGGGCGATCCTGATCGCGATCGGGCTGGCGGGCGGGCTGGGCCAGCTGGCGCTGACCGGGGCGGTGCGGTTCGCGCCGGTATCGGCGGTGGTGCCGATGGACTATTCGAGCCTGATCTGGGGTACGCTGTACGGCTGGCTGTTCTTCGGCGCGTGGCCGACGCCCTATACCTGGCTCGGCGCGCCGGTCATCATCGCGAGCGGGCTGTATATCGTCTGGCGCGAACGCGTCCGCCAGCAACGGCACACCATGGGCGCGCTCGACACGCCCGCCTAGCGGCGGAAGACGAGGACGAGGTTGTTGGCGGGCATCGGCACGATGCGATCGAGCCGCAGCCCCTCTGCCTCCGCAGCGACGGTCACCGCCTCGACCGAGCGAAGCCCCCATTCGGGATTGCGACCGCGCAGCGACCGGTCGAACGCCTCGTTCGATTCGGCGGTGGGCACGCCCGCTTGCCGATAGGGGCCGTAGAGGATCAGCGGCGCGCCGGGATCGAGCAGCCGCCCCGCCCCCGCCATCAGCCCCAGCGTCGCCGCCCATGGGCTGATGTGCACCATGTTGATGCACAGGATGGCGTCGGCGGTGACGACCGGCCAGTCGCGCGCCGCCGCGTCGAGCGCGATCGGCGGGAGCACGTTGCGCAACCCGTCGCACCAGGCGGCGATCGACCGCCGCGCATCGGCATCGGGATCGCTCGGCTGCCAGGTGGTCGCGGGATAGCGTTCGGCGAACCAGGCGCAGTGCTCGCCGGTGCCGCTGGCGATTTCGAGCACCCAGCCGGCGTCGGGAAGCTCGTCATCGAGCACGGCCGCGATGGGTTCGCGGTTGCGCGCGGTGGCGGGAGCGTGAAGGCCGGTCATCATGCCGCGCGCGCCGTTTCGAGCAGACGCCGCGCGCGCAGGTACATTTCGAGCCGCTGGACTGAAAGCAGGCCCAGCCCGAAGGCGAGCAGCAGGTCGGTGAGCGTCATCACGTCGAGATGCGCGGCCCCGCCCTCGGCCCGCGCGGCCCAGCGGACGGCGATCAGCACGACGATGAACAGCAGCGCGGCCGGCGACGTCGCCTGCGAAATCGCATGGGTGGCGGGATCGACGATGATGCGCATCATCCGCCCGCGCTGCCAGCCGAGCGCCGCACCGGCCGCGAGCGCCGCCGCACAGCCGAGCCTGGCCAGCCCGTGCGGCGGCATCCGTCCGAACGCCAGCGCGACGATCACCAGGTAGAAGGCGGGAACGATCCACAGCCGCTCGATTCGCAGCGGCCGGTGCCGGCCGAGCCGACGCAGGCGGATGGCGAGCACCAGCAGGATGATCGCGCCGGCGATCGCGGAACCGATCCAGTCAGGCGAAGGGGCAGCGTGCATGGCGCGAGTTTTTCCCGCCGCGCAACGCTTTGGCAAGACCGTACCGCGTCCTGCCTTTGTCAACGCGTCCAAGCGTACAGGGCCGGACGCCCGCCGGGCGCACCGCCGCGTCCGCCATGACGGGCGGCGCGGCGATGCGGACGGGTTTTATTCGGCGGCCTGCGCGGCAGGCGCCTCACGATAGACGAGCACCGGCTTGCGTGCGGCCTGCGTCTCGTCGAGCCGGCGCCGCGGGGCGAAGTGCGGCGCGGTCTTGACCGACGGGTCGCCCGCCTTGGCGCGCGCCGCCACGGCGCGGAAGGCACCGATGAACTGATCGAGCGCGGCCTTGCTCTCGGTCTCGGTCGGTTCGACGAGCATCGCGCCATGCACCACCAGCGGGAAGTACATGGTCATCGGGTGATAGCCCTCGTCGATCAGCGCCTTGGCGATGTCGATCGTCGAGACGCCATCGGGCAGCCCCGCGTCGGAGAAGATCGCCTCGTGCATGCACGGCCCCGAAGCGGCGAAGGGCGCTTCGAGCACATCCTCCATCGAGCGCAGCACATAATTGGCGTTGAGCACCGCATCCTCGGCGACCTGACGCAGCCCGTCGGCGCCATGGCTGAGGATGTAGGTCAGCGCCCGGCTGAACATGCCCATCTGGCCATGGAACGCCGTCATGCGGCCGAAGCTGGCGGCATGATGCTCGCCCGCATTCTCTTCCTCGACGAGGACATAGCGATCGCCGCGCTTGTCGACGAAGGGGAGCGGCGCATAGGGCGTCAGCGCCGCCGAAAAGACCACCGGGCCCGAACCGGGACCGCCGCCGCCATGCGGCGTCGAGAAGGTCTTGTGGAGGTTGATGTGCATCGCGTCGACGCCGAGATCGCCCGGGCGGACGCGCCCGACGATCGCGTTGAAATTGGCGCCGTCGCAATAGACATAGCCGCCCGCCGCATGGACCGCGTCCGAAATCGCCTTGAGATCGGGTTCGAACAGGCCGCAGGTGTTGGGATTGGTGATCATCACCCCCGCCACGTCCGGCCCCAGCCGCGCCTTGAGCGCCGCCAGATCGACGCGGCCGGCGGCAGTCGCCGGGATATTTTCGACGCTGAACCCGGCAAAGGCGGCGGTCGCCGGGTTGGTGCCGTGCGCGCTTTCGGGGACGAGCATGACGCGGCGCCCGCTCTCGCCCTTGGCATCGAGCGCGGCGCGGATCGCGAGGACGCCGCACAACTCGCCATGCGCGCCCGCCTTCGGGCTCATCGCGACCGAGTGCATGCCGGTGAGCGTCACCAGCCAGTGCGCCAGTTCGTGGATCAGCTGGAACGCGCCCTGCACGGTATCGACCGGCTGAAGCGGATGGATATCGGCAAAGCCGGGGAGCCGCGCCATCCGCTCGTTGAGGCGCGGATTGTGCTTCATCGTGCACGAACCAAGCGGGAAGACGCCGAGGTCGATGCCGTAGTTCTGACGGCTGAGCCGCGTGTAGTGGCGCACCGCCTCGGGCTCGGACAGGCCGGGCAGGCCGATCGGCGCGGTGCGGACGAGGCCGTCGAGCCGCGACTTGCCCGCCGGCGCGTCGGCAAAGTCGACGCCGGTGGTGTCGGCCGAGCCGATTTCGAAGATCAGCGGCTCCTCGAGCATCAGCGCGCGATTGCCGGTGAAGGTCGCAACGTCGCCTTCGCCCGCCTGCGGCGCGGTGGGCCGCCAGCCCGACTGGTTGACCGTGCTCATGCCAGCACCTCCTCGAGCGCGGAGGCAAGCGTTTCGACGTCCTCCTCCGTGGTGGTTTCGGTAACGGCCACGACCAGGCCGTTCTGCAGATCGGTCGCACCCGGATAGAGGCGACCCAGCGACACGCCCGCCAGGATGTTGCGATCGGCAAGCTGGCGCACGACGGGGCGCGCCTCCTTCGACAGCCGGAGCGTGAATTCGTTGAAGAAGCGCGGCGTGACGAGTTCGACGCCCTTCACCTCGGCCAGCCGGTCGGCAGCCGCGCCGGCGCCGACATGGTTGAGCTCGGCGAGCTGGCGGAGCCCCTTTTCACCCAGCAGCGTCATGTGGATCGACATGGCGAGCGCGCACAGCACCGAGCTGGTGCAGATGTTCGACGTCGCCTTTTCGCGGCGGATATGCTGTTCGCGCGTCGACAGCGTCAGCACGAAGCCGCGCTTGCCGGTGGCGTCGACCGTCTCGCCGCACAGGCGGCCCGGCATCTGGCGCACCAGCTTTTCCGAGCAGGCGAACAGGCCCACATAGGGGCCGCCGAACTGAAGGCCGACGCCGAGCGACTGCCCCTCGCCGACGACGATGTCGGCGCCCATCTCGCCGGGCGACTTGAGCAGGCCCAGCGCGACCGGTTCGGTGACGACGGCGATCAGCAGCGCCTTCTTGGCGTGGCAGACATCGGCGAGCGCCGACAGATCCTCGACCCGGCCCAGAATGTCCGGATACTGGACGACGACGCACGAGGTTTCGTCGTCGATCGCGTTGATGAGATCGAGCGTATCGGGCTCGGGCGACAGGTCGGGCAGCCGGGTGTCGAGCACCTCGCCGGTGAACTTCGCCATCGTCCGCGCGACCGAGACATAATGCGGATGGAGCCCGCCCGACAGGATCGCCTTGCCGCGCCGGGTGACGCGGCGCGCCATCGAGATCGCCTCCCAGCACGCGGTCGAGCCGTCATACATCGACGCATTGGCGATATCGCAGCCGAGCAGCCGCGCGATCTGCGTCTGGAACTCGAACATCACCTGGAGCGTGCCCTGGGCGATTTCGGGCTGATAGGGGGTGTAGGCGGTGAGGAACTCGCCGCGCTGGATCAGGTGATCGACGCTGGCGGGAACATGGTGGCGATAGGCGCCGGCGCCGAGGAAGAAGGGCAGCTCGCCCGCAACCAGGTTGCGGCGGGCCAGCGCGGTCATGTGACGTTCGACCGCGAGTTCGCTCGCATGCGGCGGCAGCCCGGCGATCGGGCCGGCGAGGCGGGCGCTTTCGGGAACGTCGACGAAGAGATCATCGACCGTGGCGGCACCGATCTTGGCGAGCATCGCCGCACGATCGGCCGGGGTCAGGGGGAGGTAGCGCATTCTCTACTCCAGCCCCTCCCTCTCGCGGGAGGGGTGCGGGTGGGGTGAGCGGCGGCGGGAGGACAGGCTCCCGACGTCGCCCGGCGGCGGGCCGTGGCGCCGGACGGCACCTTGCGGCCCACCCCGGCGCCCGTGCCCGTCGCGGGCGAGGCGCCGGGCAAGGATCAAAGCTTGTCGACGAACGCCTGGTACTTGGCCTCGTCCATCAGGCTGTCGAGTTCCGACGGATCGGACAGCGTCAGCTTGAAGAACCAGCCCTCGCCCTCGGGGTCTTCGTTGACCAGCGCGGGGTTGTCGGCGAGCGCGGCATTGCCCTCGATCACGGTGCCGGTGACGGGCGCATAGACGTCCGATGCGGCCTTGACCGATTCGACGACGGCGGCGTCGTCGCCCTTGGTGACCTCACGGCCTTCCTCGGGCACCTCGACGAACACGATGTCGCCGAGCTGGCTCTGCGCATAGTCGGTGATGCCGACGGTCGCGACATCGCCGTCGAGTTCGATCCATTCGTGGTCTTCAGTGAAATAACGGCTCATGGGTCAGCCTCCCTTTCTGACGTAACGGTGCGGGACGAAGGGCATCGCGACGACCTCCGCCTGGTGCTGCTTGCCGCGCTGGACAAGCGTGATCCGGGTGCCCGGCACCGCCAGCGCGGCGGGCACATAGGCCATGGCGATCGGCTTTTGCACGGTGGGGGCGAAGCCGCCGCTCGTCACCTTGCCGATCGTCGCGCCGGCGGCATCGACCACCGCCGCGCCCTCGCGCACGGGCTGGCGCCCGTCGACGACCAGCCCGACGCGCTTGGTCGCGGGGCCTTCGGCGCGTTCGGCGAGAATGCGCTCGGCACCGGCAAAGCCGCCCTCCTCGCGCCGCCGCTTCGACAAGGCGAAGCCGAGATCGGCGGCGATCGGCGTGGTTTCGGGATCGAGGTCGTGGCCGTAGAGCGGCAGCCCGGCCTCGAGCCGCAGCGAGTCGCGCGCACCGAGCCCGATCGGCTTGACCTCGGGCTGGGCGCACAGCGCCTCGGCAAAGGCCTCGGCCACGTCGCCGGGGATCGAGATTTCGAAGCCGTCCTCGCCGGTATAGCCCGAACGGCTGACCCAGACCGGATTGCCCTGCCATTCGAAGGCCGCGGCCGTCATGAACACCAGCGACGCGACGCCGGGCAGCACGCGATCGAGCGCGGCCACGGCCTCAGGCCCCTGGAGCGCGAGCAGCGCCTGTTCGTCGAGATGGTTGATGACGACCTCGTCGGGCAGGTGTTCGCGGAACACGCCCAGATCGTCCCATTTGGTCGCCCCGTTGACGACCATGTAGAAGGCGCCGCCCTCGATCTCGAACGCATTGGCGTCGGGGAGCCGCGTGACCATCAGGTCGTCGAGGATGCCGCCATTGTCGGCGAGCAGCAGCGAATAGCGCATCCGTCCCGCGCCCAGCCCCTTGATGTCGCCGGGAAGCAGCGTTTCGAGCTGCGCATCGGCATCGGCGCCGGAAAAGAGGAGCTGGCCCATGTGGCTGACGTCGAACAGCCCGGCATGGTCGCGCGTCCACAGATGCTCGGCCATGATGCCTTCGTACTGCACGGGCATTTCATAGCCGGCGAAGGGCACCATGCGGCCGCCGCGCGCGCGGTGCCAGCCGTCGAGCGGCAGCAGCTCGAGCGGCTGCTCGGTTTCGGCCGGTTCGGGCGTGGGGGTTTCGGTTGCGCTCAAGCGACGGCACTCCGTAAGCAAGGGTTGGAATCGACGGCCACGGCCCTGACGAGCCCGAAATGCCGCCGCCCCCTCTGTCACGGAACCTGAGAGCTTTCCCCCGCCGCGTCGCCGCGCGGGGTTACCCCTTCGGTGGCGCCGCCCCTGACGGACGGCTGCGCTTTCCAGAGTGTCGTGGCCCGCGCGGTCCTCGGTGCCTGAGAGATTCCGGGGCGGTTGCTCCTTCGGCGGAGGCGGTCGCCCGCCTCGCTCTCCCGCGCTTGCCCATGGCGGTCGCCCGCCATCGACGCCGAACAGCCTTGGCGGTCGCAGCCGCCGGAGTCAATCGGGGTTGCGCGCAGCCAGCCCCGCCCGCCGGGCTTCAGCGCGTGAGGTTGTACTTGAGCTGATCCTCGGTCAGCTGGAAGCCGACCAGCGCCTCGAACGTCGCCGAGAGCACCGCCTGGCGCACGCTCGGCTCGTTGAGCGGATCGACCGCGGCCGCCTCGTCGCCCGCCTTGCGCTTTTCGGTCAGGCGGCGGCGGACTTCGGCCGGAAGCGTCGCCGCCGCATGATCGACGGTCGCGACGCCTTCGGCCCTGGCCTGGGCGCGCAACGCACCCTCGGCGAAGTGCAGCGTCACCTGCGCCACGCGCTTTGCCGTCACCTGCGACCCGCCGCGCACCACGCTGACGAAATAGGGGAGCGTCACGTCGCGCGCCGGCCCCGGCTGCGACCGGCGGCCGAGCACGTCGAAGCCGATCGTCGTCGCGACCTGCGGCCCTTCCGCGTTGCAGGTCGATTCGACGTTGCTGATCGATGCGACGACGTCGATCGCATCGGCGGTGCGGCTGGTCGCGGGGTTGAACAGCGTCACGTCGCCCGTGCCGACCGGCACCGCCACGCGCGGGCACGGGGTCCGAACCGCGGTGATCCCGCCTTCGGTGATGTCACCGGCCTTGGTGCAGCCGCCGGCGGCCAGCAGGAGAATCGCGGGGATGGCGAGCTTGGCAAGCGACACGGGGCGGGCACCTTTCAGCGAAACACGGGGTATTCGGAACAATTCGGCGAAGCAAACGGGCCACCCATTTGCATGGCGGCCCGTTGCGGCGCGCACCATAGGAACCGGCTTTCGCCCGCGCAAGCAATCGCGTAGAGCCCGGACCATGGACGAAGCCCGCAAACCCGCCCTCGAGCTGCTCATCGCCGCCCCGCGCGGCTTCTGCGCCGGTGTCGATCGCGCGATCCGCATCGTCGAACTGGCGATCGAGAAATATGGCGCCCCGGTCTATGTGCGCCACGAGATCGTCCACAACAAATATGTCGTCGACACGCTGCGCGAGAAGGGCGCGGTGTTCGTCGACGAGCTCGACCAGGTGCCCGACGGCGTGCCGGTGGTGTTTTCGGCGCACGGCGTCCCCAAGGTGGTGCCCGCGCGCGCCGAGGAGCGCGGCCTGTCGTATCTCGACGCGACCTGCCCGCTGGTGTCGAAGGTGCATCGCCAGGCCGAACGCCATGTCGCGGCGGGCCGGCACATCCTGTTCGTCGGCCATGCCGGCCATCCCGAGGTGATCGGCACGTTCGGCCAGGTGCCCGACGGCGCGATCACGCTGGTCGAGACGGTCGAGGACGCCGAACGCGTGACGGTGCCCGACGCCGACCAGCTCGCCTTTCTGACGCAGACGACGCTGTCGGTCGACGATACGGCCGCGGTGCTTGAAGTGCTCAAGCGACGCTTTCCGCAGATCGTGGCGCCGGGTGCGGACGACATCTGTTATGCGACGTCGAACCGCCAGGCGGCGGTGAAGGCGATCGCCGACCGCGCCCAGCTGGTGCTCGTGATCGGTGCGCCCAATTCGTCCAATTCGAAGCGGCTGGTCGAGGTCGCGAGCCGTTCGGGCGCCTGCGCGACGCTGATCCAGCGCGCCGACGACATCGACTTCGCCTGGTTCGACGGCGTGACGAGCGTGGGGATCACCGCCGGCGCTTCGGCCCCCGAACTGCTGGTGCGCGAGGTCGTCGACCGGCTGGCGACGCGCTTCGACGTGCGCGAGGAAGCGGTGGCGACGATCGAGGAAAACGTGACCTTCAAGCTGCCGCGCGGCCTGGAAGCCGCCTGAGCGCATGGCGGTTTATACGCAGGTTTCGGCCGAGGCGCTCTCGGCCTTTCTCGCACGCTTCGACGTCGGCGAACTCGTTTCGGCCAAGGGGATCGCCGAGGGGGTCGAGAACAGCAACTATCTGGTCGACACGACCAAGAGCCGCTTCATCCTGACGCTGTATGAAAAGCGCGTGGCGGCGGGCGACCTGCCCTATTTCATGGCGCTGCTCGACCACCTGGCGTCGCACGGGCTGCCGGTGCCGCCCGCGGTGCCCGATCGCGACGGTCGGCTGATCCACGAGCTGGAGGGGCGCCCGGCGTGCCTGATCCAGTTCCTGTCGGGCGTTTCGGTGTCGCACCCCACCCCGCCGCAGGCGCAGGCGGCAGGCGCCGCGCTGGGGCGGATGCACCGCGCGGTCGCCGATTTCCCGCTCGACCGGCCGAATTCGATGGGTTTCGACACCTGGCAGCCGCTGTTCGAGCGGTGCGGCACGAGCCTGAACGAGATCGCACCCGGCCTCTATGACGATATCGGCACGGCGCTCGACCGGCTGGCCGCGCGCTGGGACCGCGACGGGCTCGACCGCTGCGCGATCCATGCCGACCTGTTCCCCGACAACGTCCTGATGCTGGGCGAGCGGGTGACGGGGCTGATCGACTTCTATTTCGCGTGCACCGACATCCGCCTCTATGACCTGGCGGTGGCGCACACCGCCTGGGCGTTCGACCCGACCGGCCGCCGGTTCGACGCGGCGGTGGGCGATGCGCTGATCGAGGGCTATTCCCGACACTATCCGTTGCGCGAGGCCGAGCGGGCGGCATTCGGCGGCCTGGCGGCGGGATCGTGCATCCGCTTCACGCTGTCGCGCGCCTGGGACTGGCTGAACACCCCCGCCGACGCGCTGGTGACGCGCAAGGATCCGCTGGCCTTCTGGCGGCGGCTGAAGGTGTATGACGCCGATCTGGCCGCGCGGCTGGGGACGCTGGCATGAGCGAATTGCCGCATGTCGAGATCGCGACCGACGGCGCGTGCAAGGGCAATCCCGGGCGCGG
The DNA here is from genome assembly GCA_023426225.1 of Pseudomonadota bacterium. Taxonomy (GTDB): domain Bacteria; phylum Pseudomonadota; class Alphaproteobacteria; order Sphingomonadales; family Sphingomonadaceae; genus Sphingomonas. Next base: position 5,101 of record JAFABD010000036.1, on the reverse strand, counting down.
CGGCTGGGGCGTCGTGCTGCGGATGGGCACGACCGAAAAGGAGCTTTCGGGCGGCGAGGCGCACACGACCAACAACCGCATGGAACTGATGGCGGCGATCGAGGGGCTGCGGGCGCTCAAGCGGCCGTGCCGCGTGACGCTGTCCACCGACAGCCGCTACGTCATGGACGGGCTGACCAAGTGGATCCATGGCTGGCTGAAAAACGGCTGGAAAACCGCCGACAAGAAGCCGGTGAAGAATGCCGAGCTGTGGCAGGAACTGCTTGCCGCCGCCAAGCCGCATCGCGTCGAATGGCAATGGGTGAAGGGCCATGCCGGCCATCCCGACAACGAGCGGGCGGACCGGCTGGCGAGCGACGCGGCGCTGCGGTTCTAGAGCGTTTCACGCTGGGCGAAGACGCTCCGGATTCGGGATTGCCGCATTTTCCAGGTCGCCGGCCGTCACGGCCGACGCGAAAATGCCTAGTCGCCGACGCGCGCGGGGGCGGCGGCGAGCGCGGTGAGGAATTCCTCGACCGTCGAGCCGATCACGACCTCATGATCCTTGTCGAAAGCGATCACGCCGACATGGTCGCCGGCGAATTCGATCGTCGAAACGGTGCGTACCGCGGCAAGATTGACCACGATCGGCTCCCCGTTGATAGCCTTCAACACGACGAACCGGGGCTTTTCATTCATGACGCTTCTTGCTCCACAACGACACTGGCGGCACGCAGCCACCATTCGAGTCATTTAGGAGATTGGCGGCCGCGGGCGCGGATCGGCGGGCAAGATTTTGAAGGAAACCCGCCCCAATGGCAGGACAGATCGCGCATTTTCGCGCAAAAAACCGCCATTGGCGCGATTTTGCTGCCTATTCGGCGTCGTTGCGGACGAAAAACCGGTCGATCACGTTCTGCGCGAGACGTGCCGGTCGACGGGTCGCCGCATCGAGGCAGCACCAGCTCGACTTGACCTCGGCCAGCACTTCGGACCCGCGCTTGATGACCGTTTCGTAGAAGGCGCGCGCGCCCTGCACCTTTTCGAGCAGCACCGTCGCGACGACATCGTCCTCGAGAAAGGCGGGGCGGCGATAGGTGATCTCGTGCTTGAGCGCGACCCAGAGATGCTCGGTCACCGCATCGGCGGGCGCGAGCCGCTGCCAGTGGCTGATGACCGCCGCCTGCACCCATTTCAGATAGCTGGCGTTGTTCACATGACCCATGAAGTCGATATCCTCACGGGCAACATTCACGGGAAAATCGAACGGAACCGCCTGACGTGCCATAACGCAAGGATAGCACCGCGCCGGCGCGAAAGCGATGCTGCACCTGCAAAAAATCGACCGGGCGCCCCGCGCCCGCGCCTTCAGAAGCGCGACGGCGCGTAACGCGCGGGATCGACGCCGTGCGGCACCGCGACGCGGGCGTCGCCGAGGATCATCGCCGCCGCCAGCCGCGCCGCCGCGGGCGCGGTCTGGATGCCGAAGCCGCCCTGCCCCGCGCACCAGAAGAAGCCCGGCCGCGCCGAGTCGAAGCCATAGACGGGCAGCCGGTCGGGCGCGAAGCTGCGCAGCCCCGCCCATTTGTGCTCGACCGCCGCGACACCCCAGTCGACGACATGCTCGAACCGGTCGATCGCGGTGGCGACGTCGATCAGTTCGGGCTGGGCGTCGCACGGATCGCTGGGGATCTCGTCATGCGGGCTGAGCCACAGCCGCCCGCCGCCCTCGCGCTTGAAATAGAAGGTGCCGCCGATATGCGCGACGTGCGGCAGCCCCGCCGGCGCGAGCGGATCGGGCCGGAGCTGGACCATCGTGCGGCGATAGGGCTGGATGCCGATCGGCGCGACGCCCGCGCGTTCGGCGACGACATCGGCCCACGCCCCGGCCGCATCGACGAGCAGCCCCGCGGCGAAATCGCCCGCGCGCGTCGCGATCCGCCAGCCGTCGGCGCCCCATTCGGCCGCATGCAGCTCTGCCGAGACCTGGAGCACCGCCCCCGCCCGGCGCGCCGCGGCAAGGAAGGCGCCGTGGAGCGCGGCGACGTCGATATAGGCGCAGCTCGATTCGAGCACCGCAAGCGTCCAGTCGGGGCGCAGCCCCGGCACCATCGTCGCCGGGTCGACGGGCGCGAGCGGCACCCCCGTCCCTTCGAACTCGCGCAGGAACGCCTCAATCGCGGGCGCCTCGTCGGCGCGGCCGATATGAAGCGACCCGAGCGGTTCGAGAAAGCCCCCGTCGCGCAGGAACGCGCCCGACGCGCTGGTGAGCGGCTGAACCCCCGGCCCGCCATAGGTTTCGGACCAATAGGCCGCCGACCGCCCGGTCGCGTGATAGCCGGGGCGATCCTCTGCCTCGAGCAGCAGCACGCGCGCGTGCGGCGCAAGCTCGGCCGCAAGCCCGGCGCCGGCGATCCCGGCGCCCACAATGGCAATGTCGTAACGATTCATCGGTCTTCTGCGCTGGCCTCGGCCGCAAGGAACTGGTCGATCGCACCAAGCGCCCGCAGGCGCACGGGGTCAACCTCCCGCAGGATTTCGTGCGCGCTTTCGCGGCCGAATGCCTCGACCCGCGCGTGCGGCAACCGCGCCGCGACGCGCCGCGCGACTCGCGGATCGACGAGCCCGTCGGCATCGGCCACGAGCATCAGCAGCGGCGTCGCCAGCTCAGCGAGCCGCGGGTCGCGTTCGAGCCGGCGCATCGAGGCGAACGCCTCGGCCAGCCAGTGCCAGCTCGGCGGGCCGGTGAGCGTTTCGGGCTGGGCCGCCTGCCACCACAGCTCGTCGGCATAGCGATCGGCATCGTGCGTGAGCAGGTCGGCGCGCGTTTCGGTGGTGTAGGGCTTTTCATTGCCGCGCCAGGCGGGCCGCGCGGGATCGCCGAGCGCCCCCATCAGCCGCGCGGCGCGTTCGGACAGCGCGCCCAGCGGACTGCGCACCCCCAGCATCGGCGCGATCAGCACCGCGGCATCGGCGTCGATCGCGCCTTCGACCAGCGCGCGCAGCACCAGATGCCCGCCCATCGAATGTCCCATCACCACGCGCGGCCCCGCCGAGTCGGCGCGCCATTCGGCATGGAAGGCGGCGAGATCGTCGATGAACGTCTCGAACCGGTCGATATGGCCGCATTGCGGATGCGGCGTGAGTCGCCCCGACCCGCCCTGGCCGCGCCAGTCGAACGCGCGGATCGACCAGCCCTGGCGGTGCCAGTGGCCGAACGCCTCAAGATATTTCTCGAACACGTCGCCGCGCCCGGTCTGGAACAGGATGCTGCCGCGCGGGGCGGCGTCCCCGGCGGCGGGCCAGTCGAAGCTGCGCAGCGCCCAGCCGTCGCGCGCGGGCCAGCGGGAGACGCGCGCACCCGCAGGGATGGCGCGGCGGTCGATCGAGGGAGCTGCCATAGGGCCATGGTTACGTTTTGCTAAGCCGCAGCGTCTAGGCGTTAACCGCAAATGGCGGGAACAATCGGCACCTTTTTGCTCATCGGGCTCGCGATCCTGCTGATTTCCGCAGGAATCGAGGACGTGCGCACGCGCGAGATCGCCAACTGGAAGAATGCCGCGATCGCGCTGGCCGCCCCGCTGTGGTGGTGGTCGCAGGGCATGGCCTGGTGGCCCGACGCGGCGATCCAGATCGGCATCGCCGGAATCGTGTTCGCGCTGTTCGTCGGCGCGTTCGCGCTGGGCCAGATGGGCGGCGGCGACGTCAAGCTGATCGGCGCGCTGGCGCTGTGGCTGCCGTTGCAGCCGCTGATCGCGATGCTGACCGCGATGGCGCTGCTGGGCGGCGTGCTGACGCTGGCGATGGTGGGGGCGCGGCTGGTGCGCCGCCGGCCGCTCGCCGGAATCGAAATCCCCTACGGCGTCGCCATCACGCTGGCGGCGCTGATCGTCCTCCACGAACCGATTCTTAACCGATTCCCGTGATGCTTAATGCCGAAGCAACCAGCCGGCATATCGCACATATAGAAGGCCCGTAGCGCAATGGATGCACGCAAGCTCATTCTGCTGGTCGGCGCGTTGATCGTCGCGGCGATCACCGCGTTCATGGCCCGCAGCCTGGTGGTCGGCACGCCGACCCCGGTCGCGGGTGCCGTACCGGCAGGCGTGGCCCAGCCGCAGAACACCACCGAAGTCCTGGTCGCGACTCGCGCGCTGCCGGTGGGGACGATCCTCGACGCACAGGCGGTGAAGTTCGTCGCCTGGCCGCGCGAGCTGGTCGAGGGCGCCTATTACGTCAAGGGCCAGAGCGATCCCGCCAAGCTGCAGGGCACGGTGGTGCGTTACGCCATCCCGGCCGGCCAGCCGATCACGCAGGGCGCGCTCGTCAAGCCGGGCGACCGCGGTTTCCTGGCGGCGGCGCTGGGACCGGGGATGCGCGCGGTGACGGTGCCGGTTTCGGCGCAGAGCGCGGTGGCCGGTTTCGTGTTTCCGGGCGACCGCGTCGACCTGATCCTGACGCAGAGCGTCACGGGCGGCGGCGACGGCCCGCCGTTGAAGGCATCGGAGACGATCCTGCGCAACCTGCGCGTGCTGGCGACCGACCAGCGCACCGACAAGCAGACCGACGACAAGGGCAACACCGTCGTCAACACCTATTCGACCGTGACCGTCGAGGCGACGCCCAAGATCGCCGAGAAGATCGCGGTGGCGCAGACCGTGGGCCAGATCTCGCTCTCGCTGCGCTCGATCGCCGACAATGCCGGCGACCTGGAGGACGCGATCGCGAGCGGCCAGGTGCAGGTGCCCGCCGACCCCAGGAAGGAAAAGGCGATGCTGACGCGCATGGGCTCGCGCCCGCAGGACGGCGGATCGACCTTTGCCACCGGCGCCGACGTGTCGCGTTTCCAGCGCAGCACGGTGCCGGCCAAGACCGCCGCCGCGCCCGCCGCGCCGGGCGCACCCGCCGCGGGACCGGCCTTTCCGGGTGCCGCGCCCGTCCATCGCGGCCCGACGGTGATCGTCGCGCGCGGCAACAGCGTGACCGAAGTCGCGCTTGGGGGGAAGAACTGAGATGCGTTCGAGCAAGTCGATGAACCGCGCCGGCATCGCCGCGCTGGCAGCAACCGCGCTGCTTGCGGTGCCCGCCGCCGCGCTCGCCGGCGCCCCCGGCGGCAAGCCCG
>JAFABD010000276.1 GCA_023426225.1 Pseudomonadota bacterium | reverse complement strand
AGGGCAGATTCCCACGCGTTACGCACCCGTGCGCCACTAAGGCCGAAGCCTTCGTTCGACTTGCATGTGTTAGGCATGCCGCCAGCGTTCGTTCTGAGCCAGGATCAAACTCTCAAGTTTGATGTTCCACCCCTGCCCCGCCGGAATGTGCGAGGCAGAAGCAGCTCATTTCTAGGAGCCGTTCCTGCACAAATCTTCACGTATGGAAACGTGTAAGGACTATGCGAAACGGCTTAAGCTTTTACCGAGTACCCAGCGCCTAGAAGCCGCCAGAACCCGGAGCCGCCGCCCACATGTCCCTTCATCAAAATCACAATGTCAAAGAGCGACAAAAACCGACGCACCGTCATTCCCCTTTTTCTCGGGGCGACCCATGCGCCTGATTTTCGGTGACCGCCGCGCCGTTCAGTGAAGAGCACCGCGTCGGTGGAGCGGCATATATGGGCCACCTCCAAACCCGTCAACACGCTTTTTCACTTTTGTTGCGGTTTTGCGTGTCGACGGTGACGCAGTCGCGGATTTCTGCGGTTTACGCGGCATAAACCCCGGACGGTCCATGGCGCCCTGGTGACCGAATCAACCGCGCCCGCACCGAATCAGCCCGTCGAATCGCTGCGTTCGCAGGTTCGCAACGCCGTGATCTGGCGTTCGGGCACCCAGATTCTGGGCCAGACGCTCACCTGGGCGTCGACCTTTTTCGTCATCCGCCTGCTCAACCCCGCCGATTACGGCCTGTTCGCGATGACGCAGGTCGTGCTGGTGCTGCTCAACATGCTCAACGGCTATGGCCTGGCGAGCGCGCTGATCCAGCGCGACGACGCCGGGCCGCACGCGCAGCGCCAGCTGTTCGGGATGCTGCTGCTGCTCAACGGCACGCTGGGGGCGATCCAGTTCTTCGGCGCGCCGCTCGCCGCCGCCTATTATCACCAGCCGATGGTCGCCGACCTGCTGCGCGTCCAGGCGCTGCTCTACCTGACGACGCCGTTCATCGCGCTGCCCTATGCGATGCTCGCGCGCAGCATGGACTTTCGCAAGCAGGCGCAGGTCAACTTCATCGCCGGGCTGGCGGGTGCGATCACCGCGCTCGGCGGCGCGCTCGCCGGGCTCGAGGTGTGGACGCTGGTCGCCGCGCCGATCGCGCTGTTCGCCACGCGCGCGATCGGGATGACGATCGCCGCGCGCACGCTGGTCTGGCCGAGCTTCGACTTTCGCGGCGCGGGCGACATCGCGCGCTATGGCGCGGTGATGGCGCTCGGCCAGGTCTTCTGGTTCGTCGAGAGCCAGGCCGACGTGTTCATCGCCGGCCGCCATTTCACGCCGCACGTGCTGGGCATCTATACGACCAGCCTGTTCCTGACGCAGATCCTGGTTTCGAAGTTCGTCCCCGCGCTCAACGAGGTCGCCTTTTCGGCCTATGCGCGGCTGCGCGACGACCGCGCCGCGCTGGGCCAGGCGTTCCTCCAGTCGGTGCGGCTCATCATGATCGTCGCGCTCCCCTGCTATTTCGGGCTCGCGGCCACCGCCGAGCCGCTGGTCGCGGTGGTGCTCGGCCCCAAATGGGCCGAGGCGGCGCCGGTGGTCCATGCGCTCGCGCTGGCGATGCCGTTCATGACGCTGCAGGTGCTCTATGCCCCGGCAAGCGACGCATCGGGGCGCCCGGGGATCAGCGCACAGAACGGCGCGACGGGCGCGCTGCTGCTGGGCATCGCCTTCCTCGTCGGCGTGCGCTGGGGGCTCGATGGGCTGATCGCCGCCTGGTACGTCGCCTATCCCCCCTATGTCGCGCTCTCGACGTGGCGGACGCTGCCCGTGCTGGGCGTGCGGGCACGCGCGCTGGCGGCGGCGATCGCCCCGTCGCTGATCGGCGCGGCGGCGATGGCGCTGGCGGTGGGCGCGGCCGACCATCTGTTCGCGATCGCCGCGCCGCTGCCGCGGCTGCTGATGCTCGTCGCGGTCGGCGTCGCGAGCTATGCCGGATGGATGCTCGTCTTTGCCCGTCGGACGGTGCGCGACATGATCGCGCTCGTCCGCGACCGCAGGAACTGATCCGCCCGCGACCGGGCGCTCACGCCGCCTGGATATAGGCGCGCATCGCCTCCGCCTCGGCCTCGATCCGCTCGATGCGGAACTTGACCAGATCGCCGATCGACACAAAGCCGATGCACGTCTCGCCCTCCACCACCGGCAGGTGGCGGATGCGGCGGCGCGTCATCAGCGCGAGTGCGCCGAGCACGCTCTCGTCGGGCGTCACCGTGATCGCGGGCGCGGTCATCACCTCCGCCACGGTGCGGTCGAGCGCCGCCGCACCGTCGCGTTCGAGCACATGCACCACGTCGCGTTCGGAAAAGACCCCCAGCACGCGATGGTCCTCCACCACCGGCACCGCGCCGATCCGCCGCGCGGTCAGCAAGGTCACCGCCTGCTGCACGCTGCGGTCGCCGCTGATCGAAATGACCTGATTGCCCTTGGTCGCCAGGATTGCCGCGATCGTCATCGCCCTCTCCTTCCTAATCGGCTCTTATCGGCCTGAGACGGTTGCTTATCGCACGGATCGGCCCCAACTGAAAGCAATGGCCGAACCGACGCACGCGCTCGACGATCCTGCCTATGCCGCCCAGGCATGGCGCCGTTTTCGCCGCATCCTGGGATGGATGGCGGTGATCTCGCTGGCGACCGCGCTGATCAGCGAGGCGGCGCTCTACTGGGCGATGGGCGAACTGCAGCTCGTCACCGCGATCGCCACCTTTCTGGGCGTGTTCCTGACGATGATGACCGCCGCCGGGCTGATGGGGCTGATGTTCCTCAGTTCGGGCAGCGGCCATGACGCGCGCGTCGAGGATCCGCTGCGCGACGCGGTCGAGATCGACGACTGACATCCCGGCGCCGCCGGCCGCGCGGCACCCGCCGCCCGCGCGCGCTCAGTCGCGCGTGACCAGCCGATAATCGAGCCGCGCGACGCCGTTCGCGGGGACGGTGACGCGCCACAATGCCGCGCCGTCCTTGCTGCCGAGCCTGGTCGACGGACCTTCGATTCGCTCACCCGCGCCGGTGCGCAGCCTGGCCTCGAACGTGACCGGGCGCGCGGCGGCGTTGCGTACCGTCAGCCGGTGGCGCGCCACCGCGC
>JAFABD010000268.1 GCA_023426225.1 Pseudomonadota bacterium | reverse complement strand
GGGCAAGCCCGCGCCGCGCCGCGGCCCGGTCAAGCCGACCGGGCGGCTCGCGGGGCTCGATCTCGGCATCGGCGATCGCCCGAACAACAGCCAGTCGACCACGCCGCCCGCCGCGCATGTCGGCCCGCAGGTCAAGGCGGCGCTTGGCGCCGAGGTGATCCGCCAGATCAAGCCGCACTGGCGCCCGCCCAGCGGCGCCGATTCGGATCAGTTGCGCACGACGGTGATCGTCCAGCTCGCGCGCGACGGCACGATCGTCGGCGAACCGCGCGTGCGCCAGACCGGGGTGACGGCCAGCAATTCGGCGCAGGCGCAGCGCCATCGCGAACTGGCGGTGCGCGCGGTGCGGCTCGCTGCACCCTTCCACCTGCCTGCGCAGTTCTATGACGCCTGGAAAACGATCGAACCGACTTTGTATGAGGGGTTGTGAGATGAAGGCCACCCGTATCGCGATCGCGCTGCTGATCGCCGCCAGCCCGGCCGCGCTCCATGCGCAGACCACGCCCGCCGCACCCGCGCCGCAGGATCAGCCGGGCCAGACGGCGCCGGGCCAGTCCGGCGGCCAGGGCGAATCGGCGCTGCGCGTCGACGTCACCGCCCAGGCGGCGCAGGATCTGGTGCTCGCCGTCCCCGCGATGCCGACGGCACAGGTCGTCCAGACCGCGGCGGGCGCGACCGACGATCTCGGCCGCCGCATGGCGCAGGTGATCGAGGACGATCTGCGCAACACCGGCCTGTTCAAGACGCGCGGGCCGGGCCAGCTTCCGGCGGTGGCGTTCGGGCTGGTCAACAAGCCCGATTACACGCTGTGGAACGGCCAGTCGGCGCAGGCGCTCGTCCAGGGCTATGTCCGCGCCAACAGCAACGGCTCGCTCACCGTGGGCTGCTATCTGTACGACGTCGCGCTGCAAAGCGAGCTGGTGCGCCAGGGCTATGTCGTCACCCCCGCCGAATGGCGCCGCGCCGCGCACAAATGCGCCGACGCGATCTATACCCGGCTGACGGGCGAGGGGCCGTATTTCGACAGCCAGGTCGTCTATGTCGCCGAACAGGGGCCGAAGAACCGGCGGCGCAAGCAGATCGCGATCATGGATCAGGACGGCGCCAACCACCGCTTCCTCACCAACGGCCAGTCGATCGTGCTCACCCCGCGCCTGTCGCCGCGCCAGGACGCGATCGTGTTCATGAGCTATGAAAACCGGCGGCCGTCGATCTTCATCTACGATCTGGCCGAACGCCGCACGCGCCGGCTGGTGTCGAACGCCAATCTCAACTTCGCGCCACATTTCTCGCCCGACGGCAAATGGGTGCTGTTCTCGATGGCGGTCGCGTCGAACACCGATCTCTATCGCGTCAGCGTCGCGGGCGGCGAGCCCCAGCGGCTCACCAACGCGCCGGGGATCGACACCGGCGGCAGCTATTCGCCCGACGGGTCGAAGATCGTGTTCGAAAGCGATCGCGGCGGCACGCAGCAGCTTTACGTGATGAACGCCGACGGCAGCAATCAGCGGCGGATCAGCTTCGGCGGCGGCCGCTATGCCACGCCGGTGTGGAGCCCGCGCGGCGACCTCATCGCGTTCACCAAAATGGGCGGCGGCACCTTCCGCATCGGCGTGATGAACCCGTCGGGCGGCGGCGAGAAGCTGCTTACCAACAGTTGGGGCGACGAGGCGCCGACCTGGTCGCCCAACGGCCGTGTGCTGATGTTCTTCCGCGCGGCGCAGGGCTCGGGCCGGCCGGACCTCTGGTCGGTCGATCTCACCGGCGTCAACGCACGCAAGATTCCGACGCCGCTCGACGGGTCGGACCCCAATTGGGGTCCGATCCGGCCCTGACGGCGCCGGCGCAGGGGGCAGGTTGAACCAAATCGAAACGAGGGCGTAATCTCCCGCGGGCATTCGCGGGCAGTTCATCGACGAAGGAGATATGACGATGGCGAAGATCAAGACCAGCCTCGTGCTGGCGCTCACCCTGGTCGCGGTGGCGGGCTGTGCCAAGAAGGCGCCCAAGGATCTGCCGCCCCCGCCGGCCGAACAGCCGGTGACGCCGCCGGCGACGACCGACGACAGCGATACGCCCGCCGGTCCGCTCAACGAGCAGTTCAAGCGCGCCGTCGCCAGCGACACGATCCACTTCGCGCTCGACCAGTACGAGATCGACGCCGAGGCGCGCGGCATCCTCGACAGCCAGGTCGCGTGGCTTTCGCAGCATCCCGAGGCGCGCATCACGATCGAGGGGCATTGCGACGAACGCGGCACGCGCGAATATAATCTCGCGCTCGGCGATCGCCGCGCCAATGCGGCCAAGAACTATCTCGCGGCGCGCGGCATCGCGGCGACGCGGATCACCACGATCAGCTACGGCAAGGAACGCCCGATCGCGCTCGGCTCGGACGAGGCGAGCTGGGCGCAGAATCGCCGCGCGGTGACGATCGTCATCAGCTGATTCGCACCCCGTCCGGATCTGCAAGGGGGCGTCGCCGGATCACCGGCGGCGCCCTTTTTGCTGCGCCGGTGCTGCGCGCGTGCTGCGCCGGTGCTGCGCGGGCATGGCGTCGATGCTGCGCCCGGTGCGGTGTCCGGCGCGGTGCCCGCACGGCCCTGCCGGATTCGCTTGCGCCCGATCTCGCTCTGATATAAATGTGATATCACATTAATGGGAGGGACTGGAATGATGGACGCAACCGGACCGACGCTGCGACAGAGCCATGAACGGCCGGCGGCAAGCGCCAGCGGCTATGCGATGCTCGTCGTGCTGCTGCTCGCGCTGGCGGCGGGCGGGCTGCTGCTCACCCAGATCGACGTGCTGTCGCCGCCGCTGCTGGTCGGCGCCGAAGCGGTGCTGCTGCTGGTCTTTCTCTTCGTCGTCAGCGGCTTCTACCTGCTTCAGCCCAACCAGGCGGCGGTGATCCTGCTGTTCGGCGCCTATCGCGGCACCGACCGGGCCGAGGGGCTGCGCTGGGTGCTGCCCTGGATGCTGCGCAAGTCGATCTCGGTGCGCGCCAACAACGTCATCTCGGAACGGATCAAGGTCAACGACCTGCGCGGCAACCCGATCGAAATGGCGGCGCAGGTGGTGTGGCGCGTCACCGACACCGCGCAGGCGCTGTTCGACGTCGACGACTACAAGGCGTTCGTGAACGTCCAGATCGAGGCGGCGGTGCGCACGATCGGCTCGCGCTACCCCTATGACGATTTCGAGCATCAGGAGGTGACGCTGCGCGGCAACCACGATCAGGTCGGGGCCGAGCTGCGCGACGAACTCATCGCGCGGCTGCGCGTCGCGGGGATCACCGTCGACGAATGCGGCTTCACGCATCTGGCCTATGCCCAGGAGATCGCCGGGGCGATGCTGCGGCGCCAGCAGGCGCAGGCGGTGGTCGCCGCGCGCCAGACGCTGGTCGAGGGCGCCGTGGGCATGGTCGAAATGGCGCTGGCGCAGCTTTCGGAAAAGGACGTCGTCCATCTCGACGACGAACGCCGCGCGGCCATGGTGTCGAACCTGATGGTCGTGCTGTGCGGCGAACGCGATACCCAGCCGGTGGTCAACACGGGCTCGCTGTACCAATGATGCGGGGCTAGGGCGGCGACGTGGCGGCTTCACCCAAAAAGGCGTTTCCCCTGCGGCTCGACCCGGCGCTCTACGCCGCGGTCGAGCGCAGCGCGGCGGCCGATCTGCGCAGCGTCAACGCCCAGCTCGAATGTCTGCTGCGCGAGGCGCTGGCGCGGCGCGGCGTCAAGCTCGCCCAGCCGGTCCCCGCCCGCCGCGGCCGCCCCCCCACCCGCGCCGCCGACGATGCGTCCCACACCGACGGCACCCCCGACACCCCCGACATCCCCGACACTGGCGGTGCTCCCGGCACTGACGCCGCCGCCGGCACCGACGAAGCGTCGCCGCCCGCTGCCTGATCCGCCTCCCGTGCTTCCGAACGCCAAGGATTTCATCATGTCCGATCCCGCCCCGCGCCGCTTCTGGTTCCGCCCCAAACGTTATGGCTATGGCGCGACGCCGGTGACGTGGCAGGGCTGGCTGGTGACGCTCGGGCTCACGCTGCTTATCGCCGGCGGCGTCGCGGCGTACCGCGCGGGGCTCGCGCTGCCCGGGCTGCTCTGCTTCGTCGGCGTGGGGTGGGCGCTCATGTTCATCCGGGCGCGGACGGCGGGCGGATGGCGCTGGCGCTGGGGGCGTCGCAGCTAGAATCGGGTGGGAAATCGCGCCGCGTCAACGCGTGCCGCGCAACGGCGCGTTTCCGGCATGATTTTGCGACGAAACGTCGCCGTTTTGCCCCTGAACGCGCGAAACAGGCGCGATATTGCGGCATCTGTCGTGCCATTGGGGCGGTTTCCTGCCCCGCGACCGGGTCGGCTGCGGGGCAGGCAGGTCGATTATTCGGCCGCGACGCCGCCGCCGAACATGTCGGTTCCGCGTGCATCCTCGTTCGCGGGCAGCCCGGCCTTGGCCTTCTGGCGCTTGTCGAAGCTCTCCCAGACCTCGTTCCAGTTGCCGCGCGTCGCCGCCTTCGAATATTCGGTCGCCCGCGTTTCAAAGAAATTGGCGTGCTCGACACCGTTGAGCAGCGGCGTCAGCCAGGGCAGGGGATGTTCCTCGATCATATAGATCGGCTTCAGCCCAAGTTGTCCCAGCCGCCAGTCGGCGATAAAGCGGACATACTTCTTGATGTCCTTCGGCGTCATTCCGTGGACCGGCCCCATTTCGAACACCAGGTCGATGAAGGCGTCCTCGATACGCACGGTCTTCTGGCACATGTCCAGAATATCGTCGCGCACGGTCGGCGTCAGGCAGTTCCGTTCCTTGCAGAAGGTGTGGAACAGCTTGATGATGCCTTCGCAATGAAGGCTCTCGTCGCGGACAGACCAGCTCACGATCTGCCCCATGCCCTTCATCTTGTTGAAGCGCGGGAAGTTCATCAGCATGGCAAACGATGCGAAAAGCTGAAGTCCTTCGGTAAAGCCGCCGAACATTGCCAGCGTCTTGGCGATCGATTCATCATCATCGACACCAAAGGTTGCCAGATAATCATGCTTGTCCTTCATCTCCTTGTACTGGAGGAAGGCGGCATATTCGGTCTCGGGCATGCCGATCGTGTCGAGCAGGTGGCTATAGGCCGCGATATGCACCGTTTCCATGTTGGAAAAGGCGGTCAGCATCATCTTGATCTCGGTCGGCTTGAAGACGCGACCATATTTCTCGTGATAGCAATCCTGCACTTCCACGTCGGCCTGCGTGAAAAATCGGAAGATCTGCGTCAGAAGATTGCGTTCATGGTCCGACAGCTTCTGTGCCCAGTCGCGGCAATCCTCACCCAGCGGAACTTCTTCCGGAAGCCAATGCACCTGCTGCTGGCGCTTCCAATATTCGTAAGCCCAGGGATATTCGAACGGCTTGTATGTCTTGCGGGCCTCGAGAAGCGACATCGTGATTACTCCGGGAAGAACGAAACTGGATTGAACGGTGAAGGGTTATGGGTGGAACGGTTCTTCATCCCGTCCCTCCCGCACTGGCAAACGCCAGCGCGAAACCGAAAAGGAACAGCCCCAAGGCGGTCGTCATCATGCCGCCGATGCGCAGGACATAGGTCGTCGCCTCGCCTGCGGGCAGCCGCAACAGCCGCCGCGCCGTGCCGGGGCGGGTCAGCATCGCCAGCCCCGCCGCGCCGACCGCCGCGCCGATTCCGGCCTGGAGGGCAAGCGCGCGCGTCATCCGTCGATCACCCGCCCGCGATCGCGCACGATCACCCGCTCGCGATAGATGACCTTGCGGCCGCGATTGGCGCCAACGCCGAACACGCAAATGCCCAGGAAATAACCGAAATCATACCATCCGCCGTTATTGGGCACGGCATAGATCGCGACGTCGGCGCGGAACAGCGAGATCACCCACGCCACCGGAAAGATGAAGCCGTGCCACAGCCCCAGCAGAAAGCCCGGGGCATCGGGCGCGACGCTCCCGCTCGTCTGCCGCGCACAGGCGGCCAGCGCCAGCATGGCGCCCGCCGCCGCCACCCACGCGATGTTTCGCATCCGGATCATGCCGTATCTCCTGCGTCCTTTGCACGCACTATGCGTTGTCCACAGTCATCAAACGGAGGAACTGCCCGATGGGTCACCACGAAATTCGCGAGAACATGGAAGTCATCGGCGCCGACGGCGTCCATATCGGCACCGTCGACCGCGTCGATCACCACCGCCTCCGCCTGACCAGGCGCGACAGCGGCATGGGCAGCCATGAGGGGCACCACCACTATATCCCGCTCGGCCTCGTCGCCGAGGTCGAGGATCACAACAAGGTCCGCCTGACCGCGACCGCCGCGAACGCGCTTCAGTTCACCGAGGAAGAATCCGAGGGCTGATCGCCCCGGCATCTGCCCGCGAACGGGGCCGAACAGGGGCCGTGCCCGGCGGGCATGGCCTTTTTTCGTGCGCGTCCGCCGCTGCGGCGCACCGGGATTTCCGGCGCACGGTGCCGCGCTCCGGCTTTCCCGATCGGAACGATGCACGGCTGGCACGCGCGCTCCCTCCCACGTCATCGGATGGTCTCCGGCGCTTCGGGCGGGGCGGGGGCGTTGCCGTCCCCTATGCCCGCCCGGCGCTGCCCGTCTGGTGCCTCACTGGCAGGCGAGGCACTCGTCATAATCGGTGGTCTCGCCGAGTTCGAAACGCGGCTTCTCGATCGTGTTGTCGGCCTCGACCCCGCCGGCAAAGCCTGCGCGCTGCACCGACTTCGACCGCAGATAATAGAGCGACTTGATCCCCAGTTCCCATGCGCGGAAGTGGAGCATCAGCAGATCCCACTTCTCGACATCGGCCGGGATGAACAGGTTCAGCGACTGCGCCTGGTCGATATAGGGCGCGCGATCGCCCGCCAGTTCCAGGATCCAGCGCTGGTCGATCTCGAAGCTCGTCTTGAACACGTCCTTTTCTTCGGCGGTCAGGAAGTCGAGGTGCTGCACCGATCCGCCCTGTTCGAGGATCGAGTTCCACACCGCGTCCGAGTCCTTCGACTTCTCGGCGAGGAGCTTTTCGAGGAACGGGTTCTTCACCGCGAAGCTGCCCGACAGCGTCTTGTGGGTATAGATATTGGCCGGGATCGGCTCGATGCACGCGCTGGTGCCGCCGCAGATGATCGAGATCGACGCCGTCGGCGCGATCGCCATCTTGCAGCTGAAACGCTCCATCACGCCCATGTCGGCCGCATCCGGGCACGGCCCGCGCTCGACCGCCAGCGCCATCGAGGCTTCGTTCACCTGCGCGCTGATGTGCTTGAAGATGCGCAGGTTCCAGCTCTTCGCCATCGCGCTTTCGAACGGCAGCCCGCGCGCCTGGAGAAAGCTGTGGAAGCCCATCACGCCCAGCCCGACCGAACGCTCGCGCGCGGCCGAATAGCGCGCGCGCGCCATCTCGTCGGGTGCGCGCTCGATATAGTCGGTCAGCACGTTGTCGAGGAAACGCATCACGTCCTCGATGAAGCGCTTGTCGTCCTTCCAGTCGTCCCAGGTCTCGAGGTTGAGCGACGAGAGGCAGCACACCGCGGTACGATCGTTGCCCAGATGGTCACGGCCGGTCGGCAGCGTGATTTCCGAGCAGAGGTTCGAGGTCGAAACCTTCAGCCCCAGGTCGCGGTGATGCTTGGGCATCGTGTTGTTCACATGATCGGAAAACACGATGTACGGCTCGCCCGTCGCCAGCCGCGTCTCGACCAGCTTCTGGAACAGCGCGCGTGCGTTGACGCTGCCGCGCACCGACCCGTCCTTGGGGCTCTTCAGCGCCCATTCGCGGCCGTCGCGCACGGCTTCCATGAACGCGTCGGGGATCAGCACGCCGTGGTGGAGGTTCAGCGCCTTGCGGTTGAAGTCGCCCGACGGCTTGCGGATCTCCAGGAACTCCTCGATCTCGGGGTGCGAGATGTCGAGATAGCAGGCCGCCGACCCGCGGCGCAGCGAGCCCTGCGAGATCGCCAGCGTCAGCGAGTCCATCACGCGAACGAACGGGATGATGCCGCTGGTCTTGCCGTTGAGGCCCACCGGTTCGCCGATGCCGCGCACCGCGCCCCAATAGGTGCCGATGCCGCCGCCGCGGCTCGCCAGCCACACATTCTCGTTCCAGGTGGCGACGATCCCTTCCAGGCTGTCGGGCACCGAATTGAGGTAGCAGCTGATCGGCAGGCCGCGCCCGGTGCCGCCGTTCGAAAGCACCGGCGTCGCGGGCATGAACCACAGCTTCGAGATATAGTCGTACAGACGCTGCGCGTGCGCGGCATCGTCGGCATAGGCCGAGGCGACGCGGACGAACAGGTCCTGGAAACTCTCGCCGGGCAGCAGATAGCGGTCCTTCAGCGTCTCCTTGCCGAAGTCGGTGAGCAGTGCGTCGCGGCTATGGTCGACCTCCACCGGATAGGCGCGGGGTGCGATCTCGCGGCTGTCGATCGGCTTGCGGCGGGGTTCGCCGCCGGCGACGGTGCTCACGGCGGCTTCGATGGCGGTGTCGTTCACGCTTCCGGTATCCCTGAATTCCATCACTCTACGCCCCTGAAATCCGGCCCGGTTGCCCGGCCCGTTTCTCCCGTGATCCCGGCCCCGCGGCGGCAAAGCCGGCCGGTCCGGGGCCCATGCTCTCGTGCCCGGAGGCACGCTCGAAAATCCGAATCGGGGCGGGGTTCGATCTTACGTCCGCACGCCGGAAAGCGCGAGAACAAAAAGAGATCAAAACACAGGGCCCAGGCACGAAAACAGCCGTCCCGCATATAGCGATGCGAGCGAGTGTATACCAGTGCTTGAGCCTGCCCCTCGGCTTGGCCACTACAGTTTGTGGTCACGCCGCGGATCGACACAAAAGACCAATTCGGCCGCGAGTGCAACGCCCGATCGTCTGATTTGCGACGGGTCAACCTTTGCCGGGGTATGAGGAGAGGGTGCGACGCACGGACCTTCCTTGCCTTCGCGAAAGGCAAGTGAACAAAGGGGATACGAAAAAAAATTCCGGGGGAAGAAGCGCACGGCGCGCCGTCGCAAGAGGCTGCGCGTGGGCCGACGCGGACGCATCGATCGCTGCCCCGGCCGGCATTCGTTCGCAAGTAACGAACAAGCCTCGGCAAATCCACAATTGCGCGCCGCGCCGCCGACGGTCGGGGGGCTGGACGACGCGTCCGAAATGCCGCAATCGGGATTCGGCGGCGGTCGCCCCATGCCCCCTTCGGGATACCCGGTGCCCCGGTCGGCGCTGTCGCTCTCTATATCGGAGGAAGTCTTACGGCTGTTGTTTCAACCGTCACCGGATCGTTCCGGCGGCTCCTGGATTATCGGCGCGCAATGGCACGCAACCGGGCAACGCATGTGCAGGACGAATCGGCGTGGCAGCCCGCCCCGCACGAGCGTTCGCCGATTCCCGGTTCGCCGCCGACGCCGTGGCACCCTCCGGGACGCCGCATCGCCTATCTGCTCGTCGGAACGCTGGTGGTGATGGCGGGGGCGCTCGGCAATGCGCTGGTCACGGCCAACCTCGTCAACCTCCAGGGATCGCTGGGGCTCTACCAGGCCGAGATCCAGTGGCTGCCCACCGTCTATGTGATGACCAACGTCTGCGCGAGCATGCTGTTGTTCAAGGTACGGCAGCAGTTCGGCATCCGGCCCTTCACCCAGCTGTTCCTGATCGCCTTTGCGCTGATGACCGGCGGCCACCTGCTCGTGCACAGCTTCGCGTCGGCGATCGCCGTCCGTGCGCTCAGCGGCATTGCGGGGTCGGCGCTCTCGACGGTCGGGCTGCTCTACATCGTCCAGGCTTCGACGCCTGCGCTGCGCCTCAAGTCGCTCGTTCTGGCGATCACGCTGCCGCAGCTCGCGGTGCCGCTGGCGCGGCTGTTTCCCACCGGCGCGTTCGATGCCGATCACTGGCAGGCGATGTACCTGTTCGAGCTCGCGCTGGCCCTGTTCTGCCTGATGGGCGTGCGGGCGCTGCCCTTGCCGCCGGTCGAGCGTGTGCGCAGTTTCGAACGGCTCGATTTCATCACCTTCCCGCTCTTCGCGATGGGGATGGCGCTGTTCGTCGCGGTGCTCGGCATGGGGCGCGTGCTGTGGTGGTTCGAGGCGCACTGGATTCCCTGGGCGCTGCTCGGCGCCGGGGTGCTGATCCCGGCCGCGCTGGTGATCGAGCATTATCGCGCCAACCCCCTGCTCAATACGCGCTGGCTGGGCAGCGGCGACATCCTGCGCTTTTCGCTCGTCTCGATCCTCGTCCGCGTCACGCTTTCCGAACAGACGATCGGTGCCACCGGGCTGCTCACCACCGTCGGCATGGGCCCCGAGCAGTTCCGCACGCTCTATGCCGTCGTTCTCGCCGCGACGATCCTCGGCACCGTCGTCAGCGTGCTGACGATCGACCCGCAGTTCCTTGGGCGCCCGATCCTCATCTCGCTGGGACTGATCGGCATCGGCGCGCTGCTCGATGCGCAGTCGACCAACCTTACCCGGCCGCACGACATGTACTTCAGCCAGGCGTTGATGGGCTTCTGCACCGCGCTGTTCATCGGGCCGGCGATGCTGGTGGGGCTGACGCGAGCCATGCGTTATGGGCCGACGCATTTCGTCAGCTTCTCGGCCCTGTTCAGCATCACGCAGAATCTGGGCGGCGCCGCGGGTTCGGCGGCTTTCGGCACGTTCCAGGTGATCCGCGAGCGGGCACACAGCGCCTCGATCACCCAGGCGCTCAGCCTGGCCGATCCGCTCGTCGCCGGCCGGGTCCAGGCCAACGCCGCCGCCTATGGCCATGTCGTCGCCGATCCGGCGCTGCTGCGCGCCGAAGGGGCGGCGCTGCTGGCGCAGACGGCAACGCGCGAGGCGAATATCCTGGCCTATAACGACGTATTCCTGGCGGTCGCCGTGATCGCCTTTGGCACGATGATCTGGGCGTCGATGCACATCATGCGCATCCGGCGCGAAAATCTTGCGCGTGCCCGCGAACAGCAGAATGGGAGCAATGCCAATGGCTGACCGGCCTTCGCCCGAAATCGAGGCCGATCCGCGCGACAAGCGTGATCCGCAGGCGGGGGCGGACCCCAGCCCGACTCCGGCGGCGAGTCGCTGGTCGCCGCCGCGGCCCAGCGCGATGGCGATGGCGCTGATCCTGATCCTCGGTCTGGGCGGGCTTGTGGCGTCGCTGGCCGCCTTTTCGATCTGGCCCTTCGGCGGCACGACCGAGGCGACCGAAAATGCCTATGTCCGCGGCCAGGTGACGGTGATCAGCCCGCAGGTCAGCGGCTATGTGACCGAAGTTCCCGTCCAGGACTTCGCGCGGGTCCATGCCGGCGACGTGCTCGCGCGGATCGACGACCGCATCTATCGCCAGCGCGTCGAACAGGCGCTCGCCAATGTCGCCACGCAACGGGCCAATCTGGCCAATTCGCAGCAGAGCGAGGCGTCGCGCACCGCGGGGTTCGAATCGCAGGAGGCTGCGGTCGCCAACGCCCAGGCGCAGCTGCTGCGCGCGCGGGCCGACATGGCGCGGATCAACGATCTGGTGCGCGACGGATCGGTATCGCTGCGCGAACGGGACCAGACGCTCGCCGCGCTCCGTCAGGCCGAGGCGGGGGTCCGCCAGGCCGAGGCGGCGCGGTCGATCGCCCGACAGGACATTCGAACGGTTCAGGTCGGGCGCGGCGGTCTGTCGGCGGCGGTGGAGAACGCCCAGGCGGCGCTGCGGCTGGCGCAGATCGATCTCGACAACACGATCATCCGGGCGCCGACCGACGGTCAGCTGGGTGAGATCGGCGTTCGTACCGGCCAATATGTCACGGCAGGAACGCAATTGATGTCGCTGGTGCCCGACCGGCTGTGGGTCATCGCCAACTTCAAGGAGGCCCAGATCGCGCACATGCAGCCGGGGCAGCGCGCGAGCTTCCGCGTCGATGCGCTGGGCGGCGCGCGGCTGACCGGCCGGGTCGAGCGGATGGCGCCGGCCGCCGGATCCGAGTTTGCGGTGATCCGCAACGACAATGCCACGGGCAACTTCGTCAAGATTCCCCAGCGGATCGCGGTGCGGATCGCCATCGATCCGGGCCAGCCGCTGGCATCGCGGTTGCGGCCGGGCATGTCGGTCGAGGCGCGCGTGGAGGGTGCACGATGACGCGCCTGGGCCGCGTTCGGGGCATTTCCCGCCTGGTCGTGCCCGCCGGATTGGCGATGCTGGCCGCAGGTTGTGCCGGCCCCGGTCCCCGCACGCCGCCGCCGGCACCGCCCGTCGCGCCCGAAAGCTGGCGTGGCGGTCCTGCCGCCGGGCCGCAGGTCGAGGCGGGCTGGTGGCGCGGTTTCGGCGATCCGGTGCTCGATGCGCTGGTCGAGCGGGCGCTGGCCGGCAACACCGACGTCGCGCTTGCCGTCTCGCGGATCGCCGAGGCCCGGGCGCAGGAGCGGGCCGCGCGCGCGTCGCTCACACCCGACATTTCCGCGAGCGCCGGCGCGGCGCGATCGCGCAGCGTCAGTGCGCTCGGGACGCCGCTCAACCAGACCGCTGCCCAGCCCGGGGTGACGCTGTCCTACGAACTCGATCTGTTCGGGCGTGACGAGGCGGCGCGGGCGGCCGCGCGACAGGGAACCGTCGCGGCCTATGCCGCCGCCGACGCGGTGCGGCTCGCGGTCGCGGGAACCGTGACCACGAGTTACCTGACGCTGCGGGCGCTCGATGCCCGTGCGGCGGTGGTACGCGATACGCTGGCGGCGCGGGCGGAGGCGCTGCGCGTCGCGCGGCGGCGCGCCGAGGCCGGCTATACGTCGCGTTTCGAACTCGATCAGGCCGAGGCCGAATATCGCGCGACGGCGCAGGTCGTGCCGCAGACCGAACTGGCGATCGCGCGCGCCGAGAACGCGCTGAGCCTGCTTACCGGAACGGCGCCGGCGAGCATCGCGCGCGGCCGGGCCTTTGCCGATTTCGATATTCCCGCCGTGCCAGGCGGGCTGCCCTCGGCGCTGTTGCGCCAGCGGCCCGATATCGCCGCCGCCGAGGCGCGGCTGGCGGCGAGCGACCTGCGCCTTTCGGCGGCACGCGCGCAGTTCCTGCCGCGGATCACGCTCAGCGCGTCGACCGGCGCCGCCTTCTCGACCGCGCTCGCGGACCCGATCACGCTGTTTTCGGTCGGCGGCAGCATCCTGGCGCCGATCTTCGACAGCGGACGGCTGCGCGCCGGCGTGGAAAGCGCAAGCGCACAGCGCGATCAGGCGGCGATCCAGTATCGCGCGACGGTGCTCACCGCATTCCGCGAGGTCGAGGACGGGCTGGTCGCGGCCGATCGCATCGCAGCGCAGGAGGCCGAGGTGCGTGCGCAGCGCGCGGCGCTGGCGGAGGCGCTTCACCATGCCACCAACCGCTATCGCGCCGGCTATGCGGCCTATCTTGAGCAGATCGATGCCCAGCGCGGCCTGCTCGCTGCGGATCTGACGCTGATCCAGGCCCGGCTCGACCGGATGACTGCGATCGTCGACCTCTATCGTGCGCTCGGCGGCGGCTGGAACCCGCCGTCGCGCTGAAACCTGCCCCGTCCTGAACCATGCGCGGGCCGGGGGTGTTGCCGCGGTTGCGATTGCCCGCTTGAGCCCGGCCGGCGGCCCGTTCTAGCCTGATCGCCTGGAAGCGTGGGGGGGCAAGATGGCGAGGGGCAGGGTGATGGGTGTGTTGGCGGCGGGCGCGATGCTGATGGCGAGCGCCGCAACGACGGCGCAGACGATGCCGTCCTCGCCCGCCCCTGCCGAGGCACCTTCGGTCCAGGAGGCGCTTGCCGGGCTGTCGGTCGACCAGTTGCGCGCCCGGCTCGATTCGGGGCGGCTGACCAGCGAGCGCCTCGTCGCCGCATTGCTCACGCGCGTGACGCTGATCGACCGCAACGGCCCGACACTGCGTTCGGTGATCGCGCTCAACCCCAACGCGCTCGCCGAGGCACAGGCCGCCGATGCGCGTCGCCGCGACGGTCGGCGGCTGGGCGTGCTCGACGGTATTCCGGTGCTCATCAAGGACAATATCGAAACGCGCGATCAGCCGACCACGGCGGGCAGCCTGGCGCTGGCGGCGAACGACACGCGCCGTGACGCGCCCGTCGTGGCCGCGCTGCGGGCGCAGGGGGCGGTGATCCTCGGCAAGACCAATTTGTCCGAATGGGCCAATATCCGGTCGAGCGCGTCGATCAGCGGGTGGAGCGCCGTCGGCGGACTGGTGCGCAATCCCTATGCGCTCGATCGCACGGCCTGCGGTTCGTCGAGCGGGTCGGGGGCCGCGGTGGCGGCCGGGCTTGCGCCGCTGGCGCTCGGGACCGAGACCGACGGATCGGTCGTCTGCCCCGCCGCGATGAACGGGCTCGTCGGGCTCAAGCCGACGCTCGGCCTCGTCAGCCGCACGCATGTCGTGCCGATCAGCCACAGCCAGGACACGCCGGGGCCGATGGCGCGCAGCGTGCGCGAGGTGGCGCAGCTTTTCGGGGCGATGGTGGCGAGCGATCCGGCCGACCCGGCGACGCGCAATGCCGATCGCTATCGGCGCGACTATGCCGCGCAACTGCGGCCCGATGCGCTCAAGGGGATGCGCATCGGCTATTGGCGGCCTGAAATGGAGGCGAAGCTGGCGGCGCGGTTCGATGCGGCGCTCGACCAGATGCGCCGCGCCGGCGCGATACTGGTCCAGGTCCGCCCGCCCGAAGCGAAGGGGCTGGGCGAGGCCGAATCGCTGGTCCTCCATACCGAGCTCAAGGCCGATCTGGCGCGCTATCTGGCAACCACGCCCCCGACGGTCAAAGTGCGCTCGCTCGACGACGTGATTGCCTTCAATGCCGGGCACCCGACGGCCGAGATGCCGTTTTTCGGACAGGATGTCTTCCTGAAGGCCGCGCGGACCAGGGGGCTGGACGATCCCGACTATCGCGCCGCGCGTGTCCGGGCGCAGCGGATGGCGGGGCCGGACGGTATCGACGCGATGCTGAGGGCGGCCGACGCGCAGGCGCTGGTCACGCCGACCTATGGCACGCCCTGGCTCAGCGATCCGGTGCACGGCGACCAGTTCACCGGCCCGTCGGCCAGCGAATTGCCCGCGGTGGCGGGCTATCCGCACCTGACCGTGCCGATGGGGCTGGTCGACGGGCTGCCCGTGGGGCTGTCGTTCATCGGCACGGCCTATTCGGACGGCCTGCTCCTCAACCTCGGCTATGCCTATGAGCAGATCAGTGGCGCCCGTGTCGCCCCGCGCTTCCTGACCACCGTGCCCGCCGATCTCGGCCCGCGCCGGGGAGGCTGACGCGGGCTATTCGGATTTGGCGTCGAGCAAGTCCTTGCGGACGTGGATTGCGCCGAGCGACAGCCGGACTTCGTAGAGGAAGAACATCAGCCCGCCCATCAGCAGCAACATCGAGATCACGAACGCCACCGCGACGATCGCGCCGACGTGCAGCGCCATCAGCCGCGAAACGAACATCACCGCAACGACGATACAGATCGCCAGCGCGCTCGACACGCACAGGAAGATCGCGGTGTTGATGACCGAGATTCGCCGGTCGATCAGCCGCAATTCCCAGACGTGCCGTTCATGTTCGGGCCCGGAAGACACCGGGTGGAGCTGCTGGAGCTTGCGCGAACGATCGACGATGCGCGCCAGCCGCCCCACCATCACGTTGAGCATCGAGCCGAGCCCCGCCAGCAGGAACACCGGCGCGATCGCGGCCTGAATCGTTTCGGAAACGGTCGACAGATAGGGGCTCATGCCGAGGGATATGGGCGAGCGCCCGCGCCTGCGTCAAACCGAATGGTAACGAGCCGGCGCTAGACCCGGCGGCGATGACCATGCCGATCCCTCCCGCCCGCTTCGTCGCCGATGCGCGCCCGATCGCGGCCGAACGGCTCGACGGGCTGGCGGCGGCGATCGATCGGGTTGCCGACGGTGCGGCGCCGAGCCACCGCTTCCTCCGTTATGGCTGGTACGCGGCGGCGCTGCGTGCCTATGGCGGGGCGGCGCGGACGCTGATCGTTCGTCGCGCGGGCGAAGCGGTGATTGCCCTGCCGTTCGTGCCGGTCGGTCCCGCCGCGATCGGTCTGGCGACGGTGCCCGGCTGCTACTGGCCGTTCCGCAGCTTTCCGGTCCGGCGCGATGCGGTAGACGACGCGGCGGTCGGCGAGGCGTTGCTCGACGCGCTGGGGCGGAGCGTCCGTGCGTTGCGACTGGGACCGGTGATGGACGGCGATCCGGCGTTGATGCTGCTCCGGACGGCGGCCGCGGCGCGCGGCTGGGTCGCGATCGACCGCTTTGTCGCCGATTCCTACCTGCTCGACATGGCTGCGATGCAGGCCGCCGGATGCTGGCCGCGCAACTCGACGCTGCGCAAGAACCGGTCGCATGAGAAGCATCTGGCGGCCGAGGGCACGCTCGACTGGCAGTTTTGCAGCGGTGCGGACTGGGGACCGGCGCTGTTCGAGTCGCTTGCGACGATCGAGCAACGCAGTTGGATCGCTGCGCGGACCGATGGGCGCGACGCCAAGTTCACCGCGCAGGGGCATGGCGCCTTCTGGCGCGCCGCGGCGGCCGATCCGGTGCTGGCGGCAACGATGTCGGCCGCGTTGCTCCGGGTCGACGGCGCGCCGGTCGCCTTCTCGTTCGACCTCGATGCCGGTGCGCTGCGTTACGCGATCGCCAACAGCTATGATCCAGCCTTTGCCCGCTATTCGCCGGGAAAGCTGCTGCAATATCGCAACCTGACGCGCGCCGTTGCCGCCGGGATCGAGCGCGTCGACTGGGGGGCGGGCGACAGCGGCTACAAGCGCGAGATCGGTGCCGAGCAGGGCGCCGCGATCCGCGACTGGCTGTTCTTTCGCCCCGGCGCGGGCGCGATGGCCGGGCGGCTGCTGCGTCGCCGCTGGGCGCGCAGCGGCAACGCCCCGGCCCTTGCGGACTAGCCGAGCAGGCCTGCCGTCTGGGCGAACAGGACCAGCCCGATGACGAGGAACAGTCCCGCCGCCAATCGGCGGACGAGCGCCAGCGGCACGCGGCGGATCAGCACGTTGCCGAACAGCACGGCGGGAACGTTGGCGATCATCATGCCCAGCGTCGTCCCCGCCGTGACCGCCCAGACATTGTGAAAGCGTGCGCCGAGCGAGATCGTCGCGACCTGAGTCTTGTCGCCCATTTCGACGAGGAAGAAGGCGATCAGCGTGCTGAGAAAGGCGCCGAACCGGGCCGGCTGGTCGTGCGGATCGTCGAGATTGTCGGGGATCAGCGTCCAGAACGCCATCGCGACGAACGCACCCGCGACGAGATAGGAGAACCAGCGCCCGTTCGCGAGCCCGGCGACCTCGACGCCGACCAGTGCGGCGAGGAAATGGTTGGCGAGCGTCGCCACCAGAATGCCGAGGATGATCGGCACCGGCCGCTTGAACCGCGCGGCAAGCACGATCGCGAGCAGCTGGGTCTTGTCGCCGATCTCGGCGAGCGCGACCGCGAAGGTCGAGGTGATGATGGCTTCGAACACGAAGGTCTCCGGGCCGGGCGAACGCGAATCCAACGACATCCCGCCTCCCGCCCGGCCGGACGGAAGCGCGATGCCATTGGTCTCGCCCGGACGGCATTGCCGTCCCCTGCCGCGCCACGGCCTCTCGACCGAGCATGTTGACGCGGCAGCCCCCGTGCGTGGCGGGTGGCTACTCCCCAGATGACGCGGCGGCGCCTAGCCGATTCGTGGCGGAGGCGCAACCATCGGCCGCGGATCAGACGCGGCGATAGCGGAAATACCACACCTCGTGCCCCTGGCGCCGCGCCTTGCGCTCGTAGCGCGTCTCGGGCCAGTCGGCGGGGCGGGTGAGGAAGTCGGCGGGGGTTTCGGCCAGCCACACGAAGTCGGTGCGGGCGTTCATCACCATCATCGCCCAGCGGCAATAGGTGGGGTCATCGGTGCCGAGCCGGAATTCGCCGCCGGACTTGAGCTTGGCGGCGATCAGGTCGAGCGGGCCGTTGTTGACCATCCGCCGTTTGGCGTGGCGTGCCTTGGGCCAGGGGTCGGGATGGAGGAGATAGACGCGCTCGAGGCTGGCGTCGGGCAGGCGTTCGAGCACCGACAGCGCATCGCCCATGTACAGCCGCACATTGGCCAGTTCGCCGTCGCGGATATGGTTGAGCGCGCCGACGACGCCGTTCAGGAAGGGCTCGCAGCCGATAAAGCCGTGGTCCGGGCGCATCGCCGCCTGGCCAGCGAGATGCTCGCCGCCGCCGAAGCCGATCTCGAATTCGAGCGGGCGCGCGTCGCCGAACAGCGTCGGCGAATCGAGCGCGCCGGTTTCTGGGACGCTGACCCGGGGCAGCAGCTCCTCGACCAGGGCGGACTGGCCGAGGCGGAGCTTGTGGCCCTGGCGACGGCCGTAGAGGCGGCGGATGGTGGTGGGATCGGACACGGTCGCCCTGTTAGCGCGGCTGGCGGCGGGCGCAAGCGGGCTCGGTCAGTGGAGCGCGGCGGCGGGCTGGCGGGGAAGCGGGGGGAACGGGAAGGGAGGATGGCGGCGCGGCGGGCGCGGGAGCGGGGCGGTGCGGTCGAGGCGGAAGCGGCGGATGCCGAGCGCGGCGAGCGCGGCCTGTTCGGCGCGATGCTCGATGCCCGTCGCGACGAGCGGAACGTCGATCGCCCGCGCCAGCCGGATGACGCCGTCGAGCATCCGGCGGCGCGATTCGCTGGCGTCGATCGCCCGCACAAGACCCTGATCCAGAAGGATAAAACACGGCGTGAAGCGCGCCAGCAGCCGCAGCGCGAGCGGGGTGGCAGCGAAGCGATCGAGCACGATTCCGATGCCGCGCGCGGCGCAGGCGGCGGCAAGCGCCGTCGCCCGATCGGCCGCCGCACCGTCGCCGACGTCGATCGCGACACGGATCAGCGCGGGCGAAAGCCGGTTGGCGAGCGCCACCCGGAACAGCTGGGACAGCGCCCGATGGGGTGACGAATCGCCCGGAATCGTGACCAAAAGCGGCGATTGGGGGGAAATCAGCCCCGATTCGGCTGCCGTTCGGATGACGAAAGCGAGGGTTGCGAGGAACATCGAATCCATGCGGTCCGGCTCGACCGCCGAATCGCCGCGCGCTTGCGGTCTGGCCATCCACGCGATCGGCGTGGCGCCGTCTGCGGCGATCAGCGGGAGGAAGTCGACGGTGCTCGGGACGGCGATGGGCGAAGGCATGGCATTCCCCTTTCTGTCCCGAGGTTAAATGGTTAACGCCCGCCGACCCATTCCGGGCGACGCCGCATTGGAAAAGCCCGCATAGGGATTCCCCCGTGCCGCCCAAGCCGTCCACGTCGCCGGGGCGGTCGGGGCCGTCCGCGTCGCCAGTGCTGCCAGCGCAGCCGGGGCCGTCGTCATCCGGCGAGGCCGGGTTCGAAGGGTTCCCAGTCGGGCAGCGGCAGCCGCCCGGTTTCGGCCGCGCCGAACAGCGGCCCCTGCATGTAGCGGACGCCCAGCCGGACCAGCTTGTCATATTCGCCGCGCGTCGCGACGCCCTTGGCGACGACGCGGATGCCGCTGCGCTCGGCGATCTGCACGATGCTTTCGACCACCAGCCGCCGCGACCAACTGCTGCACAGCCGGTGGACGATCGCGGCGTCGATCTTGACCGCATCGGGGGTGAAGCGCGCGAGCAGGTCGAGCCCGTTGTCGGCCGAGCCGAAATCGTCGAACGCCACCATGAAGCCGCGGCGATGATATTGCGCGATCAGCGCGGCCATGTGCGCGCCGTCGAGCCCGTCGCCCTCGCTGAACTGAAGCACCAGCCGACGATGCGGGAAGCGCGCGGCGATCGCGGCGAAGATCGTCTCTTCGGCCTCGGCCGCCGGATCGTGCACCAGCGCGGCGAGGATGCTGACGCCGAGCTGGACCTTGCGCGTCCCGATCCCGGCCTTGACCGCCGCCGCCATGGCGAGCGTGCGGCAATTGTGATCCTGGCCCGCGCGTTCGGCGAGCGGCACGCCCGCGAGCAGCGCCCGCGTCGTCCGGGCGGCGCCGCGCTGCAACTGGGCCTCATAGGCGACGACGCAGCCGTCCTGCGTGTCGACCACGGGGGTGAAGGCGACCTCGACGTCGCGCAGCGGGATCAGGCTGCCCGCGTCCGGCGCCGCCACCGTCGATGGCAAACGCTCCATGTCCATCCTCTCGTCCTCGGCCGCCTTCTTTTTCGGGAGCGGCACAGGATCAGCCTGCGCGCAGGCACGCCAACAGAGGATGAAGCCCCGGCTCCGGATGATTGCGGGAGCGGGCGGTGCCCGGCGTTATTCGGACGAGGTCTTGGCGTCGAGCTGGATCGACTTGCCGGTGACGTCGACCATGGCCATGGGGCGCGTCTTTTGAACCATCGCGATCACGGCGGCGGGGGCCTGATAAATGCGGATCACCGAAAACGCCCCACTATCGGACATAGGGCTGTCAGCCGTTGCAGTCCTTCAATGGGAATGCGCCGCTCGTTTCCACGTCGGGCACTTCGTGGACGCGCCATCGTTTTGAAAGGGCATGCACTACGTCATCGGACAATTTGCGAGCCTTAGAGATGTCGCCGTCTTTCGAGAAGCCGATAAGGATTTGTGAAGGCGCCTCAGCAAAGTTTCCCGCGCTAAACCCCATTGCATCAGGCCCTACGGTTCCGACGTTCACGGTCGGATGGGCCACTGGTAGGTTGTGCTGAACTTCGGCGGCCGAGTTAAGTTCAGCTTCGGTTTCTTTGCTGTTGTCGTAAAACGGAAGCTTGTTGGCTGACGCGACTTCCCGCAGCACCGCGTTCATGGTTGCAATCTGACCTACGTCGTCCAAGCAGAACTGCACCATTCGAAACGGGCGCTCGCCCGTTCCGCACCCGGGAATTGCCAGGCCGAGGGAAAGGAGTGCAATCGACCGTTTCATTCCTCATATGTGTGCGGAACCGCAGCAATGCGCAATGTCCGCTTTCCACCAATTCTAGTCGGGGAAGATCAGCGTCGCGGTCGTGGCGTGCAGGCTGATCGAATAGCGGTCGGTGACGTTTACAAAGGCTCCTGGGCGGTAGCCTGATAAATGCGGAATGACCGAAAGCGCCCCGATTGTGTTGAAAAAGGCGGCTTCGAGTGCCAGTCGGCATGATGGGTGAGCACCGCTGACGAGCAGCCTCGGCGCTCACCGCGCTTCGGCCATGGTCGGCATCGGGATGAGCTTGGCGAGCTTGCGGAGGTTCTGGGCCGTCGCGGCGAGGTGGAATTCATCCTTAGCGCCGTTGGGTCCTCGCAGCCGCAGGCGGCGCAGATTCAGGATGCGCTTGAGGTGGGCGAACAGCATCTCGACCTTCTTTCGCTGACGGCGGGAGGCGACATAGGCGTCGGTGGTGGCGATATCGCGCGCCATGTCGCGGGCGCCCTCGTGGATCGAGCGCAGGATCTTGCGGGCCGGCGCATTGGGGCAGCAGCGCGGC
This sequence comes from Pseudomonadota bacterium, assembly GCA_023426225.1. GTDB lineage: Bacteria > Pseudomonadota > Alphaproteobacteria > Sphingomonadales > Sphingomonadaceae > Sphingomonas. The sequence goes on along the minus strand of JAFABD010000268.1, from coordinate 1,308 downwards.
TTAAGGGCGCAGGCGTCGCAATCGAACTTGCTGGCGCGGTACCGGGTCATGCCCTCCGCGTCGACGAAGGGCAGTGCTGCCCGGTAGCGTTTCCGGCGCTGCCGCAGGTGCTTGCCGGCGGGGCAGACATAGCTGTCATCGTCATGGTCGAAGACGAAGTCGGCGCGCGCGAAGCTGCCGTCGCGCCGTGCCGACTTGTCGAACACCGGGATGTGCGGCTCGATGCCGCGTTCCTCCACCAGCCAGGACAGGTTCCTGGCATCGCCGTATCCGGTATCCGCCGCGAGCCGCTCGGGCCACAGCCCGAACCGGTCGTGGGTGCGCTCGATCATCCGGCGCTGGGCGGTGACCTCGGCCTGGCGGATGGCGGTGGTCGCCTCGACATCGACGATCACGGCATGGTCGAGATCGATCAGATAGTTGGTCGAATAGGCGAAGAAGGCGCGGTCGCGCGACGCCGCCGTCCACCGTGCTGCCGGATCGGCCACCGCCAGTTGCTTGGGCGGCACCGGCGTCGCGCCGCCGAACGCGGCATCGTCGAGCACGGCCAGATATTCCCGCACCGCATGGCTGGCGCTGGCCGGGGGAAGCTGCCCGACATCTTCTACGACGTGCTGCCGGCCAGCATCGGCCCGGATCAGGCTGGCATCGACCGCGAAGCCCTCGCCGCCGACCAGCTTCTCGGCGATACAGCGCGCCACCGTCGCCTCGAACAGGTGGCGGAGCAGGTCGCTGTCGCGGAACCTGCCGTGCCGGTTCTTAGAGAAGGTCGAGTGGTTCGGCACGTCGCCTTCCAGCCCGAGCCGGCAGAACCAGCGATAGGCCAGGTTCACATGCACTTCCTCGCACAGCCGGCGCTCTGAGCGGATGCCCATGCAATAGCCGATGATCAGCATCCGCAGCATCAGTTCGGGATCGATCGAGGGGCGGCCCGTCTCGCTGTAGAAGGGACGCAGCTGCTCGCGCAGGTCCGACAGGTCGACGAAGCGGTCGATCGAGCGCAGCAGGTGGTCCGCCGGCACGTGCCGCTCCAGGTTGAAGCTGTAGAACAGCGACTCCTGCGACACGGTTCGCTCGCCCATCATCCGCACGTCTCCCGCCGATCGGCAGGAGTGAATCAGACCGTCACCGCGACTTCAAGGGCGGGTTTTTCAACACAATCGCCCCACTTGCGGACGTTCTGCGTGGCGACAACTACGATGGCCGGTTGAGCGGCAACTATGATGGCCGGTAGGATCGGTTGTCTGGGCTGATCGTAGGGAGGGGCGTAGCCCCGACCGGAGAGCGGACCAGACAACCGGTGGCGAT
>JAFABD010000225.1 GCA_023426225.1 Pseudomonadota bacterium | reverse complement strand
CGGTCGGGTCAGGCGGGCTCGCTGGCCATCAGGGCGTCGTCGCGCGCGGCGGCGCGCTGAAAGGCCGGGCGCGACTCGACGCGGTCGCGATAGGCGACGAACGCATCGAGCGCGGGCATCGTGCCGAAGCGCGTCCCCCACCCCACCTGCGCCCCGACATAGACGTCGGCCGCGGTGAAACGGTCGCCCGCGATGAAGGGATGGGCCGAAACCGCCGCGGCCAGCACCTCGATCGTGCGATCATAGCTGCCATAGCCGAACATGCGCGCCTGACGCTCGTCGGGGTCGAAGCGAGCGTGATGGTTGGTCACCGCCTGTTCGACCGGGCCGGCAGCAAAGAACAGCCAGCGATAATAGTCGGCGCGCTCGTCAGGCCGCGGGGCGAGCCCGGCCTCCGGGAACGCCTCGGCAAGATAGGCGCAGATCGCCGCACATTCGGTGACGACGCGCCCGTCATGGACGATCGCGGGCACCTTTCCCATCGGATTGACCGCGCAATAGTCGGCGTCGTGCATCGTCGCGTAATCGATGATCGTCTCGCCATAGGCGCAGCCGACCTCTTCGAGCATCCAGCGCGCGATACGCCCGCGCGACATGGGGTTGGTATAGAGCATCACGGCATCAGACACGGCGAATCTCCCTCGGCCGTTTTCGTGAACATATAGGGAACATTTTCATCGCACCGCGTCAAGCGCGCGGGTCGAGATGGCGATGGAGAAAGGCGATCGACCGCGCCCAGGCCAGGTCGGCCGCGGCGGCATTGTAGCGATCGGCGGCGGTGTCGTTGTTGAAGGCGTGATCGACGCCGGGATAGTCGTGCGCCTCGACGTTCCGCCCCGCCGCACGCAGCGCGGCGACCCAGGGCGCACCGGTGGCATTGACGCGCGCATCCTGCCCGGCGAAGTGGAGCAGCAACGGCGCGCGGACGCGCCCCGCCTCGGCCGGGTCGGGTGCCGGCCCGTAATAGACCACGCCGGCGTCGAGCCGCTCCCCCGCCGCGACCGCAAGGCGGTTGACCGTGGCGCCGCCCCAGCAGAAGCCGATCGCGCCGACGCGGCCGTCGCCGCCCGACCAGCCGCGCACCGCCGTCATCGCAGCGAGCAGCATCGTCATCACCGTCGCCGGATCGGCCCGCGCGATCATGTCGCGCGCGCGATCCTCGTCGGCGGGCGTGCCGCCCCAGGGCGAGAGCAGGTCGGGCGCAAGGACGAGGAACCCCGCCAGCGCAAGGCGCCGCGCGACATCCTCGATATGGCCGTTGAGCCCGCGATTTTCATGGATGACGATCACGGCGCCCCGCTTGCCGCCCGGCGCTGCGGGAACGACGCGATAGCCGTGCAGCGCGGGAAACCGCGCGACCGGCAGTTCGATGCGGCTGGCGACGATCGCGCGGTCGTCGGGTGCGACGCGCTGGGCCGCCGCGGGCGAGGCGGCGATACCCGCGATCAGCGCCTCGGCCGCTGCCGCCGAGCCGGCGAGCGCGATCATGTCGCGCAACATTCGCCGCCGGTCGAGATGTTCGTGGGTGAATGCATCATAGATCGCGATCGCGCGTGCGCGGATATCGGTCATGCCCGGCTCCCCTGCCTGCCGCGGCCCGGCTGCATGCGGGCCGTCGGCGCCGATCATGCCATGTCGCGCGCCGCACCGGAATCGAAAAAGGGCCGCCGGCACGGTCGCCGGCAGCCCCCTTTTTCGTCGTCGCCCCCGCGCCCGAAGCGCGCGGGCGCGCGATCAGGCCTTGCGGAACGGATCCGCGAACAGCGAGGCGGCGTCGGGCTCGTCATCGAGCGGCACGCCGCGCACCTGGGCCTCGCGCTCGGCACGAAGCTGTTCGATCAGCGCCTCGCGATCGCCTTCGAGCCGGACGTCGGTGGGCGCCTCGATCCCCGCCGCCTTCGCCGCCTTGGCGACGAGCGCGTCGAGTTCGCGCTGCGAGCACAGGCCCAGCGTCACCGGATCCTTGGGGACGATGTTGGCGATGTTCCAGTGGCTGCGGTCGCGGATCGCGGCGATCGTCGTGCGCGTGGTGCCGATCAGCTTGCCGATCGCGCCGTCCGAAATCTCCGGATGGTGGCGCAGGATCCAGGCGATGCCGTCGGGCTTGTCCTGACGCTTGGACACCGGCGTATAGCGCGGCCCCTTGGTGCGTCGCACCTGCTCCGGACCCTTCTGGATCTTCAGGCGGTATTCGGGGTCCTTCTGGCCCCGTTCGATCTCGTCCATCGTCAGTTCGTGGGCGCGCACCGGATCCCGGCCGGTGAGCTTGGTTCCCGCAGTATCGTCGGCGATCGCCTGGACCTCCAGGATATGCAGCCCGCAAAAGTCGGCGATCTGGGCGAACGAGAGCGACGTATTGTCGACCAGCCAGGAAGCGGTCGCGTGCGGCATCAACGGCTGGGCCACGATCTCAGTCTCCAGAAACAACAAGGGCCGCCCTTCACGGGCGGCCATTCCTGCCCGCAGACTTAGTGCGGCTTTCGAAAGAGGGCAAGGGCAAGGCTGATGCGCGGTCGATGCAGCGGCACGGTTCAGGCCGCGACATCGGCGTCGTGGAGCGGGACGAGCGCGCCCAGGAACTGCGCGGCGCTCGCCTCCCAGGTGAAGCTGCGGCCATATTCGGCACAGGCGGCGCGATTGCAACCGAGCGCGCCGGCGATCGCGACGTCGAGATCGTCGTCCATCACCCCCACGCCGGGGCGCAGCACGTCGACCGGCCCGGTGACGGGATAGGCGGCGACGGGCACGCCGCAGGCAAGCGCCTCGATCATCACCAGCCCGAACGTGTCGGTGCGGCTGGGAAAGACGAACACGTCGGCAGCGGCATAGGCCGAGGCCAGTTCCGGACCGAACATCGGGCCGAGAAAGCGCGCCTCCGGAAAGCGCGCCTCGAGCGCGGCGCGCGCCGGGCCGTCGCCGACGACAACCTTGGTCCCCGGATGCGAGCAGCGCAGGAACGCCTCGAGATTCTTCTCGACCGCGACGCGCCCGACATAGAGCTGGACCGGCCCGGCCAGCCCCGCCATCGCGGGATGCGGCGCAAGCCCAGGGCGGAAATGCGCGAGGTCGACGCCGCGGCCCCAGTGGCGCACCTGCGGCAGCCCGTGATCGACGAGCGAACGCCGGATCGATTCGGTCGATGCGAGGATCGCGCGCGAAGGCGCGTGGAACCAGCGGATATAGTGCCAGATCCATTCGGCGGGCACGCCCGACCGCGCCGAGACATAGTCGGGAAACTGGGTGTGATAGGCGGTGGTGAACGGCCGCCCCTGGCGCAGGCACCAGCGCCGCGCGGCGACGCACAGCGGTCCCTCGGTCGCCAGGTGGATGGCATTGGGACGGAAGCCGTCGAGGATTCCGCCGACCGTGGCCGTGGTGGTGATCGCCAGCCGGATTTCGGGATAGGTCGGGCATGGCAGCGACGTGAAACGATCGGGCGAGACGACCAGCACCGAATGCCCCTGTGCCTCGAGCACGCGCCGCACCGACTGGAGCGTGCGCACGACGCCGTTGACCTGAGGCTCCCAGGCGTCGGTGACGATCGCGATCCGCAAGTCCTCGCCCTCCTCAGGCTCGATCACGCCGCCGCCAGTCTGACCCCTGCGGCGCCATCCTCGCGCGCCGCGATCTCTTCGGCCCAATGGAGGATCTCCATAGTTCCGTCGAAATGCTCCACCAGCGCGGTGCAGCCTTCGACCCAGTCGCCGTCGTTATAATAGGCAACGTCGCCGATCGCACGCATTTCCGCCTTGTGGATATGACCCGCCACGACACCGTCGATGCCGCGCATCGCGGCTTCGTGCGCCACGATTTCCTCAAAGCGCGAAATAAAGGCGACGGCGTTCTTCACCTTCTGCTTCGCATATTTGCTGAGCGACCAGTAAGGCAGGTTGAACGCCCGCCGCGCGGCGTTGACCCACCGGTTGAGCGTCATCATCATTTCGTAGGCGGCGTCGCCCAGATGCGCGAGCCAGCGGTGCGACATGGTGATCGCGTCGAACTCGTCGCCGTGGAGCACCAGCAGCCGGCGTCCGGCGGCGGTGGTGTGGACCACCTGCCGCCGGATATGGACGCCGCCGAAGTTGAGCCCGGTGAACTGGCGGAACATCTCGTCATGGTTGCCGGGGATGTAGACGATCTCGGTGCCGCGCCGCGCCCGCTTGAGGATGCGCCAGACGATGTCGTTGTGCGCGGCGGGCCAGTAGAAGCGCTTCCGCATCGCCCAGCCGTCGATGATGTCGCCCACCAGGTACATCTTTTCGGAATCGACGTGATCGAGGAAGTCGATGAGCATGTCGGCATTGCATCCGCGCGTGCCGAGATGGACGTCCGAAATCCAGATCGTGCGATATTGGCGGCGGCCGCCGATCACGCGCTCGGGAATCGAAGGCGGCGGCAACTGAAGCTCGGGATTCGCCGCTGCGTCGAAAGGAAGCCGGGTGATGTTGACCATGGAGCGTTGCCCGCATTCGCCGTTGCTGGCGCGCCTTATGGCAATCTATTGTTACAACTCGCCGCACGCGCGATGACGGTTGCGGGACGGCGAGCAGGCAGCCGCCCTCCGGGATTGCCACGATTGCGTAACGCTGTTCCCCTGAGTTTGCGCCCTCTCCCCGTGCGCTAAAGTCATCAATCCCACTGCAAGGGAGGGCATAGCGATGCACAAGACCATTGCCGATTTCCATGCCGAACACCGCCAGATCGTTGCGCTGGCGAACCGGCTGATGGCCATGATCGACCCGCTGAACCCGCCCGATCGCGACGCGTTGAGCGCCGCGCGTTGGGACATCGTCGTCGCGCTCGACGCGCATCTGGCGGGCGAGGAAACGGTGGTCCAGCACGAACTCGGGCACAGCGAGGACCATATCGTCACCACGATGGCACGCCGCTATTCGAGCGAGTTGCTCGACCTGCGGCTGTCGCTGGCGATGCACCGCGGCACCTGGACGCCCGAAAGCGTGCCGACCGACTGGGACGGCTATCGCGCCGCCGTACACGAACAGCTCGCGATCGTGGTCAAGCGGATCGCATGGGAAGAACGCGTCATCTTTCCGCTGATCGAGCGCGCACGCGCCGCCCGCGGGATGGCGCCCGCCGCCTGATCGCCCCCCAACGGCCCCTTTGCCCCCTTCCCCGTCCTATAAGGGGAAGGGGAGAGAGACCGACGTGCCATTGCGTTACATCTACGACGAACATCGCGAGATCATCCGCCGTATCGAACATCTGGCGCAGCTTGCCGCCACCGACCCGCTGCCGCTCGACGAGCTGCTGAGCGAGCGGCACGCGCTTGCGCAGTTCACCAACGACCACCTCACCCGCGAGGCCGACCGCGTCCTCGAACCGATGCGCGCGAGCAACGATCCCGAGCACAAGGCGATCGTGCGCCATTACATCGAGGACATGATGTCGGTGCGCCAGGCGAGCAGCGGCCATTACCGGCGCTGGACCGCCGCCTCGCTGCGCAAGGACCCGATCGGCTATCGCGCCGACCTGCGCCGCATGGAGGCGGTCGTGCGCGAACGCCATCACTGGGAGGAAACGGTGTTCCTGCCGATCGCCGCGCGCTTTGCCCCGGCGGCACCGGCGGGCCGCGGCTGACGCCGCCCCCGCACGACCGGCCTCAACCCGCGAAGATCAGTCCCCGGCGACCTCGAGCACGATCTTGCCGACATGCTCGCCCGCTTCCATCCGCGCATGCGCCTCGGCCGCGCGGGCAAGCGGAAACACGGTGTCGATCACCGGCTTGATCCGCCCCGCCTCGACATGCGGCCAGACAGCGCGCGCGAGTTCGTCGGCGACCAGCGCCTTGAAGGCGGTGTCGCGCCCGCGCAGCGTCGATCCGGTGAGCGTCAGCCGCCGGCGCATCACGTGCCAGATCGGAATCGTCGCCTCGGCCCCGCGCTGGACCGCGATCGAGACGTGCCGGCCGTCATCGGCCAGGCAGCGCAGGTTGCGCGCGACATAGTCACCGCCGACCATGTCGAGCACCAGGTCGACGCCGCGCCCGCCGGTGATTTCCTGCACCGCCGCGACGAAATCCTGCGCCTTGTAGTCGATCGCGTGATCGGCACCCGCCGCCAGCGCCGCGGCGCATTTTTCGGGCGAACCCGCCGTGACGATGATCGTCAGCCCGAACACGCGGGCGAGCGCGATCGCCATCATGCCGATACCGCTGGTACCGCCATGGACGAGCAGCGTCTCGCCCTCCTGCGCGTAACCGCGTTCGAACACGTTGGTCCACACGGTGAACAGCGTTTCGGGAATCGCCGCGGCCTCCACGAGCGTCAGCGAATCGGGAACGTGAAGGCAGGTGCCGTGATGCGCGACGACATATTCGGCATAGCCGCCGCCTGCGACGAGCGCGCAGACGCGCTGGCCGACCAGCGCCTCGGGCAATCCCTCGCCCACCGCGGCGATCGTGCCCGCGACTTCGAGGCCGAGGATGGTGGGCGCGCCCGGCGGCGGCGGATAAAGGCCGCGGCGCTGCATCACGTCGGGGCGATTGACCCCCGCGGCGGCGACGCGGATCAGCACCTCGTCACGGCCGGGCAACGGCACCGGGCGGGCAACGGGCACCAGCACTTCCGGACCGCCCGCTCCGTCCGGATCGATGGCGAGCATGGTTTCGGGAAGGCTCATTCGGCTCGTCGCTTTCACCCTGTTGGCAGATCGGCGGCCTTATTGACATCCGGGGTGCCAGGGTCAACGTTCTCTGTCGAGATGGAACCAGACGAGTCCCTTCCCCGTCGCAAGAACGACCTCGTGGCCGAACTGGGCCGCCAGGACCTCGACCCCTTTTCGGTCGACGAGCTCAACGCGCGCATCGCCGCGCTCGAACTCGAAATTGCGCGCACCAGAAGCAAAATTGATCGCGCGATCAGTCACCGCGCCAGCGCGGATGCTCTATTTAAGAGATGAGGGGTCGTGCACCGGATCGGCCGCCTCGGGCGACTTTTCCGCGATGTTCGGTCGCTGTTCTTGATGCGGGGCACGCCCCACCCGAAATAGGGGATCACGGGCCCGGTTGTTCGCCGGGCCTCCTGGAGTAGTAACCTGATGCCTAGTTTCGCCTCCGCCCTCGAATCGACCCTGCACAAGGCGCTGGAAGCCGCTTCCTCCCGCCGCCATGAGTATGCGACGCTCGAGCACCTTCTGCTGGCGCTGATCGATGACGAGCACGCCTCGAAGGTGATGAGCGCATGCGGCGTGGATCTGGGCGAACTCAAGACCACCGTCGCGCACTATCTCGACACCGAGCTCGATGCGCTGAAGGTCGAACAGCCGACCGACCCCTCGCCCACCAGCGGGTTCCAGCGCGTCGTCCAGCGCGCGATCCTGCACGTCCAGTCTTCGGGCCGCGACGAGGTGACCGGCGCCAACGTGCTCGTCGCGCTGTTCAGCGAGCGCGAGAGCTATGCCGTCTATTTCCTGCAGCAGCAGGACATGAGCCGGCTCGACGCGGTCAGCTATATCAGCCACGGCGTCGGCAAGAACAGCGCACCGACCGAGGCCGCGCCGCCCAAGGGTGCCGAGGAGGAGAAGTCGGCCAAGGCCGAAACCAAGAACGGCAAGGCCGAAAGCGCGCTCAAGCAGTTCACCGTCGACCTCAACGAGAAGGCGAAGAACGGCAAGGTCGATCCGCTGATCGGCCGGTCGTCCGAAGTCGACCGTACCGTCCAGATCCTGTGCCGGCGCAGCAAGAACAACCCGCTCTATGTGGGCGATCCCGGCGTCGGCAAGACGGCGATCGCCGAAGGGCTCGCGCGCAAGATCATCGAGGGCGACGTGCCCGAGGTGCTGAAGGACGCGGTGATCTATTCGCTCGACATGGGCGCGCTGCTCGCCGGCACGCGCTATCGCGGCGATTTCGAGGAGCGGCTGAAGCAGGTCGTTTCCGAACTCGAGAAGATGCCGCACGCGATCCTGTTCATCGACGAGATTCACACCGTGATCGGGGCCGGCGCGACCAGCGGCGGCGCGATGGACGCGTCGAACCTGCTCAAGCCCGCGCTGTCGGGCGGGACGATCCGCTGCATCGGCTCGACCACCTACAAGGAATTCCGCAACCACTTCGAAAAGGACCGCGCGCTGCTCCGCCGCTTCCAGAAGATCGACGTCAACGAGCCGTCGGTCGAGGATACGGTGAAGATCCTGGCCGGCCTGCGCTCGGCGTTCGAGCAGCATCATTCGGTGAAGTACACGCCGGACGCGATCAAATCGGCGGTCGAGCTGTCGGCGCGCTACATCAACGACCGCAAGCTGCCGGACAAGGCGATCGACGTGATCGACGAAGTCGGCGCGATGCAGATGCTGGTGGCGCCGTCCAAGCGCAAGAAGGTCATCACGCCCAAGGAGATCGAGCAGGTCATCGCGACCATGGCGCGCATCCCGCCGAAGACCGTCTCGTCGGACGACACCCGCGTGCTCGCCAATATCGAGCAGGATCTGAAGCGCGTCGTGTTCGGCCAGGACAAGGCGATCGAGGTCCTGTCCTCGGCGATCAAGCTCAGCCGTGCGGGCCTGCGCGATCCGGACAAGCCGATCGGCAACTATCTGTTCTCGGGTCCGACCGGCGTCGGCAAGACCGAGGTGGCGAAGCAGCTCGCCGAACTGCTCGGCATCCCGCTCCAGCGCTTCGACATGTCCGAGTACATGGAACGCCACTCGGTCAGCCGGCTGATCGGTGCCCCTCCGGGTTATGTCGGCTATGACCAGGGCGGCCTGCTGACCGACGCGGTCGACCAGAACCCGCATTCGGTGCTGCTGCTCGACGAGATCGAGAAGGCGCATCCGGACCTGTTCAACATCCTGCTGCAGGTGATGGACAACGGCAAGCTGACCGACCACCACGGCAAGACCGTCGACTTCCGCAACACCATCCTCATCATGACCACCAATGCCGGTGCGTCGGACATGGCGAAGGAAAGCGTCGGTTTCGGCAATATCAGCCGCGAGGACGTGCAGGAGGAAGCGGTGAAGAACCTCTTCACCCCCGAATTCCGCAACCGCCTCGATGCGATCGTGCCGTTCGGCTATCTGCCGCCGGAAGTCGTGGCGCGCGTCGTCGACAAGTTCATCCTCCAGCTCGAGCTGCAGCTCGCCGACCGCGGCGTGCACATCAAGCTCGACGAGGCGGCGAAGAACTGGCTGACCGAACGCGGCTATGACAAGCTCTATGGCGCCCGTCCGATGGGCCGGTTGATCCAGGAGAAGATCAAGCAGCCGCTCGCCGAGGAACTGCTGTTCGGCAAGCTCGTCCATGGCGGCGAAGTGACCGTGAAGCTGCGCGACAACGCGCTGGCGTTCGAGATCACCCCCGCCGCGCCCAAGAAGCCGCGCAAGCGTGGCAGCAAGGCCGAGGCGATCGACGCCGGATAAGACGTTCCCCCGCCCTGAGGGCGAGGCAGCGCGACAGCAAACCGCACGGGCCCGGAGGCGACTCCGGGCCCGTCGCGTTTCGCGCCCGGCCCCGCGATGTCGTTGCAGGTGCGCAACCAAATCGCTTTCTTTACCGCTTGTTTGCCCCCGCCCTTTAGCCCGGCTTATTCATGAGCCCGCTGCACTGGGGCGTGCCGGGTTTGATGTGTCGGTGGCCGCGTGATCCGGGCGCGCGGTTTCGGCGGCGTTTTTCGCCGCAGCAAAACCGATGGCTTTTCGAG
>JAFABD010000151.1 GCA_023426225.1 Pseudomonadota bacterium | reverse complement strand
CGCTCTCCGGTCGGGGCTACGCCCCTCCCTACGATCAGCCCAGACAACCGATCCTACCGGCCATCATAGTTGCCGCTCAACCGGCCATCGTAGTTGTCGCCACGCAGTGGAAGCGGAGATCCTTGGCAAGGTCGGTGGCGCCGTGGAGGTAGGGCTGAGCGCGTTGACAGGGGGCGTTCGCCGCCAGGCTGCGTCTCTCGGTTTTGCGAATGACGAGAAGCTCATCGATATCGCGCGCGACCTTCGCTTCAAGCTCTCCGATCACGGCATCGAACCGGAAGACCTCCGCTATTCGGGGCACGGCTACGCGAACCTTCTCTACATGGCGACGATCGCGGTCGAGCTCGAGAAGGTCAATGACGCCGACTTGACGCTCTTCCTCGTGGAGGAGCCGGAAGCGCATCTTCACCCGCAGCTTCAGGCCGCGGTGCTCAGCTTCCTCGATGAGCAGGCCGAGAAGTCGCGCAAGCCGCGCGTCGACAACCAGGGACCGGCGGGCGAGCTGCAGGTGATCGTAGCGACCCATTCGCCGAACCTGTCGGCATGGGTGGAAAGCAAGAAGCTCGTCTTTTTCCGATCCTTTCTTCCCGCGCCCGCAGCGGCCGTACCGCCTATCGCAGAAGACGAGCCGCACGCGCTCGCCGGCGTTCCCGCTGAGATCGTCCCCGAAATCGAGCCGAACCCTGTGATGCCGGTGGGCAGGCCGAGGCGGGAAACGCGCTGCATCCCGCTCGCGGCCCTGGCGCTCGACCCTGTCGAACGCCGCAAGATCGATCGCTATCTGGACGTGACCAAATCGGCATTTCTATTCGGGGGGCGCGTGCTTCTCGTGGAAGGCATCGCAGAAGCGCTTCTGCTTCCCGTCATGGCGAAGAAGATCGTGTTGACGGATGACGCGGACAAACTCCGCCTGTTCCGCTCCGCGGTCTTCGTGCCGATCGACGGCGTCGATTTTCAGCCATACGCCAAGCTGCTTCTCTCGCCATTCAACGAGGTCCGGATCGCCGATCGGCTCGTCGTTTTGACCGATGGCGACGCTGGGGAGGTGGCGGAAGGAGCGATGACCCCGGGTGCCGGACGCAAGCGCGACCTGGAGGCGATGGTCGCGGGGCTCGGCGCGGGCGATCTCCTTGAGGTCGTCATCAACGACTATTCGCTGGAGACGGAATTGGTCCGCGCGGGCAATGCGGCACTGCTCAAGGAGGTCTACGTCAAGCTTCACCCGCGATCAGCCGATAAATGGGATGCGGCGGTCGCGCAGGCTGGAGCGGCCCAGGCGGTGGCGATTCAGCAGCTCTTCGAGGCCACCCGCAAGGGCGATTTTGCCCAACTCATCGCTGAGGAAATCAACAACGGCAAGGCTTTTACGGTGCCGGCCTATCTGAAAGCGGCTATCGAGGCGCTCGTGAAATGATCGCTGCGCCGTTCAAGCCGACGGACGAGCAGCGGCGCGTGATCGATCATCCGGGCTCGGCGTTCATCGCGGCGTGCCCGGGCGCGGGCAAGACCCGCGTCATGGTGGAGCGCGCACGAACGCTTCTCAGCGGACGGCAGACCGGCCGCGGCATCGCCTTCCTGTCCTTCACCATTGTCGCCGTCTCCGAGCTGGAGGATCGGCTGCGCCGAGAGGGAGTTGTCGAGACGCCAGCGTTCCCGCACTTCATCGGGACGTTCGACGCGTTCCTGTGGCAATTTCTCATCTCACCGTTCGGCGTCGATGGCTGCGCCGCAAAGCCGAAGCTTATCCCGGATAAGGACGACTGCACGATACAGCCGTTTGCCGGTGCGCAGGCCTTGCCGCTGCATTGCTTTGATCGTGAGACAGGGGAGGCGATCCCCGCCATGATCCAGCGTCATGGCTTTCGCGGGAAGATCAAGGCGCACGAGACGGCGGCACGAAACACGCGTGCGCGCTTCCTTCAGCGCGGCGAACTCGATTTCGCCGATGTGCGTTCCGTGGCGCTCGCCCGGCTGCGCGATCCGGCATGCGGGGCTGTTCTAGGCCCGGCATTTGCGGCGCGCTTCCTGGAGTTGATCGTCGACGAGGCGCAGGACTGCAATCCGGTCGACTTGGAGATCATCGCGTGGTTCCGGGCAGCGGGCGTGCCGGTGAAGGTGATCTGCGACCCGAACCAGGCGATCTATGGCTTTCGGGGCGGCGTCACGCGCGAACTTGGGCAATTCGCAGAGACGTTCGGCGCCGACGAGCGCCTGCCCATGAGCGGAAACTTCCGGTCTAGCGAGCACATCACGAAAGGAGGGGTAGCCTTGCGCGCGCCCGGCATGCGCGCCGCGATCGACGAAGCGCTGGGAGAGCATCGCGAGGAGCCGACCGCAATTCAGATCCTGTCCTATTCGGGAAAAGGGGTTCCTTCCACGATTGGGTCGAAATTTCAGGAACTCGTGACGGCAATGGGGCTGGAGGCGCGAGATTGTCCGATAGTGTCGGCGACGCGCCGGACGAGCGCAAACGCGCTCGGGCATCCCCAGGATTCCGGTGTGCGGGACCTCAGTTACAGGCTGGCTGTCGCGGTGAGCGATTTTCATTTCTCGTTCGAGCTTGGCGGTCGGAAGGAGGCGCTGGTCGCTATCCACCGGATCATGCTCGAACTGGGTGGTCAGATGGGCGGTAGGACCTACCATCAGCATCTCGTGGACGCGGATGTCAGCCCGGATGCATGGCGTCCCGAAGCACTCGCCCTGGCGCAGGCGCTCCGATTCAGCCCGGAGAGGTTCGCGACGGCCGAGGCGTGGCACGACGAGGCGCGTCGGCTCTGCGCGCCCCTCCTGCCAGCCGGTGGCCAATCGATCAATCAGCGCCTCCGTCGCAATGGCGACCTCGACAAGGCATTGTCGGTCGCGCCCGCATCGGGCCACGCCGCGCGGACGATCCATAGCGTGAAGGGGATGGAGTTTCCCGCGATCTGCGTGGTGATGTCGCCAAGCACCGCCAAGGGTATCGTCGATTTTCTCGCGGGGGATGGTGCGGTCGATAACGAGGAAGCGCGCAAGATCTACGTTGGCGCGTCTCGGGCGCAGCGCCTCTTGGCGATTGCCCTGCCACGGACCCAAGCCCCACGGCTCAGGGATTTGATGGCGGGAATGGGCGGCGCGGTCGATCTGATCGCGCTCTAGGCCAGGGGCTACTCGGCAGCCAAAGCGGTTGGCGGCGCACGTTCGTAGGCCATGGCGGCCTCAACTTCGGCACGGATTTCCTGACGCGATGGTCGCTTGGGCAACGGTGGCAGGAACTGTTCGCTGAGATCGGCTGGAACGGTCGCATCGATGTTGAGATCGGCCAGAGCGCCGACTCCATCGTGGCGACGGTCGAAGACGGCGATCGGGTGCTTGAGGAAGTGCTGATCGAACATCGCGGTCATTCCGGAAGGCGACAGCTTCGCGAGTTCGCTCCTGACCTCTTTTCCGGCCCTCCAGCCGATCACGTAACGTTTGGTTCTGTCGCGAGCCGCCGTAAGAGCGGCGATCGCCGCGTCAGTGAAGCCGCCGCTGGTCCAGAACTCGAAATGCACCGTCGAACTGTTGAAGCGGTCCTCGGCCTTCGTCGCGCTGTAGATGCCGGGCACCTTCTCCGTCAGCCATGCCTCGACCTCCGGTGCATCGATCATATGATCCGGCTGGTAGCCCTTGCACTCGTAGATCCAGACTTCGCCGGCGACGACCCGGCGAACGTCGATCTCAGCCTTGAAGGTGTCAAAACGGAGGAGGTGATTGATATCGATCGAGCCGCCGAAGCGGGCCTGCACCACATGGCCGACCACAAGCTCGAAAAGGGAGCCACGCAGGTTGCGATCCGCGCCATCGATGCTGCTGAGTTTGTCAAACAGCTCGCCGATGACTTCCGGGTTCGCGACTGCGACTGCGGCCGCCTTGTTCAACGTTTCGAGCAGAGTGGCGAGGCCAACGGCAACGTCCCGACCGAATAGGTTCTTCGGTGTCGCCAACATGAGGCCGTGGGAGCGCCCGAGGTTGAAGGCCGCTTGGGTGTAGCCGTCGGCCATCAGCACCGGCATGAAGGGCGGAAGGTTTTTCAGATAGGACGACAGGCTGAACTTGCGGATGAAGGCGGCGATGGCGTGCTCGTCGACAGCCGAGCCTGCGATGACGTCACCCACCAGGAAGCCGGGCTTTGGCGGGCCATCCTTCTGACGACGGACCATCGGGACCATGTAGGACGGGCCGCAGAGATCCCAATTGAACGTGCCGAACGTCGGCAGGCGGTCGGCCTCTCCGCGGATCTCGATCTTGTCGTAGCTCGCGACGCCGAGGCGACGAGCCCAATCGCGCAATGCGAGAAGCAGCATCTTCTCGACGACGAGCCTGGCGCGAAGGCGTTGGAAGTTCGGTCGACCAAGATATCCGTCAGCGCGAAGGGCGACGACGGCGCCGACGCCCTGCATCTCGCCGCGCTCGATGAGGTGAACAGCTTCGAGGCGTTGCAGCACCGTGTCACTAGAGACCTGGCCCTGCTGCCGAATAGGCGAGCCGCTTATGATCGCGAACTGGTCAAGAGGCACCACGCCATCACGCGCTTGGAGCGCAGCGAGCGCGGGCCCGTACGCCGGGCTGGCCTCGCGGATGTCGCGCGAGAGAGCCGTCCAGTAATGCTCGGTGCCTTCGTGCTTGGCGTGATAGAGAAAACGGGCGTTGCGCGGAAAAACGAGACCCTTCAGGCGGCGCACATTAGGTCCGGCGCGGCTGATCCGTTGGCGCGCGACGTCGGCCGAGCACCCTTGCGCCACCAGCTTGCGGGCAATCTCGGACGACAGGGCGGGCCCATCGGCAAGCAGGATAGATTCAACGGAAATCAAGGGTCGCACCTCAGTGTCACACTCCGCTATTTATAATGTTACTACAGTGCGGTGTCTCCATTTTTGCGTCCGCCGAGATGCAATAAATTTCGCATTTGAATCAGTTGGTTAAAATTAGCACGGGCGACGATCCCGGGTGCTCCGCGTCACGGTCGTCTGTCACACGGCCTTCGCGATGCGCCGAAGGCCTCCATGAAGCGCTGTTTGGACTCAGTGGAAGTCCCGCGATATCTAGGAAGTCGCTGGGCGTGAAGACGCCGCCGCGTCCGGCAGAGCGGGCGCGCCTCATAATCCGATCGGGAGGCGATGTGGTCGTCACTTTCATGTGTCAGAAATAGTGCTATTTTTCTGACATTTAATGGGCTGTTTAAGAGGAAGGCTTCCAAATAGCGGACCTGTCACTTCCAATTATCCGGCGCCCGAAGCCTTAATTGGCAGGGAGCAGAAACGCTGGGGCCGGCGGGTGCATCCGGATTGCGTTAGCGATCAGTGACTGGCGCGATTGGGGAGGTTGGAGATGGTGCATGCGCGCTCTCGGCCTACGTGACAATCGGCCGTCGTGATGATAGGGTTTCAGCGTGAAATCGGCGGGATGCACGGATCGAGACGGATTGTTTCCTGCATCCCTTGCTTGACGATAGTCCCCGAACGTACGGTTTTTCGGGGTATTCCGAAAAATCCAATGATTTCAAAAGCCGACCATTTTGGCGGGACGGCTGACGGTATATCGTCAGCAGAAATATTTTTAATGATGTGATTTCAACGTCTTATGAGGCCCATTAATAATAGAGTGGGAGTAACGAAGACTCGACGCCGCGCTGGGCGCGGGGTCGGCTTCGTTGCCCGGCGGCGCAAGCCGCCGCTGGGTGGATCCGGGGGTGGTTTCGCTGCCCGGCGCCGCGGACGGGCCGGGTAACAGGGCGAAGGGAGGCGATGCGATGATGCTGATCGAACCCGCCACCATGGCCGACGCACCCGCGGTCGTCGCGTTGTGGGAGGCTTGTGCGCTCACCCGCCCGTGGAACGACCCCCATGCCGATTTCGCCAGGGCGCTGGCCGGCGCTGCCTCGTGCGTGCTGGTGGCCCGCGGCACCGGCGGCGCGATTATCGGCAGCGCGATGACCGGCTATGACGGGCACCGCGGCTGGATCTATTATCTTGCGGTCGACCCGGGGCATCGCCGCGCCGGGCTGGGCCGGGCGCTGATGGCGGCGGCGGAAAACTGGCTGTCGGCCCGCGATTGCCCCAAGCTCCAGCTCATGGTCCGTGCCGACAACCAGGCCGCGCTCGGCTTCTATGCGGCGCTGGGGCTCGAGCAACAGCCGGTGGTGACGCTCGGCCGCTTCCTCGGCACCGCCGCACCCGAAACCAGGGAGGAACGAGGTTGACCGTCACGCTCTACGGCATCCCCAATTGCGACACGATGAAGAAGGCGCGGGCGTGGCTTGACGCCAATCACGTCCCCTATGCCTTTCACGACTACAAGCGCGCCGGGATCGACGCTGCGCGGCTGACCCGCTGGGCGCAGATGGTCGGGTGGGAGGTGCTGCTCAACCGCGCCGGCACCACCTTCCGCAAGCTGCCCGAGGCCGATCGACAGGGGCTCGATGCCGATCGGGCGATCGCGCTGATGGTCGCCCAGCCGTCGATGATCAAACGGCCGGTGGTCGAGTATCCCGGCGGGCTGCTCGTCGGTTTCGTGCCCGAACGCTTCGCCGCCGCCCTGCTCTGAAAGGGGGGCGCGCGCACACATGCTGGCGCACGACCGCCGGCGCGGCTAGGAGAGGGGTTATGTCCACCTATATGCTTGATACGGCGACGAGCCGCGCCACGCCGACGCCGCAGCCGATGAAGCGGCTGACGGTGCCCGCGATCCGCGCGCGCAAGGGCGGCGAGCCGCTGGTGATGCTCACCGCCTACACCACGCGGATGGCACAGCTGCTCGATCCGCATTGCGACATGCTGCTCGTCGGCGACAGTCTGGCGCAGGTGGTCTACGGCTTGCCCTCGACGCTCCCGGTCACGCTCGACCTGATGATCGCGCACGGCGCGGCGGTCGTGCGCGGCAGCCACCACGCCGCGGTCGTGATCGACATGCCCTTCGGCAGCTATGAGGCGAGCCCGCAAAAGGCTTTCGAATCGGCGTCGCGCGTCCTTGCCGAAACCGGCGCGGCCGCGGTGAAGCTCGAAGGCGGTGCGGCGATGGCGCCGGTCGTCACCTTCCTCTCCGAACGCGGCATCCCGGTGATGGGGCATGTCGGGCTGACGCCGCAGGCGGTGAATGCGCTCGGCGGTTATGGCGCGCGCGGGCGCAGCAACGCCGAACATGCCAAGATCCTCGACGACGCCCGCGCCGTCGCCGATGCGGGCGCGTTCGCGATCGTCGTGGAGGGCGTGGTCGAATCGCTCGCCGACGCGATCACCGATGCGGTCGGGGTGCCGGTGATCGGTATCGGCGCGTCGGCGCGCTGCGACGGTCAGGTTCTCGTCATCGACGACATGCTCGGGATGTTCGAACGGACCGCGCGGTTCGTGAAGAAGTATGACGATCTCGCCGGCCGCATTTCCGCCGCGGTTGAAACCTATGCCGGCGAGGTCCGGACAAGGCAGTTTCCCGGTTCAGAACAGGTCTATCGTCCGCGCGACTGATCGCGCAGCCAATAGCTTCCCCTTGATCGTCGGCGCGGCTAAGGTCCGCGCCCGCGCGGCCCGGTATCTGCCGCGAAAACCCGATGGAGTTAGAACTTGGCGCTTCCCCCCTCCGGCATGTCAGACGAAGCGTTTCTGCGCGAGGTGGACGAGGAATATCGTCGCGACCAGGCCGCGCGGCTGGTTCAGCGCTATGGCCGCTGGATCGTCGGCGCAGTCGTCGTGCTCCTCGCGGCGCTTGCGGGCTTCCTCTATTACCAGCATCAGGCACAGGAAGCCGCCGGCCGTCGCGGCATCGACTATGATACGGCGCTGCAGAGCTTCGATCGCGGTCAGCCCGCACAGGGGCTGGCGGGCTTCGGCAAGCTCGCCGCACAGAAGACCGACGGCTATTCGGCGATGGCGCGGATCGCGGAGGGCAACGAGCTGCTCGGCCGTCGCGACACCAAGGCCGCGATCACCAAGTTCGCCGAAGTCGCGAACAACAGCGCCTATCCCCAGCCTTATCGTGACCTGGCGCTGATCCGTCAGACCGCCGCCGAATTCGACGCGCTGCCGCCGCAGACGGTGATCGACCGGCTGAAGGATCTCGCCAACCCCAATTCGCCTTGGCTCGGCACCGCGGGCGAGATGGTCGCCGCGGCCTATCTCAAGACCGGCAACCGCGCCGAGGCCGGCCGCCGTTATGCCCAGCTCGCCCAGGCGGGCGAGGAAGTGCCCCAGTCGATCCGCGCCCGGGCGCGCGAACTTGCCGGCTCGCTCGGCGTCGACGCAATCGATCAGTCGAAGGAATCCAAGGCGCAATGAACAGCAAGGTGAGGGTCGCCGCAGCGCTTGCGGCGCTCGCGATGGTCGGCGGCTGCGGCGCCATCAAGGGCAGCGGCAAGAAGACACCGGTGCTTGGCGAGCGCGTGCCCATCCTCGTGACCGAACAGGATGTCGCGGCGGACAAGGCGCTGGCCGGGGTCGAGGTGCTGCTGCCGGAAGCCGTGGCCAACGACGCCTGGGCACAGCCCGGCGGCAATGCGTCCAAGTCGATGGGCCATCTGGCCCTCGGCGCGGCGCCGCACCGGCTGTGGGAAAAGCAGGTCGCCCGCACCTCGAAGCGCGAACGGCTGGCGGCGTCCCCCGTCGTCGCCGGCGACCGCCTGTTCGTCATCGACACCAACGGCACCGTCCATGCGCTGTCGGCGCAGACCGGTGCGACGATCTGGACCGCAGAGACCGCGGCGAAGGACGAGGGCAATCGCAGTGCCCGCTTCGGCGGCGGCGTGAGCGTCGACGGCGAACGCGTGTTCGCGACGAACGGGCTGGGCGATGTGGTCTCGTTCAGCGCCGCCGACGGCAAGGAACTGTGGCGCAAGCGGCCCGCCGGCCCGCTGCGCGGTGCGCCCTCGCTCGCCAACGGCAACGCCTATGTCGTGACGCAGGACAACCAGCTCTATGCGATGTCGCAGGAAACGGGCGAGGTCACATGGACCATTTCGGCAAGCCTCGAATCGCAGGGCGTTTTCGGTGTCGCGGCGCCGGCTTCGGCACAGGGCACCGTGATCGCCGGTTTCTCGTCGGGTGAGCTCAACGCCTATCGCTACGAAAACGGCCGTTCGCTGTGGGACGTGGTGCTGTCGCGCACCTCGATGTCGACTTCGGTGTCGTCGCTGGCCGATATCGACGCCGATCCGGTGATCGACCAGGGGCGGGTCTATGCGATCGGCCAGGGCGGCCGCATGGTCGCCATGGATCTCGCGAGCGGCAATCCGCTGTGGGAACAGACGATCGCCGGCATCTCGACTCCCTGGGTCGCGGGCGAGTGGATTTTCGTCGTCACCGACGACGCCCGGCTGCTCTGCCTCGCCCGCGGCAGCGGCAAGATTCGCTGGATCTCGCAGCTCAAGAAGTTCCGGAAGGAAAAGAAGCAGAAGGATCCGGTGAGCTGGGTCGGCCCGGTCCTCGCCGGCGGCCGGCTGGTGCTGGTCAACTCGCTCGGCGAGATCGCCTTCGCGTCGCCGACCGACGGCAGCGTCCAGTCGGTGATCGAGGGCAAGGAACCGGTGACGCTGCAGCCGGTCGTCGCCAACAACATGCTGTTCGTCCTCGATGAAAGCGGCCGGCTCAGCGCCTATCGCTGACCGGCCCGTCGGGGCATCATCCGCTGCGGCCGGGGCCCGGGTGCCCCGGCCGTTGCCGTTTCCGCGCGGGCGATTTTGAATCGTGCGCCAAGCAGATTAGAAGTTACCCATGCCTCTTCCCATCGTCGCCATCATCGGGCGCCCCAATGTCGGCAAATCGACTCTGTTCAACCGGCTCGTGGGCAAGAAACTGGCGCTGGTCGACGACCAGCCCGGCGTCACGCGTGACCGCCGCGAAGGCGATGCGACGCTGCTCGGCACCGATTTCCGCGTGATCGACACGGCGGGGTTCGAGGATGAGGATCCGCAGAGCCTGCCCGGTCGGATGCGCGCGCAGACGCAGGCGGCGGTCAACGACGCCGATGTGGCGCTGTTCCTCGTCGACGCACGCGCCGGCGTGACTCCGCTCGACGAAGAGATTGCGCGTTGGCTGCGCAGCAGCGACACGCCCGTGGTGCTCGCCGCGAACAAGGCCGAAGGGCGCGCGGGGGAAACGGGCGTGATCGAGGCGATGGCGCTCGGCTTCGGCGATCCGGTCCAGCTTTCGGCCGAGCATGGCGAGGGCATTGCCGATCTGTTCGGTGCGCTGCGCCCCTATATCGAGCGCGAGGATGATGCGGTCGAGGAAGAGGATCCCGACAGCCCCGACGCGCCGCTCAAGCTCGCGATCGTCGGCCGTCCCAACGCGGGCAAGTCGACGCTCATCAACCGGATGCTCGGCGAAGACCGGCTGATTACCGGGCCGGAGGCCGGAATCACCCGCGACTCGATTGCGATCGATTGGTCGTGGGAGGGGCGGGCGGTGCGCCTGATCGACACGGCCGGGATGCGCAAGCGTGCGCGTGTGCAGGACAAGCTCGAAAAGCTCTCGGTCGCCGACGCGTTGCGCGCGGTCGATTTCGCCGAGGTGGTGGTGCTGCTGCTCGACGCGACCAAGGGCCTCGAGGCGCAGGATCTCAAGATTGCCGATCGCGTGCTTCAGGAAGGGCGCGCGCTCATTATCGCGCTCAACAAATGGGACGTGGCCGAGGATGCGTCGCGGCTGTTCAACGGCGTCAAGGGTGCGCTCGACGAGGGGCTGGCGCAGGTGAAGGGCGTGCCGCTGCTCACCGTTTCCGCAGCGACGGGGAAGGGGATCGATACGCTGCTCAAGGTCGCGTTCGAAACGCGCGAGGCCTGGTCGCGGCGCGTGTCGACCGGCCAGCTCAATCGCTGGTTCGAACGCGCGATCGACGCGAACCCGCCGCCCGCGCCGGGCGGTAAGCGCATCAAGCCGCGCTATGTCACGCAGAACAAGACGCGGCCGCCCAGCTTCGTGCTGTTCGGCACGCGCGTCGACCTGCTGCCGACCAGCTATCAGCGCTATCTGATCAACGGGCTGCGGCGCGAGTTCGATTTCGGCGCGGTTCCCGTGCGGCTCACCTTGCGTGCGCCGGCCAATCCCTTCGATCGGGATCGCAACCGCTCCTGATTTGCTGTGGCTGATTTCCTGTTGTTTTCCGGTTTCCTATCAACGGGCTGTTTACCGTCTCGCGGCTAAGGAGCAGGCTCAACGATGTTCCGCGCCTCGGCGGCGGAACATCCGCGCCGGCTTGACAAAGGGGGATGTGGGGACGCGCGATGATGTCGATGAATGCCGAAAATCCGTTGGTCGACTGGCATGCCTTCGCGCGGGCGCGGGCAGAACTCGGCGCCGGTTTCGCGCGGATTCTGGGCTATTTCCGCGAGGACGGCATCAAGTCGGTCTCTCAGATCGAAGCGGCGATGCGCGCGCAGGACGCTGCGGCGCTCGTCCTCCCCGCGCACACGCTCAAGGGTGAAGCCCGCCAGTTCGGGGCCGACCCGCTCGCCGACCTTGCCGAGACGATCGAACTCGTCGCGCGCGATTGTGTCGAACGCCACGACGGCCCCGACGAACTGATCGAACAGGTCGTCAGTCTGCGGCCGATGTTCGACTCGACGCTCGCGATGCTCGAGCGTGAAGCCAATCCGATCGTCGCCCGGCGTCCGGCCGGCGGCTTTGGCCGGCGGCCGGTGGCGTAACCCTCCGCGGCGCGAAGCAGCGCCGCCGGCGACGATCAGTCGCTCGACTCGGGCTTACTGTTGAGCTGGATGTAGTTTTCGATTCCCATGCGGGCGATCATGTCGAACTGGCGCTCCAGCGTGTCGACATGCTCTTCCTCGCTCTCGAGGATGTCGACGAACAGTTCGCGGCTGACATAATCGCGGACGGTCTCGCAATGCTGGATGGCGTCGCGCAGCATCGCGATCGCATCGACTTCCAGCGCCAGATCGGCGCGCAGGATTTCCTCGACCGTCTCGCCGATCCGCAGCCGGCCGAGCATCTGGAAATTGGGAAGCCCTTCAAGGAACAGGATGCGCTCCGCCAGCTTGTCGGCGTGCTTCATCTCGTCGATCGACTCGTGGCGTTCCAGCTCGGCGAGGCGCTTGACGCCCCAGTTGTCGAGCATCCGGTAATGCAGCCAATATTGGTTGATCGCGGTCAGCTCGTTCTTGAGCGCCTCGTTGAGATATTCGAGGACCTTCGCATCACCCTTCATCGCTGCACACTCCTGCTTTTGGGGTGGAGCCTTACCCGCTCGGGGGGCGTGTGCAATGGGGCAAATGGCCGGAGCGGCAGGGCGCCGGCGTCAGGCCGCGGCGCTTTCCTCGCGAATGATCTCGCGGGCATAGGGGATGCACTGCCCGCATTTGGTGCGGCATCCCAGCGCGCGATAGGCCTGTCCCGCCGTGCGGGCACCCCCGCGCGCGACGTTGCGCACCTCACCTTCGCGAATCGCATTGCACACACAGACGACCATCGCACCCTCGCGCTCTTCGTGGATTGCGAGGTAGCGAAGTTGCGAGCGATTCGCAACCCTATTGCGACGCACTCTCAATTATTGCGCACGCCGCCGCGAATCGGCTGGACCTTGCCGCGCGCCAGGCTGCGCCACAGCCATTCGAACGGACCGAATCGGAATCGCGCCAGCCAGAAGGGCGACCAGAGCAGGATCGCTGCCCAGACTGCCGCGACGATCGGGTAAAGCTGCCAGCGCGACAGACTGGCGTACCAGCCAAGGCCATAGCCGTAGAAGATCGTCGTGCAGATCAGACTGGTCATCAGATAGTTGGTGAAGGCCATGCGGCCGACGGCGACCAGTCGCGTGCGCAATCGGCTCTCGCCTGCAAGGATGAGCGAGAGCAGGCAAATCCATCCGACGATCATCGGGGGACGTGCGAGTACCGTGATCGGCATCGTCAGCGCGAGCGCGAACAGGTCGAACCCGCTTCGCACTTGGATGGCGGCGATCACAACGAAGACGGGCAGGCCGATCCCCCAACTGACCGTCAGCCATCGGCGGTAGCGGGCCGCACTCCAGCCGCCGCTCAGCATCCCGCTGCGCAATGCTGCCATGCCGAACAGCATATAGGCGAGCGTTTCCGCGCCCATGAAGACCAGTCCGATCACCGGATTCATCCGTTCTTCGGCGAAACGCTGTTTCAGGATGGGCAGGTAGGGGCCGCGATGCAGCGCGATTTCGCGCGCGAGTTGTCCGGGGGCGGGAACCGCGAGCCCCTCGCTGAGCGCTGCCAGCGCGCGGCGGTGCGCCGATGCCTCGGCGGGCGTCGCGGCGCTGGCGATCGCTTGTTGCCGGATGCCGATCGCTATCGGCAGCGGCGTTTCGATCATCGCCTGGAACAGCACGAGCAGGCCGCCGAAAACGACCAGTCGCGCGACGTTGAGCTTGCGCGCGGCAAAGGCGATCATGCCGACCAGCGCATAATGGGTCAGGATGTCGCCGCGCCAGATCAGCCACAGATGCGCGAGCCCGAAGACGAGCAGCCATCCCATCCGGGCGAAGTGCACCGCCGCCGGGTCGCGTCCTGCCGCAATCGACCGTTCGATGACCAGCAGCGTCGACGCGCCGAACAGGAACGAGAACAGCCCGCGCATCTTGCCGTCGAAGAAGACGAAATTGACCAGATAGGTCGCCAGGTCGGCGCCGTGCCAGCCGCCATAGGCACGCGGGTTCAGATAGGCGGCGTCGGGCAGCGCAAAGCCGATGATGTTGAGGAGCAGGATGCCGAGCAGCGCGACGCCCCGGATCGCGTCGATCGCGGTGATTCGGCCGCCGATCGGCACCCGGTCATGGTCCGCCTGGGCGCTGTCGGTCTCGTCCTCGGCGATGGATCGGCGCGGCACAGGCGCGTCTGAGGCCATCGCCTAGGGCTATAGCCAGCTCATGCTTTGCTCAACCGCCTTTTTGATCAGCGAATCGGCAGGAATCGTCGCGTCATCGGCAGGATGTCCGGCCACAATGAGCATGATCGGACGCTCGCTGGCAGGCCGACGACAGATATGGTTCAGGAACTGAGCCGGCCCCGGGGTGTGCACCAGCGTCGCAACGCCGGCTTCGTGCAGTGTCGCCAGCAAGAGACCGCAAGCGATTCCAACGCCTTCGACGACATATTGGTTATGCATCACGTCCTGGGCGCGCATCCCCCCGCGCTTCACCCCGAACACCGCGATCAGCCACGCCGCGTCTTCCAGATACGCCTTGTCCGGCCCGGTCCCGAGCGGGCGGATCGCGTCGAGCCAGCGCGCATCGCCGCCACCGCCATAGAAGCGGCGATCCTCTTCCTCCATGGCGACGCGGATTGCCGCCTTGGCTTCGGCCGATTCGATTGCGCAGAAATGCCAGGGCTGGCGGTTGGCGCCGCTCGGCGCGCTGGTCGCGGCCTTCAGCGCCGCTTCGATGACTTCGCGGGGAATCGGTCGTTCGCTGTACGACCGGCAACTGCGCCGCGTCGCCATCCGATCGCTGAAGCCCGCGGCACGATCGATCCGTTCGGCGTCACTCAAGGCAGGGTAGGGGCGCCATGGCAGCGCCGCAGAACTGGTCATGCAAGTCGGTTCCCCCGGGAGGGCCGCGCCACCCGTAGCCTTGCATGCTCGCAAGACAACGCGCGCATGCCAAGTACGAGAAACCCCGGGGGCTTCAGCCCTGCGGACTTCTCGCCAACTTGAGCGCCACCCAGCGGTCATCGACCGAATAATGCGAACAGGCCGCCAACCCGTGCGCTGCGGCCACCGCACGAACCGCGGCATCATCGAGGTCCGTTGCCTCGCCGCCCGATGCCGGCCAGGCGATCCAGATGAACCCTTTCGTCGCCATCAACGGGCTCAGCGCACGCAGCTCCCGTTCAAGCCGCTCGCGCGTCGTGACATAGAGGTGCGCGCATTGCATCCCGTCGGATGCCGTCGGCTGCTCCTCGACCGCAACCGCGTCCGGCGCGATCGCAGCGCGCAGCGCCTCGGGCATGTTGTGGAACCAACAACGCATGCCCGGCTTGAGGCCGATCTGCTCGGCAAGTTTGGTCACCGCGTCCGTCATCATGCCAAGTCCCTCCGATGCCGTGCCAGGATAAACGCATGGCACGGCTCGGGGGAACCCGTCAGGTTGCGTATGGACGCTGCCGTTCGGACGCCGTGTCAGGCGGCGACTTCGCTTCCCATCAGCTTGGGGAAGAAACCTTCATGCGCCTCGCGGAGCGCGTCGATCGTCACGGTCCAGTCGCCTTCGTCGAGTTCGAAGATGATCCGGTCCTTGATCGTCCGGCCGATCGGATCGGCAGGAACGTTCGCCTTGTGCGCGGCCGCCATGAAATCGGCCAGGCAGGAGTCGCAGACGGTGACGACATACAGGCCCTGATCTTCGCCGAACAGCGAGCCCGCGATACCGAAAGGCTGAGGTTCGTTGACCAGGACGCCGATGTTCGACGCGAGCGCCATTTCGGCCAGCGCAACTGCCATCCCGCCGTCGGAAACATCGTGGCAGGCGGTAATCGCACCGGTGCTGATCTGCTCGCGAATGAAATCGCCCGTGCGCCGCTCTGCAGCAAGATCGACCGGCGGGGGGGCACCTTCCTCGCGACCATGGATCTCGCGCAACCAGATCGACTGGCCGAGATCGCCGCCGCGCTCGCCGACTGCGATCACGGTGTCACCGGTTCCTTTGAAGCCGATCGTGCAGTTGCGGGTCCAGTCCTTGAGCAGCCCGATCGCGCCGATCGCCGGGGTCGGCAGGATCGCCGAGCCGCCGCCGGTCGCCTTGCTCTCGTTGTAGAGGCTGACATTGCCCGAGACGATCGGGAAGTCGAGCGCGCGGCAGGCGTCGCTCATGCCCTCGAGGCAGCCGACGATCTGGCCCATGATCTCGGGGCGCTGCGGGTTGGCGAAGTTGAGGCAGTTGGTCACCGCCAGCGGGGTCGCGCCGACCGCCGAGAGGTTGCGCCACGCTTCCGCAATCGCTTGCTTGCCGCCCTCGACCGGGTCCGCGAAGCAATAGCGCGGGGTGCAGTCGGTGGTGATCGCCAGGCCCTTGTTCGTGCCGTGGACGCGGACGACAGCGGCGTCGCCACCCGGGCGCTGCACGGTGTCGCCGCCGACCATGTGGTCATACTGCTCCCAGATCCAGCGACGACTGGCGATGTCCGGCGAACCCATCAGCTTGAGCAGGTCCGCGGCGGGATCGGTGCATTCCGGCACATTCTGCAGCTCGGCCGGCTTGGGCGTCGGCACATGCGGGCGGTCGTAGAGCGGTGCCTCGTCGGCGAGCGGGGCGAGCGGGATGTCGGCGACCGTGTCGCCCTTCCACTTCAACACCATGCGGCCGGTGTCGGTGACATGGCCGATGACGGCGAAATCAAGCTCCCACTTGCGGAAGATCGCCTCGGCGAAATCCTCGCGGCCGGGCTTGAGCACCATCAACATGCGCTCCTGGGACTCGGAGAGCATCATCTCATAGGGCGTCATGCCGGTTTCGCGCTGGGGCACGTCGTCCATGATCAGCTCGATGCCGACGCCGCCCTTGGATGCCATCTCGACGCTGGAGGAGGTAAGGCCGGCGGCGCCCATGTCCTGGATCGCGACGATCGCGTCCGAGGCCATGAGTTCGAGACAGGCCTCGATCAGCAGCTTCTCGGTGAACGGATCGCCGACCTGGACGGTGGGGCGCTTCTCTTCCGAATCCTCGCCGAAATCGGCCGAGGCCATGGTGGCGCCGTGGATGCCGTCGCGGCCGGTCTTCGAGCCGACATAGACGATCGGATTGCCCACGCCCGAGGCCGCCGAATAGAAGATCTTGTCGGTATCGGCGATGCCGACGGTCATCGCGTTGACGAGGATGTTGCCGTCATAGGCCGGGTGGAAGTTCACCTCGCCGCCCACCGTCGGCACGCCGACGCAATTGCCATAGCCGCCGATGCCATGGACGACGCCGGCGATCAGGTGCTTCATCTTGGGATGATCGGGCCGGCCGAAGCGCAGCGCGTTCATGTTGGCGATCGGGCGCGCGCCCATGGTGAACACGTCGCGCAGGATGCCGCCCACGCCGGTCGCCGCACCCTGATAGGGCTCGATGTACGACGGGTGGTTGTGGCTCTCCATCTTGAAGATCGCCGCCTGGCCGTCGCCGATATCGACGACGCCGGCATTCTCGCCCGGGCCGCAGATGACCTGGGGGCCGGTGGTGGGCAGCTTCTTCAGGTGGATGCGGCTGGACTTGTAGCTGCAATGCTCGGACCACATCACCGAGAAGATGCCGAGCTCGGTCAGGTTGGGCTCGCGGCCCATTGCCTTGAGCACGCGCTCATATTCCTCGGGGCTCAGGCCGTGCTCGGCGACGATCTCGGGCGTGATTTGGGTCATGCGCCGAGCCCTTAGCGTTCCCGCCGGGATTCGTCACCCTCTTGCTGTTCGACCGATGCAGCGGGTGTTCGGCCGCCCGACCTCGCGGGCTCAGCCGAGCAGCGCCCAGATCGTCAACAGGATCGCGGTCATCGCGGCATTGAGTGCCATGCCGATGCTTGCGAACGCGCCGCCGATCTCCGAAACCTGAAAAGCGCGGGCTGCGCCAAAACCATGCGCGGCGACACCAACGGCGAAACCGCGCACGCTGAGATCCTGAAGCTTGAGCCGATTGAGCAAGGGGGTTGCGCCCATGGCGCCGACCACGCCGGACAACAACACGATCACCGCGGCGAGCGCCGGCACGCCGCCAATCTGTTCGGCGAGGGCCATGGCGACCGGCGTCGTGACCGATCGGGGCGCGACAGACGCGATGATCGCGCGGGTCCCTCCGAATGCCCAGACGATTCCGACCGCGCTGGCAATCGCGGTGATCGACCCCGCGGTGAGCGCGAGGAGCAGCGGTCCGGCCGTGCGCCGGACGACTGCGCGGTTGCGCCATAGCGGAACGGCGAGGCCGACCGTGGCCGGCCCCAGCAGGAAGCCCAGGATCCAGGTCGCTTCGGCGTATCGCGGATAGGGGGTTCCGCTCGCGACCAGGATCGCGATCAGCACGGGCGTGCACAGGAAGACGGGGTGGCACAAGGGGTGGCGCCCGCTGCGCTTTGAAATGCGGTCAGCGCCCTCGAACGCAACGAGCGTGACGGTAAGCCACAGCAGTTGCGACTGGGCGAGTGCGGTCCAGCCCTGATTCACGGCCGGGGTTCCTCCGATGGCAGTTCGGCGGCAACGCGCCTGTTGAGCGCTGCTTGAAACACGATCGCAGTGACCGCGATCGTAAGCAGTGTCGAGACAACGGTTGCGACCACGATCGCGACACCTTGTCGCGCGAGCACGGGGCCTTCCTGCATGATGCCGACGGCCGCGGGAACGAACATGATCGACAGATGCGCTGTGAGCCAGGCGGACACGCGTTCGAGCGTCGGGCGCTCGACCGGGCGGATCAACATCCATGCGAAAAGCAGGAACATGCCGGTGACGGCACCGGGCAGGGGCATCCCCGTCAGCAGGCGGAGGCACTCGCCGAGCAGCTGGCAGACGAGCAGCGTGGCAATTGCAGCAATCATGATGTCGTGCCCCGTGCCACGAAAACGCCGCGCTGCACAATGGCAGCGCGGCGGAAATCGTGCCGACGCTATGGTGGGTTCAGAGAATCTCCTGAACCTTTTCCGCAGGACGGCAGAGGCGGACGCCCTTTTCGGTTTCGACGAGCGGGCGCTCGATCAGGACCGGGTGCGCCATCATCGCATCGAGAATCGCGGCATCGTCCGCATCAAGCAGATTGAGTTCGGCGCAGAGATCCGCCGCCGGGCTGTTGTGCGTGCGCAATCCGTCACGCGGACGGATGCCGGCGCGTGCATAGAGGCCGGCCAGACGCTCGCGCGTGGGCGGCGACTTGAGGTACTCGACGACTTCGAGCGAAAGCCCGGGCGTCTCCTCCAGCGCCGCCAGCACCTTGCGCGAGGTGCCGCATTTCGGATTGTGCCA
Organism: Pseudomonadota bacterium; assembly: GCA_023426225.1. Taxonomy (GTDB): domain Bacteria; phylum Pseudomonadota; class Alphaproteobacteria; order Sphingomonadales; family Sphingomonadaceae; genus Sphingomonas. The sequence continues at coordinate 15,382 of JAFABD010000151.1, read as the reverse complement.
GATCGTCGCCTTCACGCTGCGTCCTGCTGTTCGGCGAGCCAGGCTTCAAGCCACTTGATCGTATAGTTGCCCGACTGGAAATCGGGCTGATCGAGCAGTGCCTGGTGCAGCGGGATCGTGGTCTTGATCCCCTCGATCACGAACTCCTCGAGCGCACGCCGCAGCCGCATGATGCAGCCCTCACGGGTGCGGCCGTAGACGATCAGCTTCGCGATCATCGAGTCGTAATAGGGCGGGATTCGATAGCCGGAATAGATGCCGCTATCGACGCGCACATGCATGCCGCCCGGGGCGTGGAAATGCGTGATCTTGCCCGGCGAGGGGGCGAAGGTGCGCGGATCCTCGGCGTTGATCCGGCATTCGATCGCATGCCCGCGGAACTCGATTTCGTCCTGCCGGACCGACAAGCCGTGCCCTTCGGCAACCCGAATCTGTTCGCGAACCAGATCGACACCCGTGATCATCTCGGTCACCGGGTGTTCGACCTGGAGACGGGTGTTCATTTCAATGAAGTAGAACTTGCCGTCTTCCCAAAGGAATTCGATCGTCCCGGCGCCGCGATAGCCCATGTTGGACATCGCCTTGGCGACGATCCCGCCCATGCGCGCGCGCTCCTCGGGCGTGATGACGGGCGACAGCGCCTCTTCGAGCACCTTCTGGTGGCGGCGCTGAAGCGAGCAGTCGCGCTCGCCCAGATGGATCGCGTTGCCGTTGCCGTCGCCGAACACCTGGAACTCGATGTGGCGCGGATTGCCGAGGTATTTTTCCATGTAGACGGTGGCGTCGCCAAAGGCTGCCTTCGCCTCGCTCGCGGCCTGCTGCATCAGGCTTTCGAGCTGGTCCTCGCTCGGCACCACCTTCATCCCGCGGCCGCCGCCGCCGGATGCCGCCTTGATCAGGACGGGATAGCCGATCTCGGCCGCCAGGTGCTTCGCCTCGGCGACGTCGGTGATCGCGCCGTCCGAACCGGGGACAAGGGGAAGGCCCAGCGCACCGGCCGTCCGCTTGGCTTCGACCTTGTCGCCCATCGTCCGGATATGCTCCGGTTTCGGACCGACGAAGATCAGGCCGTGCGCCTCGACGATTTCCGCGAACTGCGCGTTTTCGGAAAGGAAGCCATATCCGGGGTGGATCGCGTCTGCGCCCGAGATCTCTGCTGCGGCAATGATGCTGGGGATGTTCAGATAGCTGTCGGTTGCCGAGGGCGGGCCGATGCAGACGGCTTCGTCGGCGAGACGGACATGCATGGCATCGGCGTCGGCGGTGGAGTGCACCGCCACCGTCTTGATCCCCATCTCGTGGCAGGCGCGATGGATGCGCAGCGCGATTTCGCCGCGATTGGCGATCAGCAGCTTCTTGATCTCGGGCATGATGCGCGCCGTTATTCGATGACGACGAGCGGCTGGTCGAACTCGACCGGCTGGCCGTTCTCGACCAGGATCGCCTTGACCGTACCCGCGCCGGGCGCCTGGATCGGGTTCATCACCTTCATCGCCTCGATGATGAGCAGCGTGTCACCCGCGGCAACCTGCTGTCCGACCGTCACGAAGGGTTTGGCCTCCGGATTGGCGGCGAGATAGGCGGTGCCCACCATCGGCGACTTGAGCGCATTGGCGTTGGCGGCAGGTGCCGGTGCGGCGACTTCGGCCGGTGCGGCGACCGGGGCCGCCGGGGCCGGCGCATAGGCGGGCGCCGCCATGTGAACCGGTGCCGAGGCGACCGAAACCTTGCGGGCGACGCGGACGCGGCGGTCGCCGTCCTCCACCTCGATTTCGGTGAGCTGCGTATCGTCGAGCACTGCGGCGAGCTGACGGACCAGATCGATATCGATCTGCATCGCTCCCGCCTTCTTCTGTTCTTCGGCCATTCGACCCTTCATCTAATGAAAGCGCGCCCTGTGTCAGAAGCGCGCCACGGCTTCAAGCGCCAGCATGTAGGACAGCGCGCCAAAGCCAGCCACAGTCCCGCGTGCTGCGCGCCCGACCAGGCTGATATGCCGGAACGATTCGCGCGCATGCGGGTTCGAAAGATGCACCTCGATCACCGGCGTCGTAATGCTCTTGACGGCATCGTGCAGCGCCACCGAGGTGTGCGTATACCCGCCCGGATTGAGGATCACTGCCTTGGCGCTCCGAGCCTGCGCCTCGTGCAACCAGTCGATAAGATGCCCCTCATGGTTCGACTGGCGGAGATCGATCTCGATATCGAGCTGCCGCGCCCGATCCTCAAGCTGGCCCGCAATGTCGTCGAGCGTGTCCGAGCCATAGATCTCCGGCTCGCGCAGGCCCAGCAGATTGAGGTTCGGGCCGTTGAGAACGAGGACCAGGTCGGCCAAGGATGTGCCTTTCGGTTGCGGGGGTATCGGAGGCTTACCTATATGACCCAGCGTCAGCGATCAAATCGGGCGTGATTTCCCGCGCGGACACGGCGCTTGCCCGCCGGTTCGCAGCCCGCATTCCGCATGGAGGAAGACAACTTGCACAGCGACGGTACCCTCTCGATCACCGTGAACGGCGAGCATCGCCGCGTTCGCGCCGGGATCACGCTTGCGCAGCTTGCCGAGGAGCTGGGGCTCGTCCCGGAGAAGGTGGCGGTCGAGCGTAACCTCGAAGTCGTTCCGCGCTCGACGCTGGCGGCGGTTGCGGTCGCCGATGGTGACAGCCTGGAAATCGTGCATTTCGTTGGCGGCGGCGACCATGCGACGGCGCTTGACGAGGATTGCTGGACCGTCGCCGGAAGGCGATTCCGTTCGCGGTTGATCGTGGGCACGGGCAAGTACAAGGACTTCGCCCAGAATGCGGCGGCGGTTGAGGCGTCCGGCGCCGAAATCGTGACGGTGGCGGTGCGGCGGGTGAACGTGAGCGATCCCAAGGCGCCGATGCTCACCGACTATATCGATCCCAGGAAGATCACCTATCTGCCCAACACGGCCGGTTGCTTCACCGCGGACGAAGCGATTCGGACGCTGCGCCTGGCGCGCGAGGCAGGGGGCTGGGACCTGGTGAAGCTGGAGGTGCTCGGCGAAGCGCGTACGCTTTATCCGGATATGGTCGAGACGCTGCGGGCGACCGAGATCCTGGCCAAGGAAGGCTTCAAGCCGATGGTCTATTGCGTCGACGATCCTATCGCCGCCAAGCGTCTGGAGGACGCCGGGGCGGTCGCGATCATGCCATTGGGAGCCCCGATCGGATCGGGACTGGGCATTCAGAATCGTGTGACGATTCGGCTTATCGTCGAAGGTGCGAAGGTGCCGGTGTTGGTCGATGCCGGCGTGGGCACCGCTTCCGATGCAGCGGTTGCGATGGAACTCGGTTGTGACGGCGTGCTGATGAACACGGCGATCGCCGAAGCCAAGGATCCGGTGCGCATGGCGCACGCGATGCGGGCTGCAGTCGAGGCGGGGCGCCTGGCCTATCTTGCCGGCCGAATGGGGCAGCGACGTTATGCCGATCCGTCGAGTCCGCTCGCAGGTCTGATCTGACGGGCATAGCCGATCGCGAACAGATCGCTGCCGTTACGATGGGAACGGCAGCGGTCCTTGGTCGGTTTCTTGATCGAGTATCCGGCGCAGGGTGCGCCGGATCGGACAAGGAGAGACCGCGATGGGTGAGCTCACCGACAAGATCAAGGGCAACGTCAACGAAGCCATTGGCAAGGTAAAGCAGACCAGCGATGACCCTGTTGTTCGTCAGGAAGGCGCCAATCAGGAGCTGAAAGGCAAAGGCGAGCAGTTCAAGGGCAAGGTCAAGGGCGTGCTGGGCGACGACATCTGATCGCCCCGGCGCTGCCAAGGAAACGGGGGCCGCGCGCCCCCGTTTTCGTTTTGATCACACGCGGACGTAGAAGGACCACAAGCCGCTGGGCAGCTTGGCGGCGGCAAAGCGGGCCGGACGGCGCACGGGCCCCGCTTCGCAGATCATGTGGCCAAGCGTCTGCTTTGGCTCGAGCGGGTTCGGCAATGCGATCGTCTTGCTGTCCTGCCAGCGCCACTCATGTTGCCAGACACGAACGCCGTCGATCTCGAGACGGGGTTCGCCTTCATCGCCGATATGGATGCTACGCCAGGGCACGGTCGTTTCCAGTCAGATAACTCGTCACGCGCAAGAATAAGCTCCTCTTTCTATAGCGTGCCGCACGTGGCGGCAAATCGAGCGTGGGATTGCCGTCGGATCACCGGCGGCGCAGCGCCTCAATCGTGATCGCGGGGGTGATGAACTCCACGTCCGTCCGCAGGTGCAATAACCGGACGCCAGGCTGGGCAAGCGCCCGATCCAGCGCCGGGGCGAAGGCTGCGGTCGAATCAACCATTTCCGACCAGCAGCCATAGGCGCGAGCCAGGGCGGCAAAGTCGGGATTGTGCAACGTCGTTCCCGAGAGGCGTGTCGGATATTCGCGCTCCTGGTGCATCCGGATCGTGCCATAGGCACCGTTGTCGACCACGATGACCAGCATGTCGGCGCCATGCTGGACCGCGGTTGCCAATTCCTGCCCGTTCATCAGGAAATCCCCGTCGCCGGCAATCGCCACGACGGCGCGCTCGGGGGCACGGAGCGCCGCCGCGACGGCTGCGGGTACACCGAACCCCATGGCGCCCGCCGTGGGCGCAAGCTGGGACGGATAGGCGCCATAGTGCCAAAAGCGGTGCCACCAGCCCGAGAAATTGCCCGCGCCGTTACAGATGATCGTGTCGCCCGGCATCGCTTCGCGCATCGCCGCGACGCATTGTCCCAGATCGAGTGCCACGCCGTCCCGCGGGATGGGCGTCGCCCATACGCGCCATTCCGCATGGGCTTCGGCGGCGGCGTGGCGCGGCGCGCCATAATCGCCGAGTGCGGCGGCCTCGGCAAAGCTGCGCATGTCGGCACAGATCGCCAGGTCGGGCCGATAGACTCGTCCCAACTCGTTCGGATCGGGATGAACATGAATGAGTCGCTGTCCCGGATGGTCGGGCGTGATCAGCGCATAGCCATCGGTTGTTGCCTCGCCGAGCCGGGCGCCGACGGCAAGAATCAGATCCGCATTTCGCACCCGCTCCGCCAGGCGCGGGTTGGGGCCGTAGCCGAGGTTGCCGGCATAGACCGGTGACTCGGGAGGGAGCGCGTCCTGACGTCGGAACGCCGTTGCCACGGGAAGGCCGATCGCCTGGGCGAACCGCTCGAACGCAGCGCCCGTCGCAGCATCCCAGCCGGCACCGCCGACGATCGCAACCGGCCGCTCCGCCTCGGCAATCATCGCGGCCATAACGTCGAGCGCGGCACGATCGGGTACTTGCGCCACACGATCCACTGCGGGGCGATCGAACGCGGCGACGGCATCGCAGAGCATGTCTTCGGGCAGGGCAATCACCACCGGACCGGGGCGCCCGGACTGCGCCACGCTCCAGGCGCGCGCGACATATTCGGGGATGCGTCGGGCATCCTCGATTCGGGTCGACCATTTGGCGAGCGGAGCGAAGAATGCCGGAAGGTCGACTTCCTGGAAGCCCTCGCGATCGCGCATCGCGCGATCGACGTCGCCGATGAAGAGGATCATCGGCAGCGAGTCCTGCATCGCGACATGGACGCCGATGCTTGCATTGGTGGCGCCGGGGCCCCGCGTAACGAAGCAGACGCCCGGCCGCCCGGTCATGGCGCCGTCGGCGCAGGCCATGAACGCTGCGCCGCCTTCCTGCCGACAGGTGACGAGGTCGATTGCGGACGTGTCATGAAGCGCGTCGAGCACCGCGAGGAAGCTTTCGCCCGGTACGTGAAAGATCCGGTCGCATCCTTGGGCGACCAGATTATCGACCAGGATCCGTCCGCCCGTGCGCATCGCGTCCATTCACATCCTCCCTGCAGTCCCCATGGGTCGCTTGACCGCTAGCCCATCCGATGCCGCAAACGCAAAGGGGCTGCGCAGCAATGGTGCTGCGCAGCCCCCTGATCGACCCGTTGCCGGATCGGCGGTGCGATTAGAAGCGCACGCCCAGGCCGGCGACGACCTGGTGACGGACATAGTTGTCGGCGTAGTTCGAGTAACGATACTCGATCTTGCCGAGGAACTTGCCGAACGTGGTCTCCACGCCGGCGCCCAGACGGATGCCGTCGAGATTGTTGGTCGCGCGCGTCACCAGCGAGGTGTTGGTGTCGATCTCAGCCGACACGCGGGCGTTGGTGTAGCCGACCTTGCCATAGACCAGCGCCTTCGGGCTGAAGGCATAGCCGATGCGGCCGCCGGCATAGATGTCACGGCCTGCCTGGAAGCAGCCCTTGACCGTCGCCGTGGCGGCGCACTTTTCGGTGGTCGCGCCGGTCAGTTCGGCTTCGGCACCCAGCACGACGTTGCCGAAAGCGGTGTCATAGCCGGCGCCAAAGCCGTAGGTGACGCCCGACTTCTTGTCGCCGTCGTTCTTGACGTGATCCCAGCCGGCGACAACTTCCGCGCGCGGGCCGGTGAAAGAAGCGGCTGCTTCCTGTGCAAATGCAGGCGTAGAGAAGGCGCCAAGAGCCAGCGCGGAAGCAAGAATATAACGCATAATGAACCTCGGATCGAACTACTATTATATTATGACGGGTCGGAAACGATACCCGTGGCAGCGCATTTAGTGCTGCATCTGCGAAGGTCAATGCTGCACCGCGAAACTGTGTGTTGCATTTTCTGCACTGTAGCAAAAATGCAACATTTCGCGGATCGGGGAGGCGGGGCGCTAAGCGCGAACCGCGGCGGAATTGTGGCGTCATGCCGGGTGATGGGGCGGCGTATGCAGTTCGGATCGCCGCGGCCCTCCAGAAGTTGAAAGCCGGTTCAGGTTTGCTTGACCCGCGCTTCGGCCCCGGATTATCGCCTCATCCGGACTAGGAGGGAATCGCCATGAAAAAGCTCTATCCCAACGCGGAGGCAGCGCTGGAAGGGCTGCTGTTCGACGGCATGACCCTGTGCGCAGGCGGGTTCGGCCTTTGCGGCATCCCCGAGCGGCTGATCGACGCCATTCAGGCGTCGGGCGTCAAGGATCTCACCATCGCGTCGAACAACGCCGGGATCGACAATGTCGGCCTGGGCAAGCTGCTGCGCAGTCGCCAGGTGAAGAAGATGATCTCGTCCTATGTCGGCGAGAACAAGGAGTTCGAACGCCAATATCTCTCGGGCGAATTGGAGGTCGAGTTCTGCCCTCAGGGAACTCTCGCCGAACGGTGCCGCGCGGGCGGTGCCGGCATCCCGGGCTTTTACACCAAGACGGGCGTCGGAACGAAGGTCGCCGAGGGCAAGGAGGTCAAGCTGTTCGACGGGGAGGAGTATATCCTCGAGCGTGGAATCCGCGCCGACGTGTCGATCATCAAGGGCTGGAAGGCCGACGAGGCGGGCAACCTGGTGTTCCGCAAGACCGCGCGTAACTTCAACCAGCCGATGGCAACCGCAGGCAAGATCTGCGTCGCCGAAGTTGAGGAAGTTGTCCCTGTCGGAAGCCTGGACCCCGACCAGATCCACCTGCCCGGCATCTATGTGAAGCGCATGATCGTCGGGGCGCCCTATGACAAGAAGATCGAGTTCCGCACGACCCGGGCGCGCGAGGCCGCGTGATGGGCGGCGTTGATCGGCGGCATCGCCGGGCGGCAACGGCGCTGGCCCTTGTCGCGGCGATGACACTTGCCGGATGCGCGCGCAGCGGCGTGCCGCATCGCCCCGCTGCGGCCCCCGCGGCCGTGCCGGATCGTTACGTGATCACCGGGCTCAAATCGTTGCCGCCGCCCGATGGCGAGGTCCCGGCCGAGCCGGTGTCCGCCGGCGGCGGTGCGCCGGCAGCGCCGGGTGCCATCGCGCCGCAGTTCCAGTATCTTTATGGTTCCGGCGAGGCCGCGGCGCTGAGCGTGCAGGCGTATCAGGCGCTGGTCGACCATGTCCGGCGCCGCCTGGCCGACGAGAAGCGCGATCCCGCAGCGCCGCGTCGTTCGGTCGTGCTGGCGCCGGATGCGTCGTTCGGCGAGCCGCGCTTCATGCCGTGCGGCAAGGAGCCGCCGGCAGCGGTGTTCGACGTCGACGAGACGCTGGTGCTCAACCTTGGATACGAAGGGGTTGACGCGCAGCACCCGGGGCCATGGGATCCCGCGCGCTGGGACCGCTGGGAAAAGACCGGTGCGGACAAGGTGGCGGCGGTTCCCGGGGCCGTGGAAGCTGTCCGGGCGCTGCGGGCCATGGGCGTCACGGTGATCTTCAACACCAATCGTGCCGCCGCCAATGCCGCCGCGACCGAGGCGGCGCTTGCGGGAGCGGGGCTGGGGCCGGCGCGCCATGGCGAGACGCTGTTCCTCAAGGGCGACGTGGACGGGCGATCGGGCAAGGACGGTCGGCGTGCCGCGATTGCCGCGCGCTGGTGCGTCGTCGCCATGGGCGGCGATCAACTGGGCGATTTCAGCGACCTCTTTGCCGGACCGCCGCACCCGGCGCGGCGCGAGGCCGTGCAGCGCCCCGGCATCGCCGGACTGTGGGGGCGCGGCTGGTTCGTGCTTCCCAATCCCGTCTACGGCACCGGGCTCGGCGCCACCTATGACCAGACATTCCCGCCCGCGACACGATGGGCGGACCCGCAGGAGAAGAAGTGATGCCCTGGACGCGAGACCAAATGGCCGCCCGTGCGGCGCAGGAATTGAAGGACGGGTTCTACGTCAACCTCGGCATCGGCATCCCGACGCTGGTCGCCAACCACATCCCGCCGGGCGTCGAGGTGACGCTCCAGTCGGAGAACGGCATGCTCGGCATCGGACCGTTTCCGTTCGAGGGCGACGAGGACCCCGATCTGATCAACGCCGGCAAGCAGACGATCAGCGAACTGCCCAATTCGGTCTATTTCAGTTCGGCCGACAGCTTCGCGATGATCCGCGGCGGACATATCGACCTGACCGTGCTGGGCGCGATGGAGGTTTCGGAAGGCGGCGACATCGCCAACTGGATGATCCCGGGCAAGATGATCAAGGGCATGGGCGGCGCCATGGACCTGGTCGCCGGGGTCAAGAAGATCATCGTCGTCATGGAACACAATGCCAAGGACGGCGGCGCCAAGTTCATCCCGGAATGCACGCTGCCGCTGACGGGGCGCAACGTGGTGGACATGATCATCACCGACCTGGCGGTGTTCCAGCGCCCCGACCACCATTCGCCGTTCCAGCTGATCGAGTTGGCGCCGGGCGTCACGGCCGAGGAAGTCGCCGCGAAAACCTCGGCAAGCTATCAGGCGCTTGCCGCCGCGTGAGACGTCGTTTCCTTCCCCCGGCGTGGCCGGGGGAAGGTACCATTGCGCACAAAAATTACCGTGGGGGTTGCGCCTGCGCATTATTCGATTAATGCGGCGGCATGAACACTGCACCCCGTACCCTGTATGAAAAGATCTGGGCCGACCATGTGGTCGAGCGGCGCGATGACGGCACCTGCCTGATCTATATCGATCGCCATCTGGTCCATGAGGTGACGAGCCCGCAGGCCTTTGCCGGACTGAAGGCGGCAGGGCGCCGCGTGCGCAGGCCGGACCTGACGCTGGCCGTTCCCGATCACAACCTGCCGACGACGGCCCGCGTGGACGCGGCCGGAAACCCGCTGCCGATCGCCGATCCGGCGAGCGCGGGGCAGCTCGCGGCGTTGCGCGCCAATGTGGCGGCGTTCGGCGTGCCCTATATCGACGCGCTCGATGCGCGGCAGGGGATCGTCCACGTCGTCGGCCCCGAACAGGGGTTCACGCTGCCGGGAACGACGCTGGTGTGCGGCGACAGCCATACTTCGGCGCACGGCGCGCTGGGCGCGCTGGCCTTCGGCATCGGCACGTCCGAGGTCGAGCATGTGCTGGCGACGCAGACGCTGCTGCTCAAGCCGTCGAAGACGATGGAGGTCCGCGTCGACGGCTCCCTGGGCTTCGGGGTCAGCGCCAAGGACGTCGTCCTCGCCATCATCGGCCGCATCGGTGCGGCCGGGGGCACGGGCTATGTGATCGAGTTCACCGGTGACGTGATTCGCGACCTGTCGATCGAAGGGCGGCTCACCGTTTCGAACATGTCGATCGAGGGCGGCGCGCGTTCGGGGCTGATCGCGCCCGACACCAAGACCTTCGATTATCTGAAAGGACGGCCGCTCGCGCCGGCCGGCGACGACTGGGCGCGCGCGGTTGCCTATTGGCAGACGCTGCCGACCGACGCGGGCGCGCGTTATGACCGCACGGTGGTGCTTGCCGGCAGCGAGATCGCGCCGTCGCTCACCTGGGGAACGAGCCCGGAGGATGTCGTCCCGATCACGGGCACGGTGCCCGACCCGGAGAGTTTCGCCGACCCCGCAAAGCGTGTCGCCGCGCAGAAATCGCTCGACTACATGGGGCTGCGTGCCGGCATGGCGATGCAGGACATCGCGATCGAGCATGTCTTCATCGGGTCGTGCACGAACAGCCGGATCGAGGACCTGCGTGCCGCCGCCGCAGTGGTGAAGGGGCGCAAGGTCGCCGATCGCATCCGTCAGGCACTGATCGTCCCCGGCTCGGGACTGGTGAAGCGTGCCGCGGAGGCGGAGGGGCTCGACCGCATCTTTGTCGAGGCCGGGTTCGAATGGCGCGAGCCGGGATGCTCGATGTGCCTCGCCATGAACCCGGACAAGGTGCCGGCGGGCGAACGTTGTGCTTCCACCTCCAACCGCAATTTCGTAGGACGGCAGGGGCCGGGTGCGCGCACGCATCTGGTTTCGCCCGCCATGGCTGCGGCTGCAGCGGTGACCGGGCGGCTCGCCGACGTTCGCGACCTGATGTCGGCCGCATGAGGGATATTGTAAATGAAGCAGGCGCTTGTCGTACTGATTGCCGGAACCGTGCTCAGCGGAATCGCCGCCGTATATGCGGCCAACTACACGAACCTTCATGCCGCGCCTGCCGCGCACGGCGTTCGCGCGCCGGTGACTGCGCCGCGCTGACCGCCATTTTCCATTCCACGCACGCAGCGCGCGACGGCCATGCGTCCGTCGCGGCGCGTTCGTGCAACCTCATGCGGAGCCACTGCTGATGGAACCCGTTCGCCAGGTCCAGGGGCGCGCCTATCCCTGGGGCGCCAAGAACATCGATACCGACGTCATCATTCCCGCACATTGGCTGAAGACGACCACGCGCGAAGGCATGGGGCGGGGCGCGTTCGAGACCGTGCGGGCCGAGCCCGGCAACGTCTTTGACGATCCGCGCTATGCGGGCGCGCCGATCCTGATCGCCGGCGAGAACTTCGGATGCGGTTCCAGCCGTGAACATGCCGCCTGGGCGCTGGGCGACATGGGCGTGAAGGCCGTGATCGCACCCAGCTTTTCGGACATTTTCTCGGGCAACGCGTTCAAGAACGGGATCGTCACGGTCGTGCTGCCCCAGGCCGCGATCGACCGGTTGATCGAAGTCGCCCGCACCGATCCGATCAGCATCGATCTGGAGACGATGACGGTCACGACCGGCTTTCAGGACCGTTTTGCATTTGAACTCGATCCCTTCCGCCGCGATTGCCTGATGCAGGGGCTGGACGAGATCGGCCTGACGCTGGCAAAAGATACCGCGATTTCGAATTACGAGGCCGGCGTTCAACAGAGTCGGCCCTGGATCGTGGTAGGGAGCGGACATGAAGGCATTGTTGTCGAAGGCGCCGGGCGGACCTGAAACTCTAACGATCGAGGATTTGCCCCGGCCGGAGCCGGGGGCGGGACAGGTGCGCGTTGCCGTGCGCGCCTGTGCGGTCAATTATCCCGACGTTCTGATCATCGAGGACAAGTATCAGTTTCGTCCGCAACGGCCGTTCGCGCCGGGCGGCGAGATCGCCGGCATCGTCGAGGCGGTCGGCGAGGGCGTGACCCGCTTTGTCCCGGGCGATCGTGTGATCGGCGTGATCGGCCATGGCGGCATGGCCGAGGCGGTCCTGGTCGACGCCGCCCGCCTCTATCGCTTGCCCGAGGGGCGCAGCTTCGACGACGGCGCGGCGCTGCTGCTTACCTATGCCACGACGATCCATGCGCTGCTCGATCGCGGTCGGCTGAAGGCGGGGCAGACGCTGCTCGTTCTGGGCGCCGCGGGCGGCGTCGGCCTTGCCGCGATCGAACTGGGCAAGGCCTATGGCGCGCGCGTCGTCGCCGCGGTTTCGAGCGAAGCCAAGGCAGAGGCCGCCCGCGCGGCCGGTGCCGACACCGCCATCATCTATCCGCGGGCGCCGTTCGATCGCGACCAGTCAAAGGCGCTCGCCGACATGTTCAAGGCGGCGGTCGGCCCCGAGGGCGCCGACATCATCTTCGATCCCGTCGGGGGCGACTATGCCGAGCCTGCCCTGCGCGCGATTGCGTGGGAGGGACGCTATCTGGTGGTCGGTTTTCCCGCAGGGATTCCGCGCCTGCCGCTCAACCTGACCCTGCTCAAGAGCTGCGACGTGTGCGGCGTCTTCTGGGGCGCGTTCGCCGCGCGCGATCCGGGGGCGAATGACACGCATGTCGCGCAGCTTTTCAAGCTGTGGGACGAGGGGCGGATCGCGCCGCGCGTCACGCAGCGCTTTCCCCTGGAGGATGGCGGGCAGGCGATTGCCGCGATGGCGGCGCGCCAGGCGATCGGAAAGCTGGTGGTGACGGTCGCCGGCGAGTCCTGATCATCGGCGGTGGCAGGCACGCTGCGCTTGCCACCGCCGGTCGGCGAACCTATTTCGGCGCCACAGCTAATCAAGGGGCCGAGTAGAGCACATGACGACGTTCGATGATCGCGAGCGGGCTTTCGAAGCGAAGTTCGCGCGGGATGAGGAAATGACCTTTCGCATCACCGCGCGTCGCAACCGGCTGCTCGGCCAGTGGGCGGCGCAGAAGATGGGCCTGACCCCCGAAGAGACCGACGCCTATGCTAAGGCGGTCGTCCAGGCCGATTTCGAGGAGGCCGGGGACGAGGACGTCATCCGCAAGCTGCTCGGCGATCTGCTGGCGGCGGGCGTCGAAGCCGACGAGCCGATGGTGCGGCGTGCGGTCGACGAACAGACCGTCGAGGCGCGTCGCCAGCTGCTCGAGGCCAAGTAAGATGCCGATGGCCGCCGCCGAGATCGAGGCGCTGATCCGCGCCGCGATTCCCGATGCCGAGGTCGAGATCACCGACCTGGCCGGGGACGGCGACCATTATTCGGCGCGCGTGGTGGCGCCGATGTTCCGGGGAATGCCGCGGGTGCGCCAGCATCAGGCGGTCTATGCGGCGCTGGGCGGGCGAATGGGGGGTGTGCTGCACGCCCTTCAGCTCGTCACCGAAGCGCCGGCAGAGGAGTGAGTTCTGATGACCGATGATGTCCAGCAGCGTATCCAGACGCTGGTCGACGGCAACGACGTGCTGTTGTTCATGAAGGGCAGCCCGCTGTTCCCGCAATGCGGCTTTTCGAGCCGGGCGGTGGCGATCCTCAATCACCTGGGCGTGGCGTTCGAGAGCGTCGACGTGCTTCAGGATCAGGCAATCCGCCAGGGAATCAAGGCATTCTCCGACTGGCCGACGATTCCGCAGCTTTATGTCAAGGGCGAGTTCGTCGGCGGATCGGACATCATGATGGAGATGTACGAATCGGGCGAGCTGGCACAGTTGCTGGCCGACAAGGGCGTGGCCGCCGCCTGAGCCCGCCGGTGGGGCATCCGATGCGATGCCCCGCTTTTCCGAACCTGGCATGACATGACGCCTGCGCGGAGATCCTCCGCGCGGGCGTTTCCTTATGCGTTCGGCGTGACGGGCGTTGGGGGGGAGACTCCGGGTGGGTGGGCCTGACAGTTACGCGCCGCCACGGCCCACCCTGCAATGAAGCGTCGGAACGCTATCGGAGTGCGGGCTTACCCTCGCACGGGCCGTGCCATTTCTGCAAAACCCGCGGATCGTGCGGTCGTTGATGGTTAACGGCGTGTCGCGGGAGTGCGGGGGTGTAAAATATTCCGACAGAGGTGACGCCGCGTCGTTCAGCGGGCGTTCAGCGCATTGACTACATCCGTAATCGAAGCGATTACAGGTGTAGTCGGAGGGGTTGATGCGCGAACGAATCAGCGATGCCGAACATGCGGTGATGGAGGTGCTGTGGGACGAATCCCCGCTCACCGCGCAGGACGTTGCCGAACGCGTGCCCGCCGAGCGGGGGTGGAGCGCGAACACCGTCAAGACGCTGCTGGGGCGCCTGCTCGCCAAGAGCGCGATCGCGCACGAGGCGGACGGGCGGCGCTATCTCTATCGCCCGCTGGTCGCGCGCGAGGACTATGTCGAAGGTGAATCGCGGCGGCTGATCGACCGGCTGTTCGGTGGCCGGCTGACGCCGTTGGTGGCGCATCTGGCCGAGCGCGATGCGATCACGAGCGAGGATATCGCCGAGATCGAGGCGCTGCTGAAGGCGCTCAAGCAATGAGCGCGTGGGTGATCTAGACGCTGGTCGCCAGCACGTTGCTGATGCTGGTGGTGCTGGCGCTGCGCGGGCCGGTGCGGCGCAGTTTCGGGCCGGAACTGGCGTATTTTCTGTGGCTTATGCCCGCGTTGCGGATGGTCTTGCCGCCGTTGCCGGGGGATTGGCAGTTGAGCCGGGTGCTGGCGCCGTGGACGCGGGCGGTGGCCGATACACCCGGCGTCGCGTTGGGAGTCATGAACCCCGAGCTGCTGCCCAAGTCGCTGAATACGCAGACGATTATCGAGATCGACCTGAGCGCGGCGGGGCAGCATCTGCCCGTTGCGGTGGTGCCGCCGACGGTCGTCGGGGGCGGGGCGGGGCTTGCGGTGCTGTTGCTGGGACTGTGGGCCGCGGGCGCGCTGATTTTCCTTGCTTTTCATCTGGTTGCGCACCGCCGTTTCTGTCGCCGGGTGCTCGGCGCCGCGCGGCGCGACGACCTGGTTGCGGGTGGAAAAGTGCGCGTTGTCGAGTCGAAAGCCGCCGATGGCCCGCTCGCATTCGGCATTTTCCGACGTTTTGTCGCGTTTCCGTGCGGTTTCGAGGAACGCTTTGACGCGACGGAGCGGGCACTCGTGCTGGCGCACGAACTCGGCCACCACGCCCGCGGCGACCTGATCGCCAACTGGGCCGCGCTGGCGGTGCTCGCCGCCCACTGGTTCAACCCGATCGCCTGGCGCGCCTTCCGCGCGTTCCGGGCCGATCAGGAGATGGCATGCGACGCGCTGGTGCTCGCCGGGCGCGAGGCCGCGCTGCGGCACGCCTATGGCTGCGCCATCGTCAAGTCGGCGCATGGCGGCGCGATTTCCGCCGCCTGCCACCTCCACACCATCCACGACGTGAAAGGAAGGTTGCGCATGCTGATGATCCTGAAGGCCCCGTCGCGCGCGCGGCGCCGGGCAGGCACCGCCGGGGCCGCGATGCTGGCGCTCGCCGCGATGGGGCTGACCGCCTCCGCCTGCGTCGCCGCCGACCATATGGTGAGC
>JAFABD010000127.1 GCA_023426225.1 Pseudomonadota bacterium | reverse complement strand
GGGCTGATCGTCCCGCTGCTCGTCGGGCCGGAAGCGCGGATCCGCGCAGCGGCGGCGGAAGCCGGGCGCGACCTCGACGGATGGCGGATCGAACCCGCGCCGCACAGCCATGCCGCGGCGGCGCGCGCGGTCGAGCTGGTCCGCGCGGGCGAGGCCGCGCTGCTGATGAAGGGATCGCTCCACACCGACGAGCTGATGCACGCGGTGGTGGCGTCGGGCACCGGGCTGCGTACCGAACGGCGGATCAGCCATGTCTATCTGATGGACGTGCCGGGGCATCCGTCGCCGCTGCTCATCACCGACGCCGCGATCAACATCGAGCCGGGGCTGGAGGAAAAGGCCGACATCATCCGCAATGCGATCGACCTGGCGCACGTCATCGGCATCGAGACGCCGCGCGTCGCGATCCTGGCGGCGGTGGAGACGGTCTCGCCCGACATGCGGTCGACGCTGGAGGCCGCCGCGCTGTGCAAGATGGCCGATCGCGGCCAGATCAGCGGCGCCGTGCTCGACGGGCCGCTGGCGTTCGACAACGCGGTGAGCATCGACGCGGCGCGCGAAAAGGGCATCGTCTCGCCGGTGGCGGGACAGGCCGAGATCCTGGTGGTGCCCAATCTGGAGGCGGGCAACATGCTGGCCAAGCAACTCACCTTCCTCAGCGGCGCCGATGCGGCGGGGATCGTGCTGGGCGCGCGCGTGCCGATCATCCTCACCAGCCGCGCCGATTCGCTGCGCACGCGGCTTGCCTCGTGCGCGGTGGCGGTGCTGCTCGCGCGCGCGGCGACCAAGGCCGCCCCCGGCCTGCCGGTGCCGGCATGACGCGCGCGATCGTCGCGATCAACGCGGGGTCGTCGAGCATCAAGTTCGGGCTGTTCACGCTGGGAGCCGACGGCCCGCAACATGCCGCGGGCGGCAAGATCGAGGGGATCGGCACCGCGCCGCACCTGGTCGCGCGCGACGAGGCGGGAACGCTGCTCGTCGAGCGGCGCTGGCCCGACGGCGCGGCGCTGAGCCACGAGGCGCTGCTTGCCGAACTGGTCGACTGGGCGCGGACGCATCTGGACGGGCGCGAGATCGTCGCGGTGGGCCACCGCGTCGTCCATGGCGGCGCCGACCAGGCCGAGCCCGCGCTGGTGACGCCCGCGCTGCTGGAATCGCTCGACGCGCTGTGCCCGCTCGCGCCGCTGCACCAGCCGCACAATCTTGCCGCGATCCACGCGCTTGCGACGATCGTGCCCGGCGTGCCGCAGGTCGCGTGTTTCGACACGGGCTTTCACCAGGCGCGGCCGCCGCTGGCGAGCTGGCTCGCGCTGCCGCGGCGGTTCCACGATGCCGGCATCCGCCGCTATGGCTTTCACGGCCTGTCCTATGCCTATCTCGCGCGGCGGCTGCGCGAGATCGACCCGGTGCTGGCGCGCGGCCGGGTGCTCGTCGCGCATCTGGGCAACGGCGCCAGCCTGTGCGCGATGCGCGACGGCATCAGCGTCGACACCAGCATGGGGTTCACCGCGCTCGACGGGCTGATGATGGGGACGCGCGCCGGCGCGATCGACCCCGGCGTCGTGCTCCACCTCATCCAGCAGATGGGGATGGACGCCGACACGGTGTCGCAGCTCCTCTATAACCAGTCGGGCCTGCTGGGCGTTTCGGCGGTGTCGAGCGACATGCGCGCGCTGCACGCCAGCGACGATCCGCGCGCGGCCGAGGCGGTGGCGCTGTTCGTGTGGCGCGTGGTGCGCGAGGCGGGCGCGCTGATCGCGCTGATGGGCGGCATCGACGCGATCGTGTTCAGCGCGGGGATCGGCGAGAACGACCCGCTGGTGCGCGCCGCCGTGTGCGAGGGGCTCGCCTGGCTGGGCATCGCCGTCGACGCGCAGGCGAACGACGCCAACGCGCTGCGCATCTCGGCAGAGGGATCGAAGGTGGCGGCGCTGGTGGTGCCGACCGACGAGGAACGGATGATCGCCATCGGCACCGTCGGCGTGCTGGCGGCGCTGGAACGGGGGACGGCGCAATGATCGTGGATCTTCGCGGCAAGCGCGGGCTGGTGATCGGCATCGCCAATGAACACAGCATCGCCGCGGGGTGCGCGCAGGCCTTTGCCGATGCGGGGGCGCGGCTGGGGGCGAGCTATCTCAACGAAAAGGCGCTGCCGTTCGTCGCGCCCGTCGCCGAGCGGCTGGGCATCGAATGGCTGGCGCCGTGCGACGTGCGCGTTCCCGGCCAGCTCGAGGCGCTGTTCGCACGCGTCGATGCCGAATGGGGCGGGCTCGATTTCCTGCTCCATTCGATCGCCTTTGCCCCGCGCGACGACCTGCACGGGCGCGTCGTCGACTGTTCGGCCGAGGGCTTTGCGCTGGCGATGGACGTTTCGTGCCACAGCTTCCTGCGCATGGCGCGGCTGGCGGAACCGCGGATGCCGCAGGGCGGATGCCTGTTGTGCGTCACCTTCTATGGCTCCGAACGCGTGGTCGAGCATTACAACCTGATGGGCCCGGTGAAGGCCGCGCTCGAAAGCGCGACGCGCTATGTCGCGGCCGAACTGGGCGGCAAGGGCATCCGCGCGCACGCCATTTCCCCCGGGCCGATCGCAACGCGCGCGGCGAGCGGGATCGACCGGTTCGACGCGCTGCTCGATCGCGCGGCGGCGCAGGCACCCGAGGGGCAACGCGTCGAGATCGGCGATGTCGGCGCGCTCGCCGCCTTCCTGGCGAGCGACGCGGCGCGGCGGATCACGGGCACGGTCATCCCGGTGGATGGCGGCCAGCATCTGATGGCCTGAACGCGGCACCGGGCCGGAAGCGGGAGCGGCGATGATCGACCCCAGGCGAAGCCGTTCCGCGATGGCGGCATGACCGATCGGCGCGACGACCCGCCGGGTGAGACGACGGCGCCGGGGGCGGCGGCGCGGCGCGGCTGGCTGTTCGGTGCGGCGGCGCTCGTCGCGCTGATCGTCGCCGCGCTCCATTTCAGCGATCTTGAGCGCGTGACCGAAATGGCGCGGCGCGCGCGCCCGGCATGGCTGGTGCTCGCGCTGGCGCTGCAGTTGCTGACCTATCTTGCGCTCGCGCGCGGCTGGCAGGCGGTGCTGACCGTCGCGGGGACGCCGGTGCCGCTCGGCCGGCTGGTGCGCGTCGCGGTTGCCAAGCTGTTTGCCGACCAGATGATCCCGAGCGCGGGGATGGGCGGCAACGTCGTGCTGGTCGACCGGCTAGTCGCGCTGGGGGTGTCGCGCGGCACCGCGGTTGCGGCGCTGCTCGTGTCGATGATCGGCTATTACGCGGCCTATGCGCTGCTCGCGCTGGTGATGCTGGTCGTGCTGTGGCTGCACGACCGCGCGACGCCGTTGCTCGTCGGGCTGGTGACGAGCTTTCTGCTGGTCGCGATCGCGATCCCCGCGCTGGCGCTGTGGCTGCGCGCACGCGGGAGCCGGCCGCTGCCGCCGCGGCTGGAGGCACTGCCGCTGCTGCGCACGTTGCTGCGGATCGTGGGCGAGGCGCCGCGTGCGCTGGTGGCGGACCGGCGGCTGATCGCGACGGTGATGGCGTGCAACGCCGCCGTGTTCCTTGCCGATGCCGCGACGCTGGCGGTGTGCCTGCACGCGCTGGGGCAGCCGCTGGCGCCGGCGACCGCCTTTGTCGCGCTGATGGCGGCGTCGATCGTCGTGACGCTGGGGCCGATCCCGATGGGGCTGGGCAGTTTCGAGGCGACCGCGACGGCGACGCTGACGATGCTGGGCGTGGGGTTCGAACCGGCGGTGGCGGCGACGTTGCTGTTTCGCGGGCTGGCGCTGTGGTTGCCGCTGTTGCCCGGGCTGTTGCTGTTTCGCGCCGCGGGGGCGTATCCGGGACGAAAGCGAGGGGAAGGGCGATGAGCGCACCCGATCAAGCCGGTGTGGGGGATTTCTGGAGCGAGCCGGCCGAGGCGCTGATG
>JAFABD010000105.1 GCA_023426225.1 Pseudomonadota bacterium | reverse complement strand
GGGCTCTGTTGCAAATTCTGACGCGGTCGCCATGGTTTGGTTCGAGGGCTTTCAAGGTCGGTTGCGATGAACGATTTCAAAGGGCGGCATTTTACCGGCGAGGTCATCCTGTGGGCGGTACGCTGGTATTGCCGGTACGGCATCAGCTACCGTGATCTCGAGGAAATGCTAGCCGAGCGTGGCATCAATGTCGATCACACGACCATCTATCGCTGGGTGCAGCGCTACGCGCCGGAGATGGAGAAGCGGTTGCGCTGGTTCTGGCGGCGCGGCTTTGATCCGAGCTGGCGTCTCGATGAGACTTACGTCAAGGTCCGGGGTAAATGGACCTACCTCTACCGGGCGGTCGACAAACGGGGCGACACGATCGACTTCTACCTGTCGTCGACCCGCAGCGCCAAAGCCGCGAAGCGCTTTCTAGGCAAGGCTCTTCGTGGCCTGAAGGACTGGGAAAAGCCGACGAAACTCAACACCAACAAGGCACCCAGCTACGGCGCCGCGATCGCCGAGCTGAAACGAGAAGGGAAGCTCGCCCCGGAAACCGAACACCGGCAGGTGAAATACCTGAACAATGTGCTCGAGGCCGACCATGGCAAGCTCAAGATGCTGATCAAGCCTGTGCGCGGTTTCAAATCGATGCCCACGGCCTACGCTACAATCAAGGGCTTCGAGGTCATGCGCGCCCTACGCAAAGGGCAGGCCCGGCCGTGGTGCCTGCAGCCGGGGTTCAAAGGAGAGGTGCGCCTGATCGAAAGATCATTTGGCATTGGTCCCTCGGCCATGACCGAGGCCATGGACATGCTCAATCAGCATTTCGCCGATGTTGCCTGATCCCAAAAAAGGCGCGGTGTCGTTCGGCGGTCCCAAATGTTTGCAACAGAGCCGGGACAGCGAATTACATACCCTTTTTTCGAAAATGCGGACGAGGCGATGGTGCATCTGCCGCATCGAGCCATGTTGCGGTGCAGTATCGAGCGCTCAAAGGTGCTTAATCGGATTGTTTCGCACCGGCGGCGTCCTTTGGTGCACCAAATTGCGGCGAATGC
Organism: Pseudomonadota bacterium; assembly: GCA_023426225.1. Classification (GTDB taxonomy): domain Bacteria; phylum Pseudomonadota; class Alphaproteobacteria; order Sphingomonadales; family Sphingomonadaceae; genus Sphingomonas. The sequence goes on along the minus strand of JAFABD010000105.1, from coordinate 47,149 downwards.
GAACGATGCAAAGCTGCAACACCTTCCGTCCAGTCCCGCTTTGCAACCTTTGTTATGCTTGACGACGGTGAAGGAACCAGGTGTTATTCGAGCCTAGGGTATGGAGCAGCCAACAATAACGCTCCGGCCCGTGGAGAGGAGAGCAACATGCGGTTACGCCTTTTGTCGGCATGCGCGATTCCGGCCATCGCGATGGCGCTTGGCGGTCAGGCGCACGCGCAGGACAGCCAGCCGACAGCCGATGCCCAGTCGAGCAGCGCACAGGAAACGGGTCGTTACGACAGCAACGAGATCGTCGTCACCGCGCAGGGTCGCGCACAGGTGCTGGCCGACGTGCCGGTCGCGGTTTCGGCGATCAGCGCCGAGACGATGTCGCTGACGGGCGCGAACGACATCCGCCAGCTCAACCAGGTGACGCCGTCGCTGCTGGTTTCGTCGACGGGGACCGAGGCCAACGGCGCCGCGCGTATCCGCGGCATCGGCACGGTGGGCGACAATCCGGGCCTGGAAAGCTCGGTCGCGGTGTTCATCGACGGCGTGTACCGATCGCGTTCGGGCATCGGCCTGAACGAACTGGGCGAGATCGAGCGCGTCGAGGTGCTGCGCGGGCCGCAGGGCACGCTGTTCGGTCGCAACGCGTCGGCGGGCCTCATCAATATCGTCAGCAAGGCGCCGAGCCCGGTGTTCAAGGCGGGTGCCGAGGCGACCTATGGCAATTACAATAACATCCGCCTGTCGGGCTATCTGAACGCGCCGCTGGCCGACAGCCTGTCGGGCCGGATCGACGCGGTGTACAACAAGCGCGACGGCTTTTACCGCGACGAGGTCAACAAGCGCGACGTCAACGACCGCGACCGGTATTTCCTGCGCGGCCAGCTGATGTTCGAGCCGTCTTCGGACCTGAGCGTCCGGCTGATCGCCGACTATACGCATCGCGACGAGGCGTGCTGCGGCGCGACCTATGCGACCAACACGATGAACCCCTTTATCGGCGGGCTCAACGATCCGGCGCAGAACAACATCGTGCGCGTGCTGCGCGACCTGGGCCAGCCGATGGCCGCGTTCACCAACCCCTATGACCGCAAGCTGTGGGTTTCGGCCGGACGCAGCCTGCAGGGCAAGACCAAGGACTGGGGCATTTCGGGCCAGGTCGACTGGAACCTGGGCGGCGCCAAGCTGACGTCGATCACCGCGTATCGCGACTATCGGTCGGACCAGGGGTCGGACACCGACTATAGCGCGGTCGACATCCTCTATCGCGCGGGCGACGGCAATTCGGCGCGTCAGTTCAAGACGTTCAGCCAGGAACTGCGTTTGCAGGGCACGGCGTTCGACGAGAAGTTCGACTGGCTGATCGGCGGCTATTACGCCAACGAGGATCTGACCGTCCTCGACAATCTGCGTTTCGGCAACCAGTATGGCCGCTTCGCGACGTGCCGCATCATTTCGGGCAGCGCGCTGGCGGCGCTGTATTCGCCGACCTCGGCGGGCTGCCTTGCCGCGCGGCCGGCGGCGTTCGGGGCGGCCTCGCCGCTGATCTATGCCGCGTTCGACCGGCTCGACGGGATCAACGACAAGGGTACGACGCTCGACCGTTATTTCCAGAACAGCCGCAACTGGGCGGTATTCACGCACAATATCGTCCATCTGGCCAAGAATTTCGACCTGACGGTGGGCCTGCGCTATACCAACGAGCGCAAGAAGTTCAACGCGACCTTCGGCAACGACAACACCGCGTGCGTTGCCAACCAGTCGGCGCTGCTGCCGCTGCGCGCCAACGCCGCGCTGACGGGGATCGTCGATGCGATCGTCGGGCTTTCGTGCCAGGGCAATTCGACCTCCGAAGTCAACGGCGTGTCGATCCGCGACCGGCGCAGCGAGGACCGGCTGACCGGGACCGCGGTGCTTTCGTACAAGCCGATCGACGACCTGCTGGTCTATGCCAGCTATTCGCGCGGCTACAAGGCGGGCGGGTTCAACCTCGACCGGTCGGCGCTGAAGGCCCCGATCGCCACCTTTGCCTCGGTCGGCGGGGCGCAGGCGCTGACGGGCGCGCTGCAGTTCGACCCCGAGACGGTGACCGCCTATGAGATCGGCGCCAAATACTCGACGGGGCCGTTCACGCTGAACGTCGCGGCGTTCCGGCAGGAGTTCAAGAACTTCCAGCTCAACACGTTCAACGGCACCGTCTATCTCGTCCAGAACATCAACGGCTGTTCGAAGTCGTTGGGCGGGGCCGATCGCGACCAGGCCAAGTTCCCCGGCACGGCGAACTACAACCCGGCGGCGGCGACGAGCGGCGCGTGCGCGAAGGACGACGTGACCTTCGGCCTGCTCTCGCAGGGCGTCGAGATCGAGGCGTCGCTGGTGCCGATGCGCGACCTGCGCGTCGGGCTGGGTCTGACCTATTCGGACAGCAAGTATCGCGACAACCTGGTCGGCAACGCGGCGGGCGTGCCGCTCGACCCGGCGCTGCGCAAGCTGCCGGGTTCGCACCTGTCGAACGCGCCCGAGATCGTCGCGACCGCGTCGATGGCCTGGACGCCGGCGATCGGCAGCTCGGGGCTGAGCGGGCTGGTCTATTTCGACGGCCGCATGACCGGCGACTACAACACCGGGTCGGACCTGTTCCCGCAAAAGGCGCAGGACGGCTATGCGATCGTCAACGGCCGCATCGGTATTCGCGGGCCGCAGGAGCGCTGGGCGATCGAATTGTGGGCGCAGAACCTGCTCAACCAGAACTATACGCAGGTGACGTTCAACTCGCCCTTCCAGGAAGGTGCGGCGAGCGCGCCCTTTACCGACCCGCAATATCCGGGCGGACGCCAGATCTTTTCGTCCTATCTGGCCGAGCCGCGGACCTATGGCGTGACGGTGCGCGGACGGTTCTGACCCGCGCGGCGAAGGCGAACGGGGCGGGAGCGGCAGCGGCTGCTCCCGCCCTTCGCTTGTTTGCGAGACGGTGTGGCGACGGTGGGGGCGGCTGTCCGGCCGCGGGCCGGGCGGTCAGTCGGCGAGGACGCGCGTGTCGAACAGGCCGAAGGCGAGCGTCGAGGCATAGAAGGCGACGGCGCGTTCGCGCGGCATCGTGCTCGCCCATTTGCGCATGTCGAACGCCGCGTTCTGGAGCGCCATCAGCGCCTGGCTGGCGACGAGCGGGTCGATCGCGCGGATCGAGCCCTCGGCGATGCCGTCGGACAGCATCCCGGCGAAGCGGCGCGCGATGCGGTTCGAACGGTCGATCATCGTCGAACGCACGCCCTGGGGCAGCCCCGACAGCGCGGTGGTGCGCAGCAGCGGGCCGTGTTCGGAGAACTGGACGTCGAGCAGCGTCGCGATCGCGCTCGACAGCCGTTGCCACTGGCTGCCGGCCAGCGCCTCGGCGCGCCGCTGAGCCTCGCCGATCAGGTCGAAGCTGCGCTGATAGCAGGCGATGACCAGATCATCCTTGGCGTCGAGATGGTGGTAGAAGCTGCCCTTGGTGACGTTGAGCTCGGAAGCGATCCGCTGCACCGACGCGCCGCGATAGCCGAGCTCGTTGATGAGCCGCGTGGCGGCGAGGAGGAAGGCGTCGCGGCCGGGTTCGGGCTCGACCTGCGCAAGATCGAGCAGCGCGGGCGCCCAGCGCTGGCCCGCACCCGCGATGCCGTGGCGGAACACGTCCATCAGCCGCGCCTCGACCCGCGGATATTCGTCGAGCTCGTAGCGGGTGAGCCAGACCGGAAGCCAGAAGGTGTTTTCGAGCAGCACATGCGCCCGCCCGCCGTGCAGATCGGTTTCGGCGCGGCTGGCGGGTTCGCCCCACAGCGCGCGCGTCTTGCGGAAGATGTTGCGCCAGCCGGCGAGGAGCTGGCTCTTCATCGGCTCCTCCATCGCGCGCAGGTCGGAGAGCACCGCGAAGTCGCGTTCGTCGCCGCGGCGGACGCGCGCGAGGCGGACCATGTTGGCGTGCAGATAGTGCGCGACGCGGCGTTCGGGCGTGGGCTCCGCCATCGCCTCTTCGAGCATTGCGTCGAGCCGCGTGAGCGTGTGCTCGAACGCGGCGGCGGCAAGATCCTCCTTGCGCTTGAAATAATAGGTGACGCTGGTGGTGTTGAGCCCGACGCGGCGCGCGACATCGGCGAAGGTCATGCCCTTCGCGCTCTGTTCGTTGATGACCTCGGCCGCGGCGGCGAGGATCGCGTCGCGCTTCGCCTGGAAACGCTTGGTGCCCTTGTCGGCGGCCGTCGCGGTTGCGTCTTCGTCGTGCATCGGACCTTTCTAGCGCCACGGGCGGCTTCCCGAAACGGCTTTTTTGGGTTTCGGGGATGGAAATTCACCCCGGCGCAATAGCGCTTTGATCGGCGCCAAGGGGCTTTACCGAATATCGGGTATGGCCTAAGCCTTGGGTGAAAAGACAGGAAAGGATGCCGCGATGGACTTCACGCTCAGCGAGCGCGAAACCTATTACCGCGATCGGGTACGCCAATTCATCGAATCGGAGATCCGCCCGCGCGATCCCGAATATCGTGCCCAGGAGGCCGAGGGCGAGCGCTGGAAGGTGATTCCGGCGATCGAGACGGTCAAGGCCAAGGCGCGCGAGGCCGGGTTGTGGAACCTGTTCATGCCGCCGCATTCGGGGCGGCCGCCGGTCGACGAGACCTTCCGGTTCGAGGGGACGCAGCTCTCCAACCTCGAATATGCGCTGTGCGCCGAGGAGATGGGCCGGATCGCATGGGCGTCGGAGTGCTTCAACTGCTCGGCGCCCGACACCGGCAACATGGAAGTGCTCCAGCGTTACGGCACGCGCGCGCAGAAGGACGCGTGGTTGCGCCCGCTGATGGACGGCGAGATCCGTTCGGCCTTCCTGATGACCGAACCCGCGGTTGCATCGTCCGACGCGACCAATATCGAGACGCGGATCGAGCGCGACGGCGACCATTATGTCATCAACGGCCGCAAATGGTGGTCGTCGGGAACGGGCGATCCGCGGTGCAAGATCGCGATCGTGATGGGCAAGACCGACTTCGACGCGCCGCGCCACCAGCAGCAGAGCATGATCCTGATGCCGCTCGACGCGCCGGGCGTGACGATCGAGCGGATGCTGCCGGTGTTCGGATACGACCACGCGCCGCACGGGCACGGCCAGGTGCTGCTGGAGAATGTGCGCGTCCCCGTCGACAACATGCTGCTGGGCGAGGGGCGCGGTTTCGAGATCGCGCAGGGCCGGCTGGGGCCGGGGCGCATCCACCATTGCATGCGCACGATCGGCGTCGCCGAGGCGGCGATCGAGGCGATGACGCGGCGCCTGCTGGGGCGCGTGGCGTTCGGCAAGCGGATCGCCGACCATTCGATCTGGGAACAGCGGATCGCGCGGGCGCGGATCGACATCGAGATGACGCGGCTGCTGTGCCTGAAGGCTGCCGACATGATGGACAAGGCGGGCAACAAGGCGGCGCAGCTCGAGATCGCGATGATCAAGGTGCAGGCGCCGTCGATGGCGCTGGCGATCATCGACGACGCGATCCAGGCGCATGGCGGCGCCGGGGTGAGCGACGATTTCGACCTGGCGAGCGCCTGGGCCAATGTCCGCACGCTGCGGCTGGCCGACGGCCCCGACGAGGTGCACGCCCGCGCGATCGCGCGCGCCGAATTCGGCCGTTATGCCGAGCTGAAGGCCGACCGCCCCTCGTCGGGCGCGCTGGGGGTGGCGCGCTGAAGGCCGACCCTGCCGAGGTGTCCCGCCGTCGCCGGCGGCGGGACGCATCCCGGCTTCACCCGTCCGGTTTCACCCATGAAGCGCCGGCACGGCCGGCGATGAGGAGCGAGCGATGAAGGCTGCCGTGCTGTTCGAGCCGCGGACCCCCTTGTCGATCGAGACGGTGCGCATCGATTCGCCCGGCCCGCGCGAGGTGCTGATCCGCACCGCGGCGGTGGGCGTGTGCCGATCGGACCTGCATTTCGTCGACGGCGCATTCCCGCACCCGATGCCGACGGTGCCCGGGCACGAGGCCGCGGGCGTGGTCGAGGCGGTGGGGAGCGGCGTCAGCCACCTGCGCCCCGGCGATCATGTCATCACCTTTTTCACCGTGTTCTGCGGCGCGTGCGAGATGTGCACGAGCGGGCGCCCGTCGCTGTGCATCGACCCGTCGACGCGCCGCCCCAAGGGCGCGCCGCCGCGCGTAACGCTGGCCGACGGCACGCCGCTGGCCCCGTTCCTGAACCTGTCGGCCTTTGCCGAGCAGATGCTGGTGCATGAAAATGCGTGCGTCGCGATCGACAAGGCGATGCCGCTCGACCGCGCCGCGCTGCTCGGATGCGCGGTGATTACCGGCGCAGGCGCGATCTTCAACGACAGCCGCGTGCGCCCCGGCGAGCAGGTGGCGGTGGTGGGCGCGGGCGGCATCGGGCTGGCGGCGATCAACGCGGCGCGCATCGCCGGCGCGGGCCGGATCGTCGCGATCGATCCCGTCGCCGAGAAGCGTGCGCGTGCCCGCACGATGGGCGCGACCGACGTGTTCGATGCCGCCGACCCCGACCTGGCCAAGCGCGTGCTCGCGCTGACCGAGGGCGGGGTGCACCACGCGGTCGAGGCGGTGGGACGGCCCGAGACCGCCGAGCTCGCCTGGACGATCCTGCGCCGCGGCGGCACCGCGACGATCCTGGGCATGATCGCGCCGGGCAACGAGGTGCGGATTCCCGGCCCGAGTTTCCTGACCGGCAAGAAGATCCAGGGATCGCTGCTGGGTTCGACGCGCTTTCCGATCGACATGCCGCGGCTGGTGCGGATGTACCTCGACGGGCGGCTCGACCTCGACACGATGGTCGCCGAGCGCATCCGGCTGGACGACATCAACGCCGCCATGGACAAACTGAGAAAGGGGGACGCCGTGCGATCGGTGATCGAATTCGCATGAGTGATCTGGACGAAGCGCGGCTTGCCGCCTGGATGGCGCACGCGGTCGCCGGTTTTGCCGGGCCGATCACGGTGGAGAAATTCCCGGGCGGGCAGAGCAACCCGACCTATCGCATCGACGCGGCGAGCGGCCGCTATGTGCTGCGCCGCAAGCCGTTCGGGCCGATCCTGCCCTCTGCCCACGCGGTCGAGCGCGAATATCGGCTGATCGCGGCGCTGCACCCGACAGGCTTTCCGGTCGCGCGGCCGCATGGGCTGTGCGAGGACGACGGCGTGATCGGCGCGCCCTTCTATATCATGGAGCTGGTCGAGGGGCGGACGCTGTGGGACGGGACGCTGCCCGGCATGGCACCCGCCGACCGCACGGCGCATTATCACGCGATCGTCGACACGCTCGCCCGGCTGCACGCGATCGATTACGATGCGGCGGGGCTGGGCGATTACGGCAAGCCGGGCAATTATTTCGAGCGGCAGGTCGCGCGCTGGTCGAAGCAGTACCGGATGAGCGAGACCGAGATGCTGCCCGAGATGGAGCGGCTGATCGAATGGCTGCCGCGGACGGTCCCTGCGCAGACGCGCACCGCGATCGTCCATGGCGATTATCGCATCGACAACATGATCTTTGCGCCCGACGGCCCGCAGGTGCGCGCGGTGCTCGACTGGGAGCTTTCGACGCTCGGTGATCCGCTGGCCGATTTCTCATACTTCCTGATGAGCTGGGTGACCGAGCCCGAAGGCCGGTCGGGCGTGATGGGGCGGACCGGCGCGGAGACGGGGATCCCGCCGATCGAGGCGATCGTCGAACGTTATTGCGCGGCGACGGGGCGCGACGGGGTGCCCGACCTCGACTGGTATTTCGCGTATAACCTGTTCCGGCTGGCGGGCATCGTCCAGGGGATCAAGAAGCGGATGATCGACGGCAACGCATCGAGCGCGCAGGCGGCCGAGACAGTCGCGCGGCTGCCCGGGCTGGTGGCCGCGGCGTGGCGTTTCGCCGAACGGGCGGGGGCGGCATGAGCGGCACCGACATGTTCGACCTGACCGGTCGCGTCGCGATCGTCACCGGATCGTCGCGCGGCATCGGCCGGGCGGCGGCCGAGGCGCTGGCGGCGCAAGGCGCGCGCGTCGCGATTTCGAGCCGCGACCAGGCGGCGTGCGATGCGGTGGCCGAGGCGATCAACGCGCGGTACGGCGAGACGCGCGCGATCGCGGTCGCGGCCAATATTTCGGACAAGGCGGCGCTGGCGGCGCTGGTCGAGGCGACGCGCGCGGCGTTCGGCCCGATCGACGCGCTGGTGTGCAATGCCGCGACCAATCCCTATTACGGGCCGCTCGAGGGGATTTCGGACGCGCAGTTCCGCAAGATCCTGGACAACAACATCCTGTCGAACCACTGGCTGATTCAGCTGGTCGCGCCCGAGATGCGCGCGCGGCGGCGGGGATCGATCGTGATCGTGTCGTCGATCGGCGGGATGCGCGGATCGCCGGTGATCGGCGCGTACAACGTCTCCAAGGCCGCCGACCTGCAACTGGCGCGCAACTATGCGGTCGAGTTCGGGCCGGACAATGTGCGCGTCAACTGCATCGCGCCCGGGCTGATCCGCACCGACTTTGCGCGTGCCCTGTGGGAAGACCCCAAGCAGGCGGCGCGGATGAACGCGGTGACGCCGTTGCGGCGGATCGGCGAGCCCGAGGAGATTGCGGGCGCGGTGGTGTTCCTGGCCAGCGATGCCAGCCGGTACATGACCGGACAGGCGCTGGTGATCGACGGAGGGGTAACGATCTGATGCGGTTTTCGGGCAAGTCGATCATCGTCACCGGGGCGGGATCGGGAATCGGGCGCGCGACGGCGCAGGCCTTTGCCGCCGAGGGCGGGCGCGTGGTCGTCGCCGATATCGACAGCGCGGTCGATGCGACTGCAGCGGCGATCACCGCGGCGGGAGGCGAGGCGGTGGCGCTGCGTATCGACGCGGGGGACGAGGCGGGCGTGACCGAGGCGGTGACGCTGGCGTGCGACCGGTTCGGCGGGCTGGATATCTTCTATGCCAATGCCGGGATTTCGGGCGGCGCGGCGGGCATTTTCGACAGCGACGTCGATTTGTGGACCGAGGTGCTGCGCGTCAACCTGATCGGCCCGTTCCTGGCGATCAAGCATGCCGCGTCGAAGATCGTCGCGCGCGGCGGCGGCGCGATCATCTGCACCGCGAGCGTCGCGGGGCTGCGATCGGGGGCGGGCGGGCCGGCCTATTCGGCGTCGAAGGCCGGGGTCATCAACCTGGTGCAGACCGCCGCGCAGCAGCTGAGCACTTCGAACGTTCGCGTCAATGCGATCTGCCCCGGGCTGATCGAGACGGGGATGACGCAGCGCGCGTTCGATTATGCGCGCGAGCGCGGCAAGGAGGACCGGCTGGGCCAGCTCAACCCGCTGCGCCGCGCGGGGCGACCCGAGGAGATTGCGCGCGTGGCGCTGTTCCTCGCATCCGACGAGGCAAGCTATGTCAACGGACAGGCATGGGTCGTCGACGGCGGGCTTTCGACGAGCCATCCGGTGACGCGGCAGGAGTTCGGCAAGAGCGCCTTTTGAGGCCGGCGGCCGGCGAGGAGGGGCGAGGCGCCCCCCGCCGCCGGCGCCGCGTCAGGCCGCCGCGCGGCGGCGCTCGGCCATTTCCGCGTTGAGCATTTCGGCGAGCAGGAACGCAAGTTCGAGGCTCTGCCCCGCATTGAGCCGCGGATCGCAATGCGTGTGATAGCGATCGGCAAGCGCCTGTTCGGTGATGTCGATCGCGCCGCCGGTGCATTCGGTGACGTTCTGCCCGGTCATTTCGGCATGGATGCCGCCGGCGAACGTGCCCTCGGCGCGGTGCACGGCGAAGAAGCCGCGCACTTCGTCGAGGATGCGATCGAACGGGCGCGTCTTGAAGCCGTTGGCGGCCTTGATGACGTTGCCGTGCATCGGGTCGCAGCTCCACACCACCGGATGCCCTTCGCGCTTGACCGCACGGACGAGCGGCGGGAGGCCGCGCTCGATCTTGTCATGGCCGTAGCGCGTGATGAGCGTGATCCGCCCGGGGATGCGCGCGGGGTTGAGCGTGTCGAGCAGGCGCAGCAGCGCGTCGGGTTCGAGGCTGGGGCCGCACTTCATCCCGATCGGGTTGCCGATGCCGCGCAGGAACTCGACATGCGCCGACCCCTCGAACCGGGTGCGGTCGCCGATCCACAGCATGTGCGCGCTGGTGTCGTACCAGTCGCCGGTGAGGCTGTCCTGCCGCGTCAGCGCCTGCTCATAGGGGAGGAGCAGCGCCTCGTGGCTGGTGTAGAACTGCGTGCCCTTGAGCTGGGGGACGGTTTCCGGGTTGATCCCGCACGCCTCCATGAAGTCGAGCGCCTCGCCGATCCGGCCGGCGAGGGCCGAATATTTCTGCGCCCAGGGGCTCTTGTCCATGAAGTCGTGCGTCCAGCGCTGGACCTGATGCAGATTGGCATAGCCGCCCTGGGCAAAGGCGCGCAGCAGGTTGAGCGTCGCGGCCGACTGCGAATAGCCCTGGATCATGCGTTGCGGATCGGGCGTGCGCGCCTCGGGCGTGAAGGCGATGTCGTTGACATTGTCGCCGCGATAGCTGGGCAGCTCGACGCCGTCCTGCACCTCGACATCGGCCGAGCGCGGCTTGGCGAACTGGCCGGCCATGCGGCCGACCTTCACCGTCGGCAGCTTGGAGGCGAAGGTGAGCACGACCGCCATCTGGAGGATGACGCGGAAGGTGTCGCGGATGTTGTTCGGGTGGAACTCGGCGAAGGTCTCGGCACAGTCGCCGCCCTGGAGCAGGAACGCCTCACCGCGCGCGACGCGGGCCAGCTCCTGCGTCAGCGCGCGCGCCTCGCCCGCGAAGACGAGCGGCGGGAAGGTGCCGAGCTGGCGCGTGGCGGCGTCGAGCGCACCCGCATCGGGATATTGCGGGAGCTGGCGCGCCTCGAACTGCGTCCAGCTATCGGGAGTCCAGTTGGCGGCCATCAGGCTCTCCGTATCGCGCACGGTGACGTTCCAATCGGCATGATCGGCGATGCCGATCGCGGCGATCTGGTTCATGACGCGCGCATTTGCGCGCTTGCCGTCGCTTTCCCAGCCCTGAACCGTGCTGCCCGCAGTGTCGAACCACGCGCCAAAGGCGGCGCGGGTGAGGCCACGTTCTTCACGGAAACGGCGAATCTTGGTACCGGCGAGTGTCGTCATGCGAGCGCGCTTACCCGATCTGGGTAAGCGCGCGCAAGTGCAATTACGCGATCAGAGTAATCGCTTTCAGAGTGCGGGCTTCCAGTCCCAGCCGAGCGGATCGCCGTCCATCACCTCGACCCCGTCCGCGGCGAGCGCGTCGCGCAGCGCATCGGAGCGGGCGAAGTCCTTGGCGACGCGCGCCTCGCGGCGTTCGGCGAGCCGCGCCTCGATCGCAGCGGCGTCGATCGTGGCGCCGGCGGGGCGCAGGCGAAGCGCGGCGCGATCGAGCGTGAGCAGTTCGAGCCCGAGCACCCGGTCGAATTCGGCAAGCGTCGCCAGCCGGTCGGCCGGGGCGATCCGCTTTTCGCCGAGCAGCTCGTCGAGCAGCGCGAGCGCACGCGCGGTGTTGAGATCGTCCGACACCGCCTCGTCGAGGCGCTTGACCCAGGGTTCGAGCACCTGGCCCGCCGCATCGCCCGCGCGCGTGCGCAGCGCCGCGACCGACATCACCAGCCGCTTGAGCCGGGTGAGCGCGGCGGCGACATGCTCGCCCGAAAATTCGAGTTCGCTGCGATAATGCGCCTGAAGGCAGAGCAGCCGATAGGCGAGCGGGTGCACGCCCGCGTCGATGAGCGACTGAAGCGTGGTGAAGCCGCCCTTCGACTTCGACATCTTGCCCTGGCGATCGACGAGGAAGTTGTTGTGCAGCCAGAAGCGCGCGCCGGTGAAGCCGGTGGGCTGGCCGCAGCCGCAATAGGCCTGGTTCTGCGCGATCTCGTTGGGATGATGGATCTCGCGATGGTCGATCCCGCCGGTATGGATGTCGAACGGCGCGCCGAGATATTTGAGGCTCATCACCGAGCATTCGAGATGCCAGCCCGGCGCGCCCTTGCCCCAGGGCGAGTCCCATTCCATCTGGCGCTGCTCGCCCGGCGGCGACTTGCGCCAGATCGCGAAGTCCTGCGGATGGCGCTTGCCCGCGACCGGATCGATGCGCCCTTCGGCGGCGTCGTCCTGCGCGCCGGCGAGGCGGCCATAATCGGGAACGGTCGCGACGTCGAAATAGAGCCCGCTGTCGAGTTCGTAGCAATGCTCGGGCGCGATCTTTTCGGCGAAGGCGATCATTTCCTGGATATGATCGGTCGCCACCGACCAGCGCGACGGGTCGAGAATGTTGAGGTCGCGCAGGTTCTGCTTGAACGCGGCCGTGTAATGCGCGGCGATGTCCCAGATGCTGCGCGACTGGGCACGCGCGGCGGCCTCCATCTTGTCGTCGCCCGCATCGGCGTCGGAGGTGAGGTGGCCGACATCGGTGATGTTGATGACGTGCGTGAGCGGATAGCCCTTCCATCGCAGCACGCGCCCCAGCGTGTCGGTGAAGACATAGGCGCGCAGATTGCCGAGATGGGCATAGTTGTAGACCGTCGGCCCGCACGAATAGACACGCACGCCCTTTTCGGGATCGAGCGGCGCGAAGGGCTCAAGGCTGCGCGAGAGCGAATTGTAGAGCGTGAGCGGGGCGGTGTGTTCCATGGTCCCATCCCATAGCGCAGGCGTGCGCCGGTGCAACCGGGGGGCGCATGGCGGGTTTGCGGCCGCATGCTTGTGGCGGGGCGGCGGCGTGATAGACTGCGCCCGCGCCGCCCGGCGGCCGGTTTCCGCGTTGTCACCGTCTCCGATAGGGACCGAGATGCCCAATGCCGCGGATATAGGCTGGTTCAAGGCGAGCTTCGGCGAGGCGATCGCGGCGGCGGTCGCGGGAACGCCGTTCGACCTGGACATGCTGACCGCGATCGCGTGCCAGGAAACCGGCTATCTGTGGCAGCGGCTGCGGACCCGCGCGCTTTCGACCGAACGGATCCTTGCACTGTGCGTCGGCGACACGATCGATTCGCGCCGCGCCTTTCCACGCAGCCGCGCCGAGCTGGAGGCGGCGCTGCAGGGCGAGCGGATGTTCGCGATCGCGCGCGCGGCGCTGATCGACCTGGCGCGATATATTCCCGATTATGCCGGTGCGGCAGCGAAGCCCGACACGTTCTGCCACGGGTTCGGGCTGTTCCAGTATGACCTGCAGTTCTTCCGGAGCGATCCGGACTATTTCCTCGAGCAACGCTATGCGCAGATCGAGGCAACTGCGGCCAAATGCGTCGGCGAACTGCGGGCGGCGCAGCGCCGGCTGGGGTGGGCGGACCGTGCGACGCTGAACGAGCGCGAACGCTGCGCGGTGGCGATCGCGTACAATAGCGGGCGCTATGACCCGGCAAAGGGGCTCAAACAGGGGTTCCGCGATGCGGACGGCCGCTATTATGGCGAGAATTTCCGCGATTTCCTGCGCCGGGCGGCGCGCGTGACCGAATGGGTGCCGCGACACCGATACCGGGTGGCGACCGCGGGCGGGCGGCTCAACCTGCGCGCGGCGCCGGCCGGTGACGCGGCGGTGATCGACCGGCTGACACCCGATACGCGGTTGCGCGCGACGGGAGCGCCGCAGACGGGCGGTTTCGTCGAGGTCGAGCGTTCGAACAGCGACCCGCGCGTCACCGGCTGGGTCGCCGCGGCCTATCTGGAGCGGCTCGGCCCCGGCGACTGAGCGCCGCCCGTCGTGTGGGCCATGCGCCTCGTCGCGCCGATCGCCGCGACGGCGACATATTCGCCGGGCGCGCGGAACGGGCAACCAACCCATTGGTTTTCCTTGGCGAGCGCCCGGCCACCATTCCCGGGCGCACCATACGAGCCGACATTGCCAACCCCGCGAACCGCGCCGACGGCTCCACCGTCGCCGCGCGAGGAGATGCCGCATGGCTGACGACAAGCGCCTTTCCGAAGGCGGCGCGAAGGATCGCCGCTCTGCGATCGAAGGGCCGGACGACGATCCGGCGCTGACCGGCAACGAACGCCAGGCCGTCAAGAACCAGGGCAAGGCGTTGCCAGAGGACTATCCCGATGCCCCAGAGGTTGCCCGAGGAGTAACCGGATCATGAGCGACGTGCGCGATGACGCCCCCGACTATCTGGCTAAGGACCGGGCGACACAGGCCGGTGCCGCGCCGCGCGGGGAGAACACCGTGTGGGGCCCGACGCTGACGATCGACCGCCCGCGCGACGAACTCTATGCCTTCTGGCGCGACTTCGCGAACCTGGCGCGATTCATGGAGAATGTGGAGGCGGTGTCGGTGCTCGATGCGCGCCGGTCCCGCTGGAAGGTACGCGGTCCCAACGGCAGGTATGAATGGGATGCGATCGTCACCGAGGACGAACCGGGGCGGGTGTTCGCGTGGGAGTCGGCGCCCGATGCCGATGTTCGCAACAGCGGACGCGTCGAGTTTCGCGATGCGCCGCCGGGGCGCGGCACCTGGGTGCGCGCGGTGATCGCGTATGACGCGCCGATGGGCTTTATCGGCAGGGCGGTCGCCGCGCTGACGCAGAAGGAGCCGCAGATCAGCGCGACGCGTGATCTCAAGCGTTTCAAGCAGCTGATGGAGACGGGCGAGATCGCGACCTCGTCGCCCCCCAATCCGCCGTCGGATTCCTGACCCGCCCGCGGGCGCGCCGTGCGCCCGTGCAACCGACCAGTCCCTATCCCCGGAGATACCGATGCGCGCACTCACCTGGCACGGCAAGCACGATGTGCGGATGGAAACCGTTCCCGATCCCCAGATCCTCAACGCGCGCGACGCGATCATCCGGATCACCTCGACGGCGATCTGCGGGTCGGACCTGCACCTGTACGATGCCTATATCCCGACGCTCGAGAAGGGGGACATACTGGGGCACGAGTTCATGGGCGTCGTCGAGGAGGTGGGGCCGAATTCGACGCTGAAGAAGGGGCAGCGCGTGGTCGTGCCGTTCGTCATCGCGTGCGGCCAGTGCTTTTTCTGCCAGAAGCAGCAACATACGGCGTGCGCCAATTCCAACCCGGCCGAGAACCAGAATCTGGGCCAGACGCTGTACGGGCACGAGATGGCCGGGCTGTTCGGCTATTCGCACCTGACCGGCGGCTATCCCGGCGGACAGGCCGAATATGTGCGCGTCCCCTATTCGGACGCCGGGCCGATCGTGATCCCCGACGGGCTGGACGACGACAAGGTGCTGTTCCTTTCGGACATCCTGCCGACGGGATGGATGGCAGCCGAAAACGCCATGATCGAGCCGGGCGACACGGTAGCGGTGTGGGGATGCGGACCGGTGGGACTGTTCGCGGTCCAGTCGGCGTTCAAGATGGGTGCCTATCGCGTGATCGCGATCGACCATTTCCCCCACCGGCTGGAACTCGCCGCCGGTTTCGGGGCCGAGACCGTCAATTTCGAGACCACCGACACCTATGAGGCGCTGATGGAGATGACCGGCGGGATCGGCCCCGACGCGGTGATCGACGCCGTCGGGCTGGAGAGCCACGGCTTCTTCGTCGACAATGTGATCGACCAGATCAAGGCGTCGACCTTTCTCGGCACCGAGCGGCCGCACGCGCTGCGCCAGGCGATCCTGGCGTGCCGCAAGGGCGGCCGCGTTTCGGTGCCGGGGGTCTATGGCGGCTTTGTCGACAAGTTCCCGATGGGCGCGGTGATGGAAAAGGGGCTGACGCTCAAGACCGGGCAGACGCACGTCCAGCGATATCTGCCGCAACTGCTCGAGATGATCGCCGAGGACGAGATCGACACGACCTTCCTCATTTCGCACCGCCTGCCACTCGAGCAGGCGCCCGAAGGCTATCGCATGTTCAAGGAAGAACAGGACCATTGCACCAAGGTCGTGCTCAAGCCCGGCCTCGAAACCGTCTGAGGAGTGGAACCATGGCACAGGGACTTGCCGTCATCACCGGCGCATCTTCGGGAATCGGGCGCGAGCTGGCGCGGATCGCCGCGGGCGAGGGATATGACCTGATCGTCGTTGCCGACGAGCCGCAGATCGATGCCGCCGCCGGCGAACTGGCGGGGCAGGGCGGAACGGTGGAGGCGATCGAGGCCGACCTCGCCACGATCGAGGGCAACGACCGGCTGATCGCCGCCGCGCGCGGCCGGCCGATCGATATTCTGGTCGCCAATGCCGGGCTGGGCCTGGGCCACGGCTTTCTGGAACAGCCGGTCGCCGACTGGCGGCGGCTGATCGACACCAACATCGTCGGCACCACCTATCTGCTCCAGAAGGTGTTGCAGCAGATGGTCGCGCGCGACGCGGGTTCGGTGCTGATCACCGGGTCGATTGCAGGGCTGATCCCCGGCGCTTGGCAGGCGGTGTATAACGCCAGCAAGGCGTATCTCGACAGCCTCGCCTATGCGTTGCGCGAGGAGTTGAAGGACAGCCGCGTCAATGTGACCGTGCTGATGCCGGGACCGACCGAGACCGAGTTCTTCCGGCGGGCCGGGATGCTCGACACGCCGGTGGGCGAGGCGGAAAAGGCCGATCCCGCCAAGGTCGCGGCGGACGGCTGGGCCGCGATGAAGGCGGGGCGGGCGCATGTCGTGTCGGGCTTCGTCAACAAGCTGCAGGCCGCGTTGAGCGGTGTGACGCCCGACACGCTGCTCGCCAAGCTGCACACGGCGCAGGCCAAGCCGGATGATGTGGAGACGGCGCGCAGCGGGATGTGACCCCGCTCGCGCGCCGATGGCGCAAGCCGGCGTGACGGCGCTCAACAGCCCATGGTGAGGTGCTGCTCGATCGCGGCGCGCATCATCGCGCTCCAGATTGCGGCAGGGTCGGGGCCGGCGCCGCGGCCTGCCTCGACCATTTCGGGCGTGGGCTCGCGAATCGTGCGCAGCACCGCGAGTGCGCGATCGGTCTCGTACCGCCAGCAGGCATCGACCGTGCGGCCGGCGCTGAGGTCGCCGCCCTTGCCGTTGGCGCTGATCGCATCGGCCGCAATCACCCGCGCGATGCGTTCGATCGGCGACGTCACCGAGATGTTGGTCATTCCAGGCTCCTCGACTTTCTTATCGTTGACCGGGCGCGGATGCGCCGGGAGCCAGTCAAGCCGCCAAAGGTGACGCCATGGCGACATTGTGCCTGCGAATCACGCCCGGTCCCGATGCGGCGCCGCCGACCAGCGGGAGCGCGGTGGCGCAGAAGGCGCATTCGGCGGTAATGCGACCCACCATCCAGTGCGCACGGCCGCAGCCCGGGCAAATATTGGTCTGATGCAGCCTGTATCCGAGTCGATACCCCGACAGCGCCTGGCGAAGGCCGAAATCGTACATCGCGCTTCTCCCACTTGCCCGACACGAACGGGCCGGAATCAGGCTTTGTTCCGCAAGGGGCGCCGAAATCGCTGCGCCGGGGCGGGGCCGCCCCGCGACGAACCGGCGTGGCTGAACGCAACCTAACCGCCGCGTTCAGGCTCGGCGCAGGCTGGTTGTGCGAAAAGGGCTCCATCGAGGGAAGGCAAGCAGCCTTCGCCATGCGAGGAGGAAGACGATGATGAAGTCGCTGGTCACTGCCGCCCTGGCCGCAACCGTCGCGATCGGCGGGATCGCCGCGACCCCTGCGGCGGCGCAGGATTACCGTTACGAGCGCGAAGTGCGCGAATATCGTGACTATGGCGACGGCTATCGCGACTATCGTGAGTATCGCGACGTCCGCGGCAACCCCTATGCAGGCTATTATCGCCCGGCGCCGCGCCCGGTCTATCGCTATGACCGCCGCTATTATGATCGCCGCTATTACGACCAGCGCTGCTCGAGCGGGACCACCGGCGCGATCGTCGGCGCCATTGCCGGCGGCCTGCTGGGGCGCGAGGTCGGCCGCGGCAGCTCGTGGCGCGGTCCGAGCACGACCGGCGGCATCATCGGCGCGGGCGTGGGTGCCCTCGTCGGTCGCGAGGTCGAGCGCGGCGGAAGCTGCCGCTGAGACGGATTGCGCCGGCACGGCGGCGGATTGCATGGCAAGGCGTCGGCCCCACGGGCCGGCGCCTTCTTGCCGTTCGCAGCCGGAAGCGCGCGTATCGCAATATTTAATCCGGAAGAGCCGCGGAACCATCGCCGGAAGCCCGCGTCTTTACCTCCCGTTAACTAATCGTAATAATAAGACAGATCGAGTTGCGTTCTGATCGGAAGTCCCGTGTCGAAAGAGAATGAAGCGCTCCCTCAGCTGCTGCTCGACTGCGAGGCGCGACTTGAGCGTGCCAAGCGCGAAATCGAGGAGACGCTGGCGGTCGTCCGCCAGGTGAGCGCCACGATGCGCGACGTGCCCGTGGGCGACACCGAAAGCCGGTTGGGCGAGGTGCTCCATACGCACCGCGACGAACTGGTCAGCCTGGTGCTCGCCGCGCTCGAGAGCGCGCCGCGCGCCCGACAGACCGGCGACGAGTATATGCGTTCGCTGATCTACCGTCCCGATGAAAAGGCCTATCGGGTCGGCCGGCGCCAGCTGGGGCTGACCGAGACCGAGCGGACGATCCTCGACACCCTGTGGGCGGCGATGCCCGAAGCGGTTTCGCGCGAGACGATCCTGAAGGTGCTGTATCCGCAGGGACCGGCCGCGTCGAACGGCGCGATCGACGTGTTCGTTTCGAAACTTCGGCAGAAGCTCAAGCTCGCAAGCGGCGGACGCGATTTCATCCAGTCGATCCGCGGCCAGGGCTGGGCGCTCAAGACCGAGTATTGCCGCAACCGCACCGCAGCCGAACCCGAGGCATTGCGCACCGCTTGAGTTCCGGTCCGCCGCCCAAGCGGGCGGACGCAACCGCCGGATTAGAGGCGGCCGCCCTCGATCACCCGCAACCGGGTGCGTGGATCGGCATCGGCTGCCGCCGCCGCATCGATTCCTGCAGCGTAACGATCGATTCGCGCCGCGAGCGCCGCGGCGACTTCGGGGTGCTGCTGAAGCGGGCTGGCCGCCAGCGTCGCGAGCGCGCGCAACCGATCGGCCGCGGCGCGCCTATCGATCAGGCCGAGATTGACGAGTTCGATATAGAGCGACGAGGCGAGCATGGCCTGCCCCTCGATCAGCGTCTCGACGACGTCCGGCAATGGTTCAGAAGGGCCCCCGCGCATCATGGCGCCCGTCTCTAAAACAGGGCGTGGCGTGGCAACAGCGGGGAAGCGCGGCGCGGCGCGGGCCAAAGCGCCAAAACGGGACAGGCGCGCCGATCGGGCGCGCCGTCCACGCAAGAATCAGTTGGTCTGGACCGCGAAATCGATTCGATCGGTATCGAAACCGTCCGGACCGGGTTCCGCATAGATCTGACGGTCGCGAATCCGGGGGCCGGGCGCCTGGCTGATCACCGCGCGCCCCGAACCGTCGAGAATCACCCGTTCGTCACCCAGCGAAATCGTCGCGCCACGCATCGATCCGGGCGCGTAATTTACGGTCAATTGATAACCGCTGGGGGAATTGCAGAATTCGTGGAGCTCGCCAAGTTGGTACCCGTTTCCCGCCGGCGCGATATTCGCCTGATGCGAGACCGTGCAAACTAGCGGCACGTTAAGACGCAATTGAAACGTGCTCTGCGCCACTGGCTCGGCACCAAGTGCGCTACTCACGAGAAGGAGGCTTGCCACCGAAAGCCTCGAAATCGAACGTACCAGCATTGTCCGAACACCCAAAGTGACTGCCGCAAAATCATCCAACGAAAAGATTAACGAGTAGTTAATCTTCGGTTATTCTTGCGAATCGCTGAGAGGTTGCAAGCAACGTTAGTAAGAAAACCATCTATTAACTTTGTTCGTTATCTTAAAACGTTAGTCCTGTTCGATGGTTCTGGTGACTGCGCCTGAGCGCGACCGTTGCAAAATGCGCTGAAAAACAACGGTTTGCTAAATTTTCTGACGTTAACCTTTTATTGATTAGACAAGTAACCCCGCAATCCATTAGTAAGGCTTTAGTGAGGAACGGAGCGGGGGATTGGAGATGCGTTCCATAGCCAGGGCGGGCGAACAGCGCGACAGCGCGGCGCTTCGCGGGGTCGGATCGGCCCGAATCGGCAAGCTGGGTCGCGGCGCTGCGCTGGCAGCGGTGGCCGGGTTTGGCCTGATCGTCGTGGCGACGCCGGCTGCGGCGCAGGACATCGCCAATGTGAAGTCGGTCGAGATCGCGGTGCAGGGGCGTGTCCAGCAGCATTGTGCGCTGGGGTCGATCGCCACGACCGATCTGGGCGACCTGACCCGGCCTGGGCTTGCGGCGGCACAGAAGATCCAGTTCGACTGCAACGTCCCCTTCACGATGAAGATCAAGGCGCAGAACGGCGCACTGGTGAATGCGGACCACCCGCTGGGCGTCGGCCCCTATGCCGGGTCGGTTGCATACAACCTTGACGTCGAACTGCCGGTTCGACGGCCGCAGGCCGCGATCGTGTCGCGGGCCTTTGAGGGGCGCTTGCTCGCCGCCGGCCAGTCGATTTCGAGCCAGGGCGGAATCGCCATGGACGGCCTGATGCTGCGGCTCGCGGTGGCGACGCCGACGAGCGAGGCCGGGCTGCTTGCGGGTCAATATGGAGAGGTGATCGAAATCACGGTCGCCCCCAACTGAGTTAAGATTTTCAATTTCGGGTCGAGTTGCGCCGGATGGAAGTTCCATTCGGCGAAGGGTGAGGCGCGTCCATAGTAAATAGTAACTTGCGCCAAATTGAGACGCAAACCGGAGCTGCGGTTGTCGCTTTTGGGTTGCTAAAAGTTAAGTAAGCGTTATTTGGCAAAACCGTTGCCGTCTGGTCTAGACCATCGACCGCCGGCACAAACTAGTGGGGATTATGTTATGAAGAAGATCGTTTCGGCCGCCGTTGTCGCGCTGCTTTCGTCGACCGGCGTCGCTCAGGCGGACTCGTTCGCCAACGTCACCATCGGGACCACGGGCATTTTCTTCCCGACGCCGACCGGTGCTGCCTATGGTGAAGCCGGCTTCGCTGCTGGCAACGTCGAGACCGCCAGCCCGACCGTCACCAACACCTGGCTCATCAAGGGCGCGGTGACCAAGGACTGCTCGTACTACGGCGGCAACACCACCAGCCACACGCTGGACTTCGGCACGATCGGCGTGAACACCCAGGCGAACACCACCGCCAACGACGCGTTCGACATGCGTGCTCCGGCGACCGCCACCGTCACGACGACGACTGCGGGCTGCAACTTCAACAACTCGGTCACCGTCACGAAGTCGAACGGCACGTCGGGCCTGAAGAACAACGCTGCCGGCGGCTATGACAGCAACGAGTTCCAGGCGAACATCCCGTACTCGGCGACCGTGCTCTTCACCGGCACGACCAACCAGTCGGCGGGTGCGGCCGGCACCACCCAGACCGTCGGCGTTGCCGCCAACGAAGCGTCGAAGGTGTGGAACGGTGGCGCGTGGCGCTCGGACATGACGCTGAACATCGCGGCGCCGGTCCCCAGCAAGGCGCTGGTCGCCGGCAGCTACACCGACACGCTGACCGTCGAGCTCAAGGCCCTCTAATTCCTGAGGCCAGGTAGCAATGGCGAGGGGGGAGGGCCTTACCTCTCCCCTCGTTTCATTAGGTCAACCTTAATCTGCATCTGCTGTTAGGTCGTCGAACAATAAATGGGGTGGGGGCGATCCAGTGTTTGCCAGTCTTTCTAAAGGAATGAGGCGCGCCGCTGTTGCGACCGCCGTCGTGGCATCGGTTTCGGCGATTTCCGCCGTCTATGCGATGCGGGTGTCGCCGATGGTCGTCGAGATGACGACGACGGGAACCGACGCGACCGCGCGGGTCGAGGTTCAGAACATGAACTCGGGCAACCTCGCCTTCGAGACGCGAATCACCCAGGTCGAGTTCGACGCCGCCGGTCACACGACCGAGACGCCCGCCGATGGCGATTTCATCGTCTTTCCGCCGCAGGGCGTGCTGCCGCAGGGCGGCCGTCAGGTCGTTCGCCTGCAATGGGCCGGGCCGACCGACATGCCGACCTCGCGCGCTTATTATCTTTCGGTCAACCAGCTGCCCGTCGCGGTCGATCAGGCCGGCGGCGCGCAGGTCCAGGTCGTCTATCACATGAAGGCGCTGGTCGTCGTCGCCCCGCCGGGCGCGACGCCGAACGTCACGACCGAATCGGCCAAGCCGATCGACTATCAGCCGCCCGCGGCCAAGCAGGGCGATCCGTTGCCGCCCAAGGTACCCGGCGTCGAGATCACGCTGAAGAACACCGGTCGCCGCCATGCCATGATGTCGGTGCTGCGCTGGGTGATCGAGGGCACCGATACCGAGGGCAAGCCGATGCGCTTCATCATCGCGCCCGAGGATCTGAGCCGCGTTATCGGCAGCGGCTATGTGCCCGGCGGCAACGGGGTTCGCACCTATCAGTTGCCGCTTGCGAAGGCGTTCGGGCCTGGCCCGATCAAGGTCAAGTTCCTGAAGTGACCAAGGGAACGCTACTGAGCGCAAGCGCCTGGTTCTGCCTCATCAGTGGCAGCGCCGCGGCGCAGGTGTCGGTTCCGCTCCCCGGCAAGAATCCGCCGCGTCCCACCTCTCAACAGCAGCAGGTGCCGGTGCCGTTGCCCGGCGCCCCTGCATCGCCCGCGCCCAAGGGGCCGGACACGCCGCCGCCGGCCAATCCGGGCCTGCCCGTGCTCGGCCAGGATTCGATCGGTAAGCTGCCGATCGGCAAATATGGCCGGCCCGACATCAACCCGTATGACCGGGACATGGACCTGACGGTGCCGTTGATGTTCCGGCGCCGGATGCTCGGCGACCTGCCGATCCGCCTGACCTATGACGACCGGCTGCTGGTCGACTCGAAGGCGTTCCTGTCGCTGATCCGGCCGTTGCTGAGCGAGGCCGCCAACGCGCAGGTGGCCGCAAAGCTCGCCTCGCTCGACCGTTTCACGGCCGAGGATCTCGCCGCGCTCGGCATCTCGTTCGAATATGATCCGAGTAGCCTGGCCGTGGTCGTGCTGACGATCGACCCGGGCCAGCGCGCCGTCGAGAAGCTGTTCCGGATGAGCAAGCCCGAGGACGAGAAGCCCGACCTGATGCCGGCTTCGTTCGCGGCGTTCCTCAACATCAACGCGCTCGAGGCCTATAACTGGAAGGGCGAGAACAACGCGCCGCCGACCGTCAACCTGAACGGCGCGATCCGTTACGGCGGCATCGTGTTCGAAGGCGACGGCCAGTTCGCGCAGCGCGGCTTTACCAGCGACGCGCCCTATGTGTTCGATCGCACCTATGCGCGGCTCGTCTATGACGAACCGGGCGATTATCGCCGCTGGTTCCTGGGCGACCTGAGCCCCGAAGTGCGCGGGCAGCAGGGCTTTATCCAGATGGGCGGTATCGGCGTGACACGCCAGCGCCGCCGGTTCGACCCGTATCGATCGTCGGTGCTCCAGGGCAACCGCCAACTGGTGCTCCAGCGCGATTCGAGTGTGCGCATCCTGCGCAACGGCGTCCTTTATCGCGAGCTGCGGCTCGATGCCGGTTCCTATGACTTCACCGCGCTGCCGCTGGTCGCGGGCAGCAACGACGTGCAGATCGAGGTTCGCGATGCGTCGGGCGGCGTCCAGACGGTCTCGTACAGCTCGTATCTCGATCCGATCGACCTGGTGCCGGGCGACTATGAGTATGGCGCCTATCTCGGGCCGACGAGCACCAATTTCGGGCGTTCGCCGAAATATAATGGTCCGGTCGCCTTTTCGGGCTTTTTCCGCAAGGCCTTTGTCAATGCCCCCGCGGTGGGGGTGGGCGTGCAGGCGAGCGCCCGCGTCCAGACGCTGACCGCGCAGACGCAGTTCGTGCTGCGCGGCGGCACGCGCATCCTGCTCGACGGCGGCGTCAGCCATTCGCGCGACGTGGGCGAGGGCGTTTCGGCGGGCGTCGGGCTCGACCAGATCATCGACCGCGGCGGTCTGGTCGATTCGGCAAGCCTGCGCGTCGACTATCTGTCGCGGCGCTATGCGTTCCTGTCGTCGCCCGAAGCCGACAATGTGAACGCGATCAACTTTTCGGGCCAGTATACGCGCGCGATCACGACCGACCTGTCGCTGCTGTTCTCGGGCAATTACCTGCACAGTCGCGGCGACCGCGGCGACAGCTATCGCATCGGCGCGTCGGGCAACTATTATTTCAATCCGCGGCTGAGCCTGCGCGCGGGCGTCGAATATACCAAGTTCGACAGCTCGATCGGCCGCGCGAAGGGGTTCGGCTTCAACATCTCGCTGGTGTTCCAGCCGAGCTATCGCGACCGGCTCGAGGCGCGGCATGACAGCAGCTCGGATGTCAGTTCGCTGTCCTATCTGCATTCGTCGTCGAACCGCATCGGCAGCCTCGGCTATGGCGCGGTGGCGACGCGCGACGGCGATTCGGTGACGGGCCAGGGCTTTGTCGACTATATCGCCAATCGCTTCGACGCGACGCTGTCGCATTCGAGCTATGGCCCCGACTTCTCGTCCTTCGGGTCGCAGAACGTCACCGCGCTGCGCGTCGGCACCTCGATCGCGTTCGCGGACGGGGCTTTCGGGATCGGGCGACGGATCAACGACAGTTTCGCCGTGCTCTATCCGCACGAAAATCTGCGCGGACATGCGGTGGTGGCGGGGCAATCGCTCGCCAGCAACGAATATATGAGCAAGAGCGGCGTGTGGGGCGGGGCGGTCAATTCGTACCTCAGCTCCTATGTCGACCAGCCGATCCAGTACGACGTCGAGAACCCGCCGCCGGGCTATGACGTCGGCGACGGCGTCGTCCACGTCAATCCGCCCTATCACAGCGGCTACAAGCTGCGGATCGGCACCGATGCGTTCGTGAGCGCGGCAGGCGTGCTGATGGTGGGCGAAGGCAAGCCGCTGAGCCTGGTCGGCGGGCGGGTATTCGCCGCGGACGGCAAGGACAAGGAGCCGCTGCCCTTCTTCACCAACTCGGTCGGCCGCTTCGCCATCCAGAACCTGCGCCCCGGGGTGCGTTATCGCGTCGAGCTTGCGGGCGGGCAGACGATGTTCGAATTTACCGTGCCCGAGGATACCACCGGGCTCGTCGACCTCAAGACGATCGTGCTCAAGGGAGGGAATTGAGCGATGATGAAGAGCCTCACCTCCGTCGCGGCGCTGGCCGCGGGCCTGGCCTTCGCGGCGCTGCCGGCGCAGGCGCAGAGCGGGCTTGCCGCGCGCCCCGCGGCCTGCCAGCTGCGGATCGACAGCAGCGCGAGCAACTGGATCATCCAGGGGTACGACCCCTTCGGATCGACCAGCCCGATCGCCACGTTCGACCTGACCTTCAGCAACGACGGCCGGGCTGCATGCGCGTTCAACCCGGTCTTCCTGCTCGATCAGGAGTCGTTCGGGCTGACGAGCGAGGGGCGGACCGGCCGGATCGGCTACACGCTGCTCGACCAGTTCAACAACACCAACGTCACGCCGACGTCTGGGCGCACGATCCAGGGCGTCACGACGCGGCCGGTGGTGGTGACCCCCGGCGGGCAGCAGATCGTCCGTTACCAGCTTGCGGTCAACGAGGACGCCATCCGTGCCGACGGCAGCTTCACGCAGCGCGTGACGGTGTCCGCCGAAGCACGCGGCACCGGGCAACAGCTCGCATCGCGCTCGCTGGTGCTGGGGATCAACGTGCTTCCCTCGGCCGTGCTGGGGCTTTCGGGAGCGTATCGCCGCAGCGGTGGCCAGGCGCTGGTCGACCTGGGCGACCTGACCGAAGGGGTCAGCCAGGTTCCGTTGCAGCTGCGCGTTTCGAGCACGCGCGCCTATCGTGTCGACGTCGAGTCGCGGAACCAGGGACAGCTGCGGCTTGTCGGTACCGACTGGAGCATCCCGTATCAGCTGGTGATCGGCAACCAGACGATGCCGCTGACCGGCATTTCGACCTATCAGTCGGGCGGCAACGGCCCGATGACCGATTCGCTGCCGATGCAGTTCGTGATCGGATCGGTCGCGGGCAAGCGCGCGGGGGTCTATACCGACCTGCTGACCGTTTCGGTGGCGCCGCGCTGATTGCGCGAACTGCGGCGGCCGGTCGGGATAAGCGACGGCAGCGAAACGATAATATCGGATATGATCGGGGGCGGGCGTCCGGCAGAAGGGCGCCCGTCGCCTGTTGCGGGACAAGCCGGCGTGCCCGCCGCGCCATCGGAGATTTCCGTAGGGTCCACAAATCGCGCTGGTGACATTATCAAGCCCCCTGCCGGCCCGTCCCGGGCTTTTGAAAAAGGGGAGACCAGAGCCAGTGGATTTCGAAACGCTTTACCGTGAACGCCTGACCGATGCGGCCAGCGCAGCAGCGATGATCCCTTCGGGCGCGAAGGTTGCGATGGCATTGGGCGTGGGGCAGCCGCCGGCATTGCTGGCAGCGATCGCCGCGCGGGCCGAGGCGGGAACGTTCGAAGCGATTTCGCTCTACTACATGCTTTCCACCGCGATTGCCGGAAAGACGGTACTGCGCCCCGAACTCAACGGCCGCATCCGTCCGTACAGCCTGTTCCACAGCGGCGTGGAGCGTGCGCTGGAGGATGCGGGCTGCACCGTCGAATTCATCTCGTCGAGCTTTCAGCAGGTGCCGCGCGTCCTGACGCACGAAGTCGGGGTCGATACGCTGGTGGCGACCGTCTCCTCGATGGACGGCGAAGGCAATTTCAGCTTCGGCACCAATCCCGATTACAGCGTGGCAGTGGCCAACACGGCCAAGCGGGTGATCCTGGAGGTCAATCCGAACATGCCGCATACCGGCGGCCGTTCGACCATCCATGTTTCGCGCGTGACCGCGATCGTCGAGCATGACGTGCCGTTGCTGGCGGTGCCGGAGGTTGCGCCGCGGGCCGAGGACCGTGCGATCGGCGGCTATATCGCCGAGATGGTCCGCGACGGCGCGACGTTGCAGATGGGAATCGGTGCGCTGCCTAACGCGGTGTGCGAAGCGCTGGCGGGGCATCGCGACCTGGGCGTGCACACTGAAATGTTCACGCCGGGCCTTGCGCGGCTGATGCAGAAGGGGATCGTCACAAACGCGCGCAAGGCGATCCACACCGGAGAGACGGTGTTCGCCTTTGCGATGGGGGATGCCGATACCTATCGCTTTATCGACCGCAACCCGGCGGCAGCCGCCTATCCGGTCGATTATGTGAACGACCCTTATGTGATCGCGCAGAACCCGGGGATGGTGTCGGTCAACGCGACGTTGCAGGTCGACCTGATGGGCGCGTGCTGTTCGGAATATCTGGGCGGGCGGCAATATACCGGATCGGGCGGGCAGCTCGATTTCGTGCGCGGCGCGGTGGCGTCCGAGGGCGGACGGTCGATCATCGCCTGCCATGCGACCGCCGCGAAGGGTACGCTGTCGCGTATCGTGCCGCAGCTCGACGGGCCGGTGACGACGCCGCGCAACGACGTCCAGTATATCGCGACCGAATTCGGCGTGGCCGAGCTGAAGGGCAAGTCGATGTCCGAGCGTGCGCGTGCGCTGATCGCGATCGCGGCGCCGCAGTTCCGCGACGAACTGACCGGCCAGGCCAAGGAACTCGGCCTGATCTGACGCGATGGCTGACGGTGCGGACGAGCGCGGTTGCGCACCCGTCCGCACCGCGGCGTCAATGGTTGTCGCGGGGAACGCCGCGGGTTTGCGCGATGCGCTGATATTTCTCGGCACCCTCGAGGATCGCGCCGCTTTCCATCTGGCCGACGACGGCGCGCTGGATCTCCTGCCACGGCGTCTGCGATGCCGGATAGGGATAGCCGCCGGCTTCGGCGAGCGCGCGGCGGCGTTCGGCGAGTTCGGCGTCCGATATCAGCACATCCGCCGTGCCCTTGCGCAGGTCGATCCGCACGCGGTCCCCGGTGCGGATGAGCGCGAGGCCGCCCATCGCCGCCGCCTCGGGGCTGGCGTTGAGGATCGACGGGCTGCCGCTCGTTCCCGACTGGCGACCGTCGCCGATGCAGGGGAGGGCGTGCACGCCTTCGCGGATCAGATAGGCGGGTGGGCGCATGTTGACCACCTCGGCCGCGCCGGGATAGCCGACCGGGCCGGCGCCGCGCATGAACAGCAGCGTCTCGTCGGTGATCCCGAGCGACGGATCGTCGATCCGGTGGTGATAGTCCTCGGGCCCGTCGAACACGACCGCCGGACCCTCGAATGCGTCCGGGTCGTCGGGGTTCGAGAGATAGCGCTGGCGGAACGCGTCGCTGATGACGCTGGTCTTCATGATCGCCGAATCGAACAGGTTGCCGCGCAGCACGATGAACCCGGCCTCTTCCTTGAGCGGCTGTTCGAACGGGCGGATGACCTTTTCGTCCTCGATGGTCGCATCGCGGCAATTGTCGCCCATCGTGCGGCCGTTGGCGGTGATTGCGTCTTCGTGGATCAGGCCGTGCTTGATCAGTTGGGCAACAACGGCGGGGACGCCGCCGGCGCGATAATAGTCCTCGCCCAGATACTCGCCCGCCGGCTGGAGGTTGACGAGCAGCGGCACCTTGTGGCCCTTTTCCTGCCAGGTGTCGATCGGCAGGTCGACGCCGATGTGGCGCGCGATCGCGGCGAGATGGATCGGTGCGTTGGTCGACCCGCCGATCGCCGAGTTGACGACGATCGCATTCTCGAAGGCCTGGCGCGTGAGGATGTCCGAAGGCTTCAGATCCTCGGCGACCATTTCGACGATGCGCTTGCCGGTGCGATACGAGACTTCTTGCCGGTCGCGATAGGGCGCGGGGATCGCCGCCTGGCCCGGCAGCGTCATGCCCAGTGCCTCGGCAAGCGAGTTCATCGTCGTCGCCGTGCCCATCGTGTTGCAATAGCCGGTCGAGGGAGCCGAGGAGGCGACGAGACGGATGAATTCGGCGTCGTCGATCTCACCGGCGGCAAGCATCTGCCGTGCCTTCCACACGATCGTCCCGGAACCGGTGCGCTCGCCCTTGTGCCAGCCGTTGAGCATCGGCCCCACCGACAGGGCGATCGCGGGGATGTTCACCGTCGCGGCCGCCATCAAGCAGGCGGGCGTCGTCTTGTCGCAGCCCACGGTGAGCACCACGCCGTCGAGCGGATAGCCGTACAGGAGTTCGACCAGCCCCATATAGGCGAGGTTGCGGTCGAGCCCCGCCGTCGGCCGCTTCCCCGTTTCCTGGATCGGGTGCACTGGAAACTCGATCGCGATGCCGCCGGCCTCGCGAATGCCCTCGCGGACGCGCTCGGCGAGCACCAGATGGTGGCGGTTGCAGGGGCTGAGATCGCTGCCCGTCTGGGCGATGCCGATGATCGGCTTGCCCGACCGCAGCTCCTCAAGGCTGAGGCCGAAGTTGAGATAGCGCTCGAGGTAGAGCGCCGTCATGTCGATATTCTCAGGATTGTCGAACCACGCGCGCGAACGCAGCTTCGACGCTTTCTCGGAAGTCATGGCAGATCCGATCATTTGGACACGGAAAGGCGATAGACCATGACGTGCCGATAGGGCTTGCCAGGGTCGACGCGGGCGGAAACGAAGCCCGGCTTGTTGGGAGAGTCGGGGAATTTCTGGGGTTCGAGCGCGATCCCGTCGCCCATGCGATAGAGATGCCCCTGCTTGCCGTAATAGGTGCCGTCGAGGAAGTTGCCGGTGTAGAACTGGACGCCGGGTTCGGTCGTCAGCACTTCGAGTACACGGCCCGAGGCGCGATCCTCTAGCCGGGCGGCGAGTTCGGGGCGGGCGGTGACGCCCTTGTCGAGCGCGAAATTGTGATCGTAGCCGAGGCCGAAGCGGATCTGCTCGTCACGACCATCGCGAATGCCGTCGGCAATCACGCGCGGCGTGCGGAAGTCGAACACAGTGCCTTCCACCTTGCGGCGCTCGCCCGTCGGGATCAGCGTGGCATCGACCGGCGTGAACGTCGCGGCGGGGATGGTGAGGACATGCCCGGTCGCGCCGCCCGGCGAGCCTTCGCCCGCCAGGTTGAAGATGGCGTGGTTGGTCATGTTCACGATCGTCGGCTTGTCGGTCGCCGCGTCGAAGGCGATCGTGAGCGCCCCCTTGTCGTCGAGCGAATAGGTCACCTTGACCTCGAGCTTGCCGGGATAGCCCGATTCGCCGTCGGGGCTCGTATAGGCGAGCACCACGCTCGCCGCCGGCCCGCTGTTGACCGAGACGATGCGCCAGATCTTCTTGTCGAAGCCCTGGCCGCCGCCATGGAGCGAGTTGGTCTTGTCGTTGAGCGGAAGCTGATAGCTTTTGCCGTCGAGGCTGAAGCGGCCGCCGGCAATACGATTGGCATAGCGTCCGACGGTGACGCCGAAGAAGTTGGGCCGCGCCTCGTAGGCGGCGGTATCGTCATATCCCAACAGCACGTCGACGCGATTGCCGTTGCGATCGGGGGCGATCAGCGACTGGAGCGTTGCCCCGTAAGTGAGGATTCGCGCCGAAACACCGTTGGCGCCGGTGAGTGTGACGGCCTCGATCGCGCTGCCGTCCTTGAGCTTGCCTGCCGGTTCGCGCTTCGCTTCGGCCGCATTCGCGGCGCCGGCGGCAGTGGCCGCCGCGACGGCCGCCGCACAAAGCATGGATTTGGTTGGACTACGCATATCCTCTCCGATCTCGTCCGGGTGCCGTTGACGCGCCCTTTGCGCGCTATATAGTCAGACAAAAAGCCATAGGGCAAGCCGAGGGGGCGTCGCGACGATCGTCCTTCCGAACGGCTTCTGCCAGGAGAAGGAAGTCCATGCCTGCGCCATTGTCCGTTTCCGCCAATGCCGGCGCGGTCTCGTCCGCGACGGGAAATTATCGCCCGGCGCTGACGTTGCTCGCCAGCCTGTTTTTCATGTGGGGGTTCATCACCGTCATCAACGGTACGCTGCTGCCGCATTTGCGCAGTGTCTTTGACCTGAGTTACTTTCAGGCGGCGTTGATCGAAAGTGTCTGGTTCATTGCCTATTTCTTCGCATCGATCCCGTCGGCGAAGCTGATCGAGCGAATCGGGTACCAGAAAGCGCTCGTCACCGGGCTGCTCATCATGGCCGCCGGTGCGCTGGGCATGGTGCTGGCGGCCAGCCTGCCGTCCTATGGGGTGACGCTGGCGATGCTGTTCGTCATCGCGAGCGGGATCACGTTGCTCCAGGTCGCCGCCAACCCCTATGTCGCGGTGATCGGTCCGGCCGAAACCTCGTCGTCGCGGCTCAACCTTGTCCAGGCGATGAATTCGGCAGGGACGATGCTCGCGCCGCTGTTCGGCGCCTATCTGATCCTCGGTCGCTCGAAGGGAGGGACCGCAGGCGCGGACGTCGTGCTGACGCCGGCCGAGCGACTGGCCGACGCGCAGTCGGTGATGCTTCCCTATGCGCTGGTCGCCGCGGTGCTGGTGGTGCTTGCCGTCGTCATCGCGCGCTTCCCGCTGCCGTCGATGGGCG
The DNA here is from genome assembly GCA_023426225.1 of Pseudomonadota bacterium. Classification (GTDB taxonomy): domain Bacteria; phylum Pseudomonadota; class Alphaproteobacteria; order Sphingomonadales; family Sphingomonadaceae; genus Sphingomonas. Next base: position 15,806 of record JAFABD010000105.1, on the reverse strand, counting down.
CGGCCACCAGCCGCGTCGCCAAGGCCGAACGCCAGCGTCACTCGCTGTGGCGGCACCGCAACCTGGTGCTCGGCGTGCCCGCGATCTTCATCTACCTGATCGCCGAGATCGGCGTCGGCAACCTGTTCGTCAACTTCGTCAGCCGCCCCGACATCGGCAACATGACCACCGAACAGGCGGGGCGTTACCTGACGCTGCTGTGGGGCGGGATGATGGTCGGCCGGTTCGTCGGTTCGGCGCTGATGCAGAAGGTCCGCGCCGAGATTGTGCTCGCGGTGTTTTCAATCGCGGCCTTTGCGGTGATGACCGTGACCGTGGTCGCGAGCGGCGAGACGGCGATGTGGGCGCTGATCCTGGTGGGCCTGTTTCATTCGATCATGTTCCCGACGATCTTCACGCTGGGGATCCGCGGGCTGGGGCCGCTGACCGAGGAAGGATCGGGGCTGCTCATCATGGCGATCGCCGGCGGTGCGCTGGTCGCGGTCCAGGGATGGCTGGCCGATCATTACGGGCTGCAGAACTCGTTCCTGCTGACCGCGATCTGCGAACTCTATATCCTGTTTTATGCCGTCTGGGGTTCGAAGCCGACCGACGCGCTGCCCGATCCGGTGGTCGACCGCGTCGACTGAGCGCCGGCCGGAGGGAAAACACAAGAAAAAGGGGCGCTCCGCAATGGCGGGGCGCCCCTTTTCGTGGAAGGTCCCGGTGCCGGAAAAAGGGGGCGCGGTTCAGGCCATCGCGCTGCGCGTGTCCTCAAGCGCGAGATCGACCAGCACGCGCATCGCGCTGCTCGCGGCCTCGCCATCGGCGGCGGCGATCGCATCGAAGACGCGGACGTGATCGGGAATCGGATTGCGGGGCAGGGCGCGCGAACGCTGCTTGAACTGCGTCGTCCAAGCGACCGCCGCGCCGATGCTGGCGCTGAGCACCACGAGCGCATCGTTGCGCGTCGCGTGCAGGATCGCATTGTGGAAGTCGCGGTCGGCAGCGCGGCCCGCGTCGGTCGCCAGCGTGTGCTGACGCATCGCGGTGAGAGCAGTCTTCATCGCCTTGAGGTCGTCGCGCGTGCGGCGTTCGGCCGCGAATCGCGCCGCGGCGGGCTCGACGATCGCGCGCAGTTCGAACAGGTCGCGCACCAGGTCGATATCGGGTTCGCCGGTAAACGCCCAGGCGAGGACATCGGGATCGAGCAGATTCCAGCGGCTGCGCGGCAGCACGCGCGTTCCCGCCTTGGGACGGCTTTCAACCAGCCCCTTGGCCGCCAAAACCTGAACCGCCTCGCGATAGGCGCTGCGCGATACGTCGAGCGCCTCGGAAAAGGCGACTTCGCCCTCAAGCCGGTCGCCTGGCGCATATTCGCCCGACACGATCGCCGCGCCGAGCTTGTGCGCGATCGCGCCGTGCAGCCGACGGCCGGTGCCGCGCGGAGTCCGTCCCGCGGTCGCCGATGTCGCCGCCGGAGTCGACGTGGCGTCATCCTGCACGTCGACGTCTTTGGTTGGTTCCATTACGCCCCTCTCCCTCGCCTGTTCTACCAATGACGCTGCAAAGGTGGAACGAAAGATTGCTAATCCGTACTCCGTGGAATATGTCGGAGTAAAGGAGAGTGGTGATGACCGCCGTGGTTCCGAATCCTGTTGAATTTCATTCTGTTGACGCGCGTACCGGAGAATCGTTCGGCGCGCCGTTCGCCGTGCATGGTCCCGCCGATGTCGAAGCCGCATGCGCGGCGGCGGAGGCTGCGTTCGATTCGTACCGAGCGACCGACCGCGCGACGCGTGCGGCGTTTCTGGAGCGGATCGCCGAAGAGATCGTCGCAATCGGCGACGTGCTGATCGAAACCGCGATGCGCGAGAGCGGCTTGCCGCGCGCGCGGCTGGAGGGCGAACGCGGCCGAACCGTCGGCCAGCTTCGGCTGTTCGCGCAGGTGGTGCGTGACGGCCATTGGATGGGGCTGCGCATCGACCCCGCGCTTCCCGATCGCCAGCCGCTGCCGCGTCCCGACCTGCGCCTGCGGATGATCCCGCTGGGCCCGGTTGCGGTGTTCGGTGCGTCGAACTTCCCGCTCGCCTTTTCGACGGCCGGTGGCGATACCGCGTCGGCGCTGGCCGCGGGCTGCCCGGTGGTGGTGAAGGGGCATCCGGCGCATCCGGCAACCGGGGCGCTGGTCGCCGAGGCGATCCGCCGCGCGGTGGCGGCGTGCGGGCTGCCCGCGGGCGTGTTCGGCCATCTGGTCGGGCCGGGCAACGAACTGGGCACCGCGCTGGTCAACGATCCGCGCATCGCGGCGGTGGGCTTTACCGGATCGCGCGGCGGCGGCCTTGCGCTGATGCGCGTTGCGCAGGCGCGGCCGGTGCCGATCCCCGTCTATGCCGAGATGTCGAGCATCAACCCCGTCCTGCTGATGCCCGCAGCGCTGCGCGCGCGCGGCGCCGAGCTGGGCAAGGCGTTCGTCGCGTCGCTGACGATGGGGGCGGGGCAGTTCTGCACCAACCCCGGCCTGTTGCTCGCGATCGAGGGCGAGGGGCTGGGCGCGTTCGTCGAGGCGGCGAGCGCGGCGCTCGCCGAAACGGTTTCGGCACCGATGCTGACGCGCGGGATCCACGAAGCCTATCAGGCGGGTGTCGCCGCGCTCGAGGCGAACCCGGCGGTGGCGACGATCGCGCGCGGGCAGGTGGGCGAGGGCGTGACCTGCGCCAGCGCCGCGCTGTTCGCGACGACGGCGGCGGATTTCCTGCGCGACGCGGCGATGGGGCACGAGGTGTTCGGATCGTCGTCGCTGCTCGTGCGGTGCAAGGACGAGGCCGAACTGCTCGCGGTGCTTCAGGCGGCCGAGGGGCAGCTCACCGCGACGCTCCACATGGACGACGCTGACATTGCGATGGCCCAGCGCGCGATCCCGATCCTGGAACGCAAGGCGGGCCGCATCCTCGCCAATGGCTGGCCGACCGGCGTCGAGGTGACGCACGCGATGGTGCATGGCGGCCCGTTCCCGGCGACGTCGGACGGGCGCACCACTTCGGTCGGCAGCCTTGCGATCGACCGTTTCCTGCGCCCGGTTTCGTACCAGAGCCTGGCGCCCGAACTGCTTCCGGCCGAACTGCGCGACACGGCCGAGGCGGGGCTTCCCCGACTGGTCGACGGCAAGCCCGCCGTCGCGTGATGCAGCGAGGGCGCGCCGCTTCAAAGGCGCGCCCCGCCCGATTGGAGAGAAAGATGCTTTTGAGGCTGTTGCAGCAACGCAACGACGACGGCACGCGCGCGGTGATCGCGGCGCGTGGCGACGCGGCGCATATCGTTCCCGGCCATGCCAGCGTGCGGGCGCTGGCGCTGGCGGCAATCGCGGCGGGGCAGAGTCTGGCCGAGGCCGTCGCCGCAGCCGGACAGGGCGCCGCGGTCGATCTGGCCGCCGAGCTGGCGGCCGGACGGCTGATCGCGCCGATCGACCATGACGACCCCGCGCATCTGTGGATGACCGGGACCGGCCTGACGCATCTCGGCTCGGCCGAAGGGCGCGACAAGATGCACCGCGCGGCCGCCGACGCGCCCGAGACGCTGACCGATTCGATGCGCATGTTCCTGGAAGGCGTGGAGGGCGGCAAGCCCGCCGCCGGCCAGGCCGGGCAGCAGCCCGAATGGTTCTACAAGGGCGACGGGTCGCAGCTGGTCGGCCCCGGCGACGCGCTGTCCATGCCCGATTTCGCGCAGGACGGCGGCGAGGAGCCCGAACTGGCGGGCATCTACCTGATCGGGCCCGACGGCACGCCGTTCCGGATCGGCCTGTGCCTCGCCAACGAATTCAGCGACCATGTGACCGAACGCCACAATTATCTGTGGCTGGCCCATTCGAAGCTGCGTCGGGCCGCGCTGGGCGCCGAAATCCTGGTCGGCACCCCGCCCGCGGATATTCGCGGCACCAGCCGCATCCTGCGCGACGGTGCGACGTTGTGGGAGAAGCCGTTCCTCTCGGGCGAGGCCAACATGTCGCACAGCCTGGCGAACCTTGAGCATCACCATTTCAAATATCCGCTGTTCCGCCGCCCCGGGGACATCCATGTCCACTTTTTCGGCACGGCGACGCTGTCCTTTGCCGACGGCGTGACCACGCGCGCGGGCGACGTGTTCGAGATCGACGCCGCGCCGTTCACGCTGCCGCTGCGCAACCCGCTGGCGCGGGCGGCGGCACCGGCGACCGGCGTGAAGGTGCTGTGATGGCCGATCCGATCCGCATCGCGGTCGTCGGGCTGGGCAAGATCGCGCACGACCAGCACCTGCCGGCGATCGCCGAAAACGGCGAGTTCCGGCTGGCGGCGACGGTGAGCACGCGCGGCGAGGCAGTGGGCGAGCTGCCGCATTTCACGACGATCGACGCGCTGCTCGACGAGGGGCCGGAGGTCGACGCGGTGGCGCTGTGCACCCCGCCGCAGGTCCGCTATCCGCTGGCCGCCGCCGCGATCGCGCGCGGCAAGCACGTGTTCCTCGAAAAGCCGCCGGGCGCCACGCTGGCCGAGGTCGGCGTGCTCGACGCCCATGCCGAGGCGGCGGGCGTGACGCTGTTCGCGAGCTGGCATTCGCGGTACGCCGCAGGCGTGGCACCGGCCAAGGCATGGCTGGCGAACCGCCATATCCTGAAGGTCTCGATCGTCTGGCGCGAGGATGTGCGCGTGTGGCACCCGGGCCAGGCATGGATCTGGGAGCCGGGCGGGCTGGGCGTTTTCGACCCCGGAATCAACGCCTTGTCGATCGTGACGCATATCCTGCCGACGCCGTTCTTCCTCGAAAGCGGGCGGCTGGCGATCCCGGCGAACCGCGCCGCGCCGATCGCCGCCGACCTGTCGTTCCGCGACGCGGCGGGGACGCCGATCCACATGGACCTCGACTGGCGCCAGACCGGGCCGCAGAGCTGGGACATCGTCGTCGAGACCGACCACGGCACGCTGAGGCTGGAGAAGGGCGGGGCGGTGCTGGTGCTGCCGGGGAGCACGCATACCAGTCCCGACCACGAATATCCGGGGCTCTATGCCCGGTTCGCCGAGCTGATCCGGGCGGGACAGCGCGACGTCGACACCGCGCCGTTGCGGCTGGTCGCCGACGCGTTCCTGCGCGGCCACCGCGAGACGGTCGAGGCGTTCGAGGACTGAGCCCCCCCGCCCAATCACCGTCCGGATCGCGCAATCGGCACGCAATTCGTGTCGTTCGCGCGACCGGCGGCGGCGAAAAGGCGCAATTTCAGCCCCGAATCATGCCGTTCGCAGCAACCAAATGACGGAGCGTTGCGGCGGGTCATGGTTGCCAAAAATTGTCGGACAATAGCACCGCTCGCGCACGCCCGTGGCGAGCGCCGAACGCAACTCCCGCAGGCCGGCCGGGCGGCGATTGTCCCCCGCCCGCCGGACCTGTGCCTGGCCGCCGGCGTCGCGTAGCGCCGGCGGCCCTTTTTGCCCGCGGAACCCGGCAGCGCGCGACGTGCGTTGATGGCGGGTGAGCACGACCAACGATCCGCCGGGCGCGTCGCCGCCCGATCCGCCGTCGGACGCCGTGGCAGAGGCGCGCGCGCTCGTCGCGGCGATGCGCGAGGCCGAGGCGCAGCATGGCGAGCACTGGCGCGCGCTGGTGCCGTCGGCCGACATCGTCAACGCCGAGGCCGAGGCGGGCGAGGACGCCGCCTTTGCCGCGATGCGCGCGGCGCGGGCACGCGTGGCGGCGCATATCTGTCGGCTGTACGGCATCGACGCCGAGACGCTGAAGCGCGTGGCGCGCGCCTGAACGCCCCTGAACGCCCCCGTCTGAACGCTGCCGCCTGAACGCGCGCCGGAACGTCCGGCGGGCATGTTCCGTCGGCGGCGGGCGAAGGGCGAGGGGCGAAGGGCGAGCCCCGGCGGCGCTCGGCGATCCGCGGCCGCAGAGGCCAGCGCAGCAGCGGAGCTGGCAACCGCAATCGTCAGCCGTGGTGGTCGCCGCCGCCGCCGTCCGTGCAGTGGCCGCCTGTGCGGCAGCGACCCACCGACGCCATTCCCATCTGTTCGTAACCCGGCAGGAACGCGACCGTCGCGCTGCCCGGCAGGCCCCGGCAGCGGCGCCTCAGCGCCGGAGCGCGCGGGCGGCGGCGTTGGCAGTGGCGATCTTGGCAGTGGCGATCTTGGCAGCGGCGGCCCTGGTTGGCAGCGGCCGCTTCCGCAGCAGGGTTTCCCCCAGCAGGGGCGACTCAGCAGCCGGAGCCCGGCGGCGAAGGCCTTGGCAGCGACGCGCTTGCCAAGCGCGGTCTCGGCAGCGGCCGCTTCCGCCGCAGTGACCTCCGCAGCAGCGGTCCCCGGCAGAAGGGTTTCCCCCAGCAGGGACGACTCAACAGCCGGAGCGCGGCAGCGACGTGCTTGGCAGCGACGCGCTTGCCAAGCGCGGCCTCGGCAGCGGCGACTTCAGCAGTAGCGCCCCGGCAGCGGCGGTCCTCAGCAATCGCGGCCCGCGGCGCGGCGATCCTCAGCAGCAGCGGCCGCCATTCTTGCCGCCGTAGCGCGCCTCCTGCCGGTCGCGGAAGAACTCGGCGCGCGTCATCACCGGCTCGCCCGGATGATGCGCCGCCCGATGCGCGCAATAACGCTCATAGGACGGCAGGCCGACCATGAGCCGCGCGGTCTCGGCCGCGCCGGCCCACAGGTCGCGGAGGCGCGGCCGCGTCATTCGGCCGGCGCGAGCGGCAGTTCGTGCACGCTCGGTTCCGCGATGCGCCGCGCGGCGAACACGGTGCGGATCGAATAGAAAAGGATCGCCAGCACGACCGCGAGGAACAGCGCGCACAGCCCCGCGTCGATCATGTCGTTGGCGACGATGCGGCGCATCTCGCCGAGCGACTTGGCGGGGGCGAGCACCTCGCCGCGGCCGAGCGCGTCGGAGAAGCGCCGCGCATGCGCGAGGAAGCCGACCGCCGGGCTGGACGAGAACAGCTTGAGCAGGCTGGCGCTGACGGTGCAGACGAGCAGCCAGGCGGCGGGCACGATCGTCACCCAGGCGAAGCGATCCTGCTTCATCCGGAACAGCACCACCGTCGCGAGCATCAGCGCGACCGCGGCGAGCATCTGGTTCGAGATGCCGAACAGCGGCCACAGCGTGTTCACGCCGCCGAGCGGATCGGTGACGCCCTGATAGAGGAAGAAGCCCCATGCGGCGACGCACAGCCCGGTGCCGACGAGCGAGGGCATGATCGTCGTCGCGTTGCGGAAGCCCGGCGCGACGAGCCCGATCAGATCCTGAAGCATGAACCGCCCCGCACGCGTGCCGGCATCGACCGCGGTGAGGATGAACAGCGCCTCGAACAGGATCGCGAAATGATACCAGAAGGCCATCATCGCCTTGCCGCCGATCAGCCGGCTGAACACATGCGCCATGCCGACCGCGAGCGTGGGCGCGCCGCCCGCGCGCGAGATGATCGTGCTTTCGCCGACATCGCTCGCGGTCTGTTCGATCGTCGCGGGCGTGATGTCGAAGCCCATCTTGTGAACCGCGGCGGCCGCGCTGTCGGCAGTGGTGCCGACGACGGCGGCCGGGCTGTTCATCGTGAAATAGATGCCCGGTTCGATCACCGACGCCGAGATCAGCGCCATGATCGCGACGAAGCTTTCCATCAGCATCGCGCCATAGCCGATGAAGGGCGCGTCGGCTTCGGACGCGATCAGCTTGGGCGTGGTGCCGCTGGCGATCAGCGCGTGGAACCCCGACACCGCGCCGCACGCGATCGTGATGAACAGGAACGGGAAGAGCGACCCCGACCAGACCGGGCCGGTGCCGTCGACGAAGCGCGTGAGCGCGGGCATCTGAAGCGGCGGGGCGACGACGACGATGCCGATCGCAAGCGCGGCGATCGCGCCGATCTTGAGAAAGGTCGACAGATAGTCGCGCGGCGCGAGCAGCAGCCACACCGGCAGCACCGAGGCGATCGCGCCATAGCCGATCAGGATCCAGCAGAGCTGGACCGGGGTGAAGGTGAACAGCGGTGCGAGCGTGGCCGATTCGGCGACGTTGCGCCCGAACAGGATCGCCGCGAACAGCCCGATCAGCCCGAGGATCGACACCTCGCCGATGCGGCCCGGGCGGATCCAGCGGGTGTAGACGCCCATCAGGATCGCCAGCGGGATCGTCGCGGCGACGGTGAAGGTGCCCCAGGGGCTGTTCGCGAGCGCGCGCACGACGATGAGCGCGAGCACCGCAAGGATGATGACCATGATCATGAAGGCGCCGAACAGCGCGATCGTGCCGGGGACGGCGCCGAGCTCCATCCGGATCAGCTCGCCGAGCGAGCGGCCGTCGCGGCGCATCGAGATGAACAGCACCATGAAGTCCTGGACCGCGCCCGCGAGCACGACGCCCGCGAGGATCCACAACATGCCCGGCAGATAGCCCATCTGGGCCGCGAGCACGGGGCCGACGAGCGGGCCGGCGCCCGCGATCGCCGCGAAATGGTGGCCGAACAGCACGCGCCGGTCGGTCGCGACGAAATCGAGCCCGTCGGGATGGCGCACCGCCGGGGTGGGCCGCGACGGATCGAGCCGCATCACCGTGCGCGCGATGTAGAGCGCGTAGAAGCGATAGGCGATCAGGTAGATCGCGACCGCGGCGACGACGAGCCATACCGCGTTGACGGGTTCGCCGCGCGCGCTGGCGACGATGCCGAGCGCGGTGGCCCCGGCGCCAGCGACCAAGACCCAGCCGAGCGTTCCGAGTGGCTTCACGCGATCCCTTTCCCTGCGTGCGGCGGGCCGAATTTGGGCGCAGCGCCGCGATTCCCCAATCGCCTTGCTGTTGGCATTGTTCCCGGACGGAGAAAAGGGGGAGTCGCGCCGCCGATGGCCGCCGCGCGACGCAACGTCAGGCGCGGCGCAATCCGCGAACCCCCGTAGCGCGCAGCCGCGCGATTTCGCCCTGCACCACCTCGGTCGCATAGCGGGCGAGCCCCTGATGGTTGAACGCGGGATCGGCGATGCGCCGGTACCAGGTGCCCGACCCCAGCGCGAGGATGAGGTCGGCAAGCCTTTCGAGCGCGTCGCCCGAGCCGTCGCCGGGGGCGAGCGCGTGGAGCGCGGTCATCAGGCTTTGATGCAGCCGCGTGTCGATCGAATTGAGGATCTGACCCACGCGCGGGTTGCGCGTCGCCTCGGCGAACACCTCGGCCAGCAGCGCGCATTCGGCATCGGTTTCGGTCGATTCGAGAAAGCGCAGCACCCAGCTTTCGATCGCGCCGAGATCGTCCGCGAGCACCGCCGCGCGCAGCGTCGATTCGTCGAGGAACACCTCGACATCGGCGGCGGCGAGCGCGGCGACAATGTCTTCCTTGGACGCGAAATCGCGATAGAGCTGGCCGACCTTGACCCCCGATTCCTCGGCGATCTGGGCCACGCTTGCCGCGTGAAAGCCACGTTCGGTGAACAGCTTGCGCGCCGCATCGAGGACGCGTCGCCGCCGATCGTCCGCCTTGGCCGCGCGTCCGCGCGGCGCCTCGCCCGAAAAACAGGCCGAACTGTTCAATTCCACCCCCTGCGCGTCACCTGCGCTTGCTTTCGCTGTACAAGGACGTTAGGGCACGCCCAAATCGTGAGTGAGCGCTCACTCACATAATTTGCAGGGAAATGGAAGGGTCCATGAGGAAATCGTCCGCCGTTGCGATCACCGCCGCGTTGTTGCTTGCCGGTTGCGGTGGCGCTCCCCAGCAGCAGATGGGCCCGTCCGGCCCGCCGCAGGTGGGCTTCGTGACCATCCAGACCCAGTCGGTGACGCTGACCACCGAACTCGCCGCGCGCACCGCCGCCTATGAGACGTCGGAAGTGCGGCCGCAGGTCAACGGCATCATCACCGCCCGGCTGTTCCAGGAAGGCGACCAGGTGCGCGCGGGCCAGCCGCTCTATCGCATCGACCCGGCGCCCTATACCGCGCAGGTGGCGAGCGCGCGTGCGGCGCTCGCCCGCGCGCAGGCGACGATCGCGTCGAGCGAGGCGCTGGCGCGCCGTTACGGCGAGCTGGTCAAGATCAACGCGATCGCGCGGCAGGATTACGAGAATGCCGTCGCCGCCGCGCAGCAGGCGCGTGCGGAGGTGGCGGCGCAGCAGGCCGCGCTGCGTTCGGCGACGATCGACCTCGAGCGGACCACGGTGCGCGCGCCGATCGCCGGGCGGATCGGCCGTTCGCTGGTGACGACCGGCGCGCTGGTGACGGCGGCGCAGGCGACAGCGTTGACGACGATCCAGCGGCTCGACCCGATCTATGTCGACATCACCCAGTCGAGCGCCGACCAGCTGCGGCTGCGCCAGCAGTTGCTGGCGGGCAAGCTGGCGCGCGGCAGCGATGCGGCGCGCGTGCGGCTGAAGCTGGAGGACGGCACGGCCTATCCGGTCGAGGGCGTCGTCAAGTTCGCCGACGTGACCGTCGATCCCGAAACGGGCAGCCAGACGATCCGCGCGCAGTTCGCCAACCCCAACGGGCTGTTGCTGCCGGGCATGTATGTCCGCGCCGAGTTCGTCGAGGGCACGCAGGCGGCGGCGATGCTGGTGCCGCAGCGCGCGGTGACGCGCGACGAGAAGGGCCATGCCGTCGTGATGGTGGTGGGCGCGGGCGACAAGATCGAGCCGCGGCCGATCACCGCGCCGCGCACCGTCGGCGACGCCTGGCTCGTCACCGGCGGGCTGAAGCCCGGCGACCGCGTGATCGTCGAGGGCGCGCAGAACCTGCAGCCGGGAACGCCGGTGAAGGCCGTCGCCTGGAAGCCCGACGCCGCGCCCCAGGGCGGCGCCAACGGGGCCGCGCCGGCGGGCGCCCCCGCAGCAAAGGGGCGTTGAGGCACCATGTCGCGCTATTTCATCGACCGGCCCATCTTTGCATGGGTCATCGCCATCATCCTGATGCTGGCGGGCGTGCTGGCGATGCGCAGCCTGCCGATCGCGCAGTTCCCGTCGATCGCGCCGCCGTCGGTCAGCATCACCGCGGCCTATCCGGGCGCCGACGCGCAGACGCTGGAAAACACGACGACGCAGATCATCGAGCAGCAGATGAAGGGGATCGACCACCTTCGCTACTTCTCGTCGTCGTCGAGCTCGGCGGGCACCGTCGAGATCACGCTGACCTTCGAGCAGGGCACCGATCCCGACATCGCGCAGGTGCAGGTGCAGAACAAGCTGCAGGCCGCGACGCCGCTGTTGCCGCAGGAAGTGCAGCAACAGGGCATCCGCGTCGCCAAGGCGACCACCAACTTCCTGCTGATCGTCGGCCTGTATTCCGAGAACGGCGCGCATGACGCCGCCGACCTGTCGGACCTGATCGCGTCGCGCATCCAGGACCCGCTGAGCCGCGTCAACGGCGTGGGCGACACGCAGGTGTTCGGTTCGCAATATGCGATGCGCGTGTGGGTCGATCCGCTGAAGCTCAACGGCTATCAGCTGACGATGGCCGACGTGACGGCCGCGCTGCAGGCGCAGAACGCGCAGGTTTCGGCGGGCCAGATCGGCGCGCAGCCGGCGCCCAAGGAGCAGATGCTCAACGCGACCGTTTCGGTCCAGTCGCGCCTCCAGACCGCCGAGGAGTTCGGCAACATCCGGCTGAAGACGAGCGCCGCGGGCGCGGTCGTGCGGCTGCGCGACGTGGCGCGCGTCGAGCTGGGCGCCGAGAATTACGGGTTCGACACGCGCTGGAACGGCAAGCCCGCATCGGGTTTCGGCATCAAGCTGGCGCCGGGAGCGAACGCGCTCAACACCGTCGATGCGGTGAAGGCGCGGATCGGCGAGATCGCCAAGACCTTCCCGGCCGACGTCAAGGTCATCTATCCGTACGACACGACGCCGTTCGTGCGGCTTTCGATCGAGCAGGTGGTGCACACGCTGATCGAGGCCGTGGTGCTCGTGTTCCTGGTGATGTTCCTGTTCCTGCAGAACTTCCGTGCGACGCTGATCCCGACGATCGCGGTGCCGGTGGTGCTGCTGGGCACCTTTGCGGTGATGGCGGTCGCGGGCTATTCGATCAACACGCTGACGCTGTTCGGCATGGTGCTGGCGATCGGCCTGCTCGTCGACGACGCGATCGTCGTCGTCGAGAATGTCGAGCGCCTCATCACCACCGAGCATCTGAGCCCCAAGGAAGCCGCCAAGAAGTCGATGGACGAGATCAGCGGCGCGCTGGTCGGCATCGGCCTGGTGCTGTCGGCGGTGTTCCTGCCGATGGCGTTCTTCGGCGGGTCGACGGGCGTGATCTATCGCCAGTTCTCGATCACGATCGTGTCGGCGATGGCGCTGTCGGTGATAGTCGCGCTGATCCTGACGCCGGCGCTGTGCGCGACGATCCTGAAGCCGCACGACCCGAGCAAGCTGGAAGGGCACGGGCCGCTGGCGCGGTTCTTCCGCTGGTTCAACGACACGTTCGAGCGCAATTCGATGCGGTACGAGGGCGGGGTCACGCGGATCTCGCGCAGCTGGAAGCGCTCGATGCTCGTCTATGTGCTGATCGGCGTCGCCATGGGGCTGTTGTTCATGCGGCTGCCCACCGGCTTCCTGCCCGAAGAGGACCAGGGGTCGATCATCGCGCTGGTGCAGGGCCCGTCGGGCGCGACGACGGCGCGGACCGACAAGGGGCTGGCGCTGGTACGCGACCATTTCCTCAACGCCGAGAAGGCGAATGTCGACGGCGTGTTCACGATCAACGGCTTCAGCTTTGCCGGCCAGGGGCAGAATGCGGGCCTCGCCTTCGTCCTGCTGAAGGACTGGGGCGACCGTTCGGGCGCGGCCAACAAGGCGCAGGCGATCGCCGGGCGCGCGATGGGGCCGTTCATGCAGTTCCACGACGCGATGATCTTTGCGCTGGTGCCGCCCGCGGTGCAGGAACTGGGCAACGCCACCGGCTTTGACGTGCAGCTGGTCGACCAGGTCGGCATGGGGCACGAGAAGCTGGTCCAGATGCGCAACATGATGCTGGGCATGGCGATGCAGGACAAGCGGCTGGTGCAGGTGCGCCCGATGTCGCTGGAGGACGCGCCGCAGCTCAAGATCGACGTCGACCAGGACAAGGCGCGCGCGCTGGGGCTCGACCTCAACGCGATCAACGCCACGATCGCGTCGGCGTGGGGCGGGCAATATGTCAACGACTTCATCGACCGCGGCCGCGTCAAGCGCGTCTATGTCCAGGCCGACGAACCCTATCGCCTGAAGCCCGAGGACCTGAACAACTTCTATGTCCGCGGCGCGAACGGCGCGATGGTGCCCTATAGCGCCTTCACGACGCTGAGCTGGACGCAGGCGCCGGTGCAGCTGACGCGCTATAACGGCCAGCCGGCGATGCAGCTTCAGGGCGGCGCGGCGCCGGGGCTGAGCTCGGGCGCGGCGATGCAGGCGCTGGAGGAAATCCACGCCAAGCTGCCGCCGGGCACCGCGCTCGAATGGACCGGGCTGTCCTATGAGGAGCGGCTGTCGGGCAACCAGGCGCCCGCGCTCTATGCGCTGTCGCTGCTGATCGTGTTCCTGTGCCTTGCCGCGCTGTACGAAAGCTGGTCGGTGCCGATCTCGGTGCTGCTGGTCGTGCCGCTGGGCGTCGTCGGCGCGCTGCTGGCGGCGAAGCTGACCGGGCTCAACAACGACATCTACCTCCAGGTCGGCCTGATCACCACGATCGGCGTGTCGGCGAAGAACGCGATCCTGATCGTCGAGTTCGCCGAGGAGCGGATGCGCGAGGGCATGGGGGCATTCGACGCCGCCATCGCCGCCGCGCGGCTGCGCCTGCGCCCGATCCTGATGACCAGCCTGGCGTTCGTGTTCGGCGTGCTGCCGCTGGCGATTTCGACCGGCGCGGGTGCGGGCGGGCAGAACGCGATCGGCCGCGCGGTGGTGGGCGGCATGCTTTCGGCCACGCTGCTCGGCATCTTCTTCATTCCGATGTTCTTCGTGGTGGTGCGCAACCTGTTCGCGCGCCGCCGGCCGAAGGACGCGGCTGCGAACCGCGACATCGAACCCGAGGGCGGCGCGCCCGAGGGCACCGGCCCGACGCAGCCCCAGGGAGCCTGAACCGTGACGACGACCAAGACCAAGATCCTTGCCGCGCTTGTCGCCAGCACGCTGCTGGCCGGGTGCAACATGGCCCCGCGCTATGTCCGCCCCGAAGGCGCGGTTCCCGCGACCTTGCCGCAGGGCGGGCCGTATCCCGCCGCGGCGGCCGAGGGGACCGACGTGTCGGCGATCGGCTGGCACGACTTCTTCACCGACGCGCGGCTGCGCGACGTGATCGCGCTGGGGCTGGAGAACAACCGCGACCTGCGCGTCGCGGCGGCCAATGTGCTGGCGGCGCGCGCGCAGTATCGCGTCCAGCGTTCGAACCTGCTCCCCTCGCTCAACGCGACGGGCAGCGCGGCGTTCGCCAACAGCCGTGGCGCGCAGGCGGGCGGCGGCGGCGGCGCAGCAGCCGGGGCCGGGGCGGGCGCGGGTAACGACACGATCGAGATCTATCAGGCCAATATCGGCGTTTCGGCGTTCGAGATCGACCTGTGGGGGCGCATCCGCAACCTGAACGAAGCGGCGCTCCAGGACTTTTTCGCGACGCAGGAAGCGCAGCGCGCGACGCGGATCAGCCTGATTTCCGAAATCGCATCGGCCTATCTGGCGCTTGCCGCCGACCAGGACCTGCTGGCGATCGCGCGCGACACGCTGGAGAGCTTTCGCCAGTCGCTCGAGCTGACGCGCGGCCAGTTCCGCATCGGCACCGCGTCCGAGCTGGAGGTGCGCCAGGCCGAGACCAACTATCAGTCGGCGCGCAACGACATCGCGACGCTGGAGGCGCAGATCGCGCAGGACCGCAACGCGCTCAACCTGCTGGCAGGGACGAGCGTGCCCGATACGCTGCTGCCGAACGGGCTGGGCGAGGGGCGGGTGACGATCGACGCGCTGCCCGCCGACCTGAGTTCGACCGTGCTGCTGCGCCGGCCCGACGTGCTCCAGGCCGAGCACCAGCTGATCGCGCAGAACGCCAATATCGGCGCGGCGCGCGCGGCGATGTTCCCGACGATCTCGCTCACCGCGAGCTTCGGCACGGTGAGCACCGCGCTGTCGGGGCTGTTCGGCAAGAACAGCGACGCCTGGTCGGTGGCGCCGGCGGCGACGTTGCCGATCTTTGACTTCGGGCGGCGGCGCGGCAACCTGGAGGCGGCGCGCGCGCAGGCCCAGGCGGCGGCGGCGAGCTATGAGCGGACGCTGCAGACGGCGTTCCGCGAGGTTGCCGACGCGCTGGCGACGCGCGGGACGATCGGCGAACAGGTCGCGGCGCGGACCGCGCGTGCCGAGGCGGCGGTGACGGCGTCGCGGCTGTCCGAGGCGCGTTATCGCGCCGGGGTCGAATCGTTCCTGACCACGCTCGATGCGCAGCGCACCGCCTATGGCGCGCGACGCGACCTGATCGCGACGCGGCTGGCGCGCGCGACCAACCTGGTGACGCTGTACCGGGTGCTGGGCGGCGGAATCAACTGAGCCGCGCCGCGCGCGGGCGGCGAGGACCGATCAAAGGGGGGAGCGATCAAGGGGGAGCAGGGCCGCGGCGCTGCGCCCCCTTTTTTCATGTGCGCGCCTAGTGGGGGGTCAATAGGCGTCGCGGCGATAGCGCCCCGCCGCGGCGAGCGCGCGCAGGCCGTCGGCGCCGAGGATGTCGGCGAGCGCGGCACCGACCCCCTCGGCCATCGCGATGCTGCCGCACAGATACACCGCGCCGCCCGCCGCGACCCAGTCGCGCACGCGCGGCGCCTCGGCCGCGAGGCGGTGCTGGACATAGCGCGCATCGGCATCGGCGCCGCGCGAAAAGAC
>JAFABD010000052.1 GCA_023426225.1 Pseudomonadota bacterium | reverse complement strand
GGCCGGGGTTGCGCGCCGCGCTCACCGCGCACATTCTCGACCGGCTGCCCGGCAGCGCCGGGGGGATCGCCGCGGCGCTGGCGACCGGCGACGAAGGGGCGATCACCGCCGCAGATGCCGAGGCGATGCGCCGTTCGGGGCTCGCGCATCTGCTTTCGGTGAGCGGCCTTCATGTCAGCGCCGTCACCGCCGCGGCGATGACGATCGCGCTCCGCCTGCTCGTGCTCGTGCCCGGCCTTGCCCTGCGCGTCCGCCTGCCGCTGGTCGCGGCGCTTGCCGGTGCCGCCGCCGCGATCGGCTATACCTGGCTTACCGGCGCGCAGGTGCCCACGCTGCGGTCGTGCGTCGCGGCGTTGCTCGTGTTGCTGGCGCTTGTGCTGGGGCGTGAGGCGATGACGCTGCGCCTGGTTGCGGCCGGCGCGGTGGTGGTGCTGCTCGTCGCACCCGCCTCGCTGGTCGGCGCCAGCTTCCAGCTCAGCTTTGCGGCCGTCGCCGCGATCGTCGCGCTCCACGAATCGCCCCGCATCGAACGCTGGTTCGCCGCACGCGACGAGGGGCGGCTTGCCGGCTGGCGGCGTGCGCTCGCCGGGCTGCTCGTCACCGGCATCGTCGTCGAACTGGCGCTGACGCCGATCGCGCTGTTCCATTTCCATCGCAGCGGGCTCTACGGATCGGTCGCCAACCTTGTCGCGATCCCGCTGACCACCTTCGTCATCATGCCCGTCGAGGCGCTGGCGCTGCTCCTCGATCTGGTCGGGCTGGGGGCGCCGCTTTGGTGGGTGGCGGGCAGGGCGCTTGGCCTGCTGCTCGGGCTCGCGCATCTCGTCGCCGCAGCGCCCGGCGCCAACGCCAGCCTTCCCGCCATGCCGGGCGGGGCATTCGCGCTGATCGTCGCGGGCGGGTTGTGGCTCGCGCTGTGGCGGACACGATTGCGCCTGCTGGGCGCGGCGCCGATCCTTGCCGGAGCGCTCTGGGCCGTCGCCACGCCGCCGCCCGACCTCATCGTCACCGGCGACGGCCGCCATGTCGCCCTGCGTGCCGCCGATGGTTCGGTGCGGCTGCTGCGGGAGCGTGCGGGCGATTATGTCCGCACGATGCTCGGCGAAAGCGCCGGCAGCCCACCGCCCTTCGACGCACTCGATGCGTTCGATCCGTTGCCGGAGGCGCGGTGCAGCCCCGATCTGTGCGTCGTCGATATCGTTCGCCCGGACGGGCGCTGGCGCGTGGTCGCGACGCGAAGCCCATATCCGATCGCGCGGGAGCAGCTGCTGCCGCTCTGTGCCGCGGCGGACCTCGTCGTCAGCGACCGCGCCCTGCCGCGCGGATGCGCGCCGCGCTGGCTTCGACTCGATCGCCCGCTGCTCGCGCGCACGGGCGGGGTGGCGATCCGCTTTCCGGCACGCCTTGCCACCGTCCGCACCGGCGCCGGGCATCCGTGGGAACGCCCGCTGCGTGTGCTTCCGGCCGAAGCCGCGCCCCAGGCCCGCGCACACCGGCGGCCGGGGGCGCCCCAGCCTCAGTAGCGGCGGAGCAGCCCGGCCAGCCGGCCCTGAACGCGCACCTGATCGGGGCGATAGCGCTGCGCGTCATAGGCACGGTTCGCCGGGTCGAGCCGGATCATCGCGCCCTCGTGACGGAAATATTTGAGCGTCGCCTCGCTGTCGTCGATCAGCGCCACCACGATCTCGCCGTCGCGCGCGACTTCGGTACGACGGATCAGCGCATAATCGCCGTCGAGAATCCCCGCCTCGACCATCGAGTCACCCGATACCTCGAGTGCGTAATGATCGCCCGCGCCCAGCAGCGCCGCGGGAACCGGCAGCATCGACGAGCCTTCGAGCGCCTCGATCGGCGTACCCGCCGCGATCCGCCCGTGCAGCGGGATCTCGATGACGTCGTTGGCGGCGCGCGGCGGCTCGGGTGCGGCGGGCGCAGGCGCAGGAGACGCCGCGGCGGCGCGGGCGCTGCCATGGCCCTTCCGTGCCTCGGGACGCTCGGGCATCCGCAGCACTTCCAGCGCGCGGGCGCGGTTGGGCAGGCGCCGGATGAACTGCCGCTCCTCCAGCGCGCTGATCAGCCGGTGCACCCCCGACTTCGACTTGAGGTCGAGCGCATCCTTCATCTCCTCGAACGAGGGCGAAACCCCGGTCTCGGCCAGTCGATCGGCAATGAAGCAGATGAGCTCGTGCTGCTTGCGCGTGAGCATCCAGGTCCTCCGTCCAGAACAGACGAGGAACGTTTACGCAATGTTCCCGTGCGCTGTCAAGCGATGCCGCGTGTTCGCGCGTCGTCTCGGGTCAGTCGTGGCTCAGATGCCCCCGCGCCAGCCCCATCGCGCGTTCGGGAAGCGGCAGGCGGAACGCGCAGAGCAGCCGGTCGGGGGCTGCGTCGATCACATTGGCGGGGCCGCCGCCGATGCCCGGCAACGACACCCACAGGCTCGTGCCCGGCGCACAGCCGGCGCGCGTCTCGAGTTCGACCAGGTTGCGCGTCAGCGATCGTGCGCGCGCGTTCCACCACTGCACGCCGCGCCGCAGCCGGACGGGCAGGTCGATGCGGATCGCGCGCAGGTCGGGCATGATCGCCCCCGCCTCGGCGCCGTCGACCGGTGCGGCCGGCTGACTGTGCTTCGGCAGCGCGCGGAGCCACGGCATCAGCGTCTGCCAGCCGATCTCGTCGTCGAGCGCCAGTCCGGCATGACGGCCGTTCACCCACCGCACCGTGCCGCTCAGCGGCGTCAGCGCGTCGAGTAGCAGTTGCACATTGTCGGCCTCGGCCAGCGGGCGGCTCGTCTCGATGCCCACGCCGCGCTGCGAGATGTTGCGCACCAGCACGAAATCGGTGTCGTCGCCGCACCGGAGCGTCGCCTTGTGCCAGATCGCGACGCGCGGCATCCGCCGGCGGTCGGCGGGAAGTGCGGCAAGCGTCCGCGCGAGCACGCCCACCACGTCGATCGGCTCGGCATAACGGAACAGCGCGCGCGCGTTGTCGCCGGGTTCGATCCGTCCGGCGATGCGTTCGCCGGTCGCCAGCCGCAGCGTCGCCTCGGGCGCGGCGGCCAGTGCCTCGGCGGCGGGCAGGCTCAGCGTCGCGGCGTGCGCGCCCAGGCACAGCACCGCACAGCCATGCTCGTCCTCGGCCAGTTCGATCGCCGCCGATTCGAAATCGCACGCCGCCGGATCGGGGAGGTCGGTCGAGGAATGGATGTCGGGCAGCAGCGAAAACAGCGTTGCCGATCCCAGTAACTGGTACATTCTTGGTCTAATCCCAGCGCCCGTGCCGGACTCTGGACCGCGTTGCTGAAGGCGCGGTTAAGACGGATGGTTGTGGATTCCCTACCGCACCGCGCAGGCGCCTCAGCCGATCAGCGCCCGCGTGGCCGCCGCGACGTCGGGCTGGCGCATCAATGCCTCGCCGATCAGGAAGCAACGCACGTCATGCGCCGCCATCGCGTCGAGGTCGGCACGCGATGTCAGCCCGCTCTCGGCGACAAAGGTGCATCCCGCCGGCGCGAGCTGAACCAGTTCATAGGTGCGACGAAGATCGACGCTGAAGTCCTTGAGATTGCGGTTGTTCACCCCGATCAGGCGCGACTTGAGCCGCAATGCCCGCTCGAGCTCGGCTGCATCGTGCACTTCGATCAGCGCGTCCATGCCCGCCTCGATCGCCGCGGCCTCGATCTCCGCCATCTGCCCGTCGTCGAGCGCGGCGACGATGATCAGGATCGCGTCGGCCCCCATCGCGCGCGCCTCGCCCACCTGCCAGGGATCGACCATGAAGTCCTTGCGCAGCACCGGCAGCGGGCAGGCTGCGCGGGCGGCGATCAGATAGTCCTCATGCCCCTGGAAATAATCATGGTCGGTCAGCACCGACAGGCACGCCGCACCGCCCTCGGCATAGGCACGGGCATGCGCGGGCGGATCGAAATCGGCGCGGATCAGCCCCTTGGACGGACTCGCCTTCTTGATCTCGGCGATCAGCCCGAACCCGCCCGCCGCCACCCTGGCGTCGAGCGCGGCCTTGAACCCGCGCGGCGCGGTGGGGGCGGGGTATTCGCGCGGCGCGCGTCGGCGTTCGGCGACCTCGCGGCGCTTGGTCTCCAGAATGGTGTCGAGCATCGTCGTCATACGAAATCGATCCAGCAGTCGAGCAGCCGGTTGGCAAGGCCCTTGTCGATCGCCTCGGCGGCGCGCGCGGCGCCGTCGGTCAGCGTGTCGGCCGCGCCGCCGATCATCAGCGCGGCGGCGGCGTTTAGCAGCACCGCGTCGCGATACGCGCCATGCTCGCCCTGCAACAGCCGGCGCAGCGCGACTGCATTGTACGCGGGGTCGCCGCCGCGGATCGCGGCGAGCGGATGGCGCGGCAATCCGGCATCCTCGGGAACGATCCGGCCGGGCAGCGTCGCGGTGCCGACATTGACCGCGATGCTCACCCCCTCGGTCGAAAGCTCGTCGAGCCCTTCCTCGCCCGAAATCACCGCCGCGCATTCGGTGCCGAGCTGCGCGAGCGCCTCGGCATAGATCGGCGCATAGTCGGGTCGCGCGATCCCGATCAGCTGGCGCGTGACGTGCGCCGGGTTGGCGAGCGGCCCCATCAGGTTGAAGATCGTGCGGCGTGCGATCTTGCGGCGGATCGGCCCCAGCCGCGCCAGTGCCGGATGGTGGTGCTGCGCGAACAGAAAGGCGATGCCCAGCCGGTTCAGGCTCTCCTCGGCGCGCGCCGCCGCGCGGTCGAGGTCGAGGCCCAGCGCCTCCAGCGTGTCCGCCGCACCCGCCTTGGACGATGCGGCGCGGTTGCCGTGCTTCGCCACCGGGACGCCGCACGCCGCGACGACCAGGCTCACCGCGGTCGAGACGTTGAGCGTGTGGTGCCCGTCGCCGCCGGTGCCGCACACGTCGATCGCCCCGGCGGGCGCGGTGATCGGGATCAGCCGCTCGCGCATCGCGCGCGCCGCCTCGGCGATTTCGATGCTCGTCTCGCCGCGCTCGGACAGCGCGATCAGAAAGGCGATGATCGCCGCCTCGTCGACCTTGCCGTCGAGCATGTCGGCAAAGGCCTGCGCCGCGGTTTCGCGCGCGAGCGGGCTGGCGGGATCGGGAAGGAACGAATAGGTGGTCACCGCGCCTCTATTCCGTTCCGCCGCCGACAAGTCGAGCCCTTCCGTGCCGGCGCGGCGATCGGGGGCGGGAGGGCGATGCGTTTTGACGATGCCGGCGCGGTCCGGCCTGGATGCGGGAGATGGTGGGAATGGCAGGCGGCTGGCGCCCGATGCGCGTTGAGGATCTGGATGCGGTCGCCGCGATCTCGGATTCGGTCCACGGCGCCTATACCGAGGCGCCGCCGGTCTATGCCGAACGCCTCCGCCTCTATCCGGCTGGCTGCCATGTCCATCTCGGCACCGCCGCGGGCGATGCGGACCGGGTGACGGGCTATCTCGTCACGCATCCCTGGGTGCGCAGCCATCCGCCGGCGCTCGGCGCGATGCTCGGCGCGCTGCCGCAGGACGCGGACACCTATTATCTCCACGACATCGCGCTGTTGCCTGCCGCGCGCGGCACCGGGGCGGGGGCGGCCGCAGTGGCGCTCGTGCTCGATCTCGCCCGCGCCGCCGGGTTCGGCGACATCACGCTCACCGCGATCAACGGCGCCGACCGGTTCTGGGCGGCGCAGGGCTTTGCCTATGTCGCTCCGGCCGAGACGCCCGCGGCGCTTGCCGGCTATGGCGATGCCGCGCGCTGGATGCGCCGCACGCTTTGAGCCCGCGCCGGGGCCGCCGGGCTGAGGCCGCATCGGCACCGCGGGGTCGGGGTGCGCGGCGTCGGCGTCAGGCTGCGGCCGGCACGCCCTTGGCGGCGATTCCCGCGATTCGCAGGAAATTGGCCAGCATCGCGTGGCCGTGCTCGGTGGCGATGCTCTCGGGGTGGAACTGCACGCCATGGATCGGCAGCGTGCGGTGGCGCAGCCCCATCACCGATCCGTCGCCGGCGGTCGCGTTGACCACCAGCGTGTCGGGAACGTCGGTGACGATCAGCGAGTGGTAGCGCGTGGCGGTGAAGGGTGAGGGGATGCCTTCGAACAGCCCCGTCCCGTCGTGCGTGACCGGGCTGGTCTTGCCGTGCATGAGCCCGCCGCGCACGACCTTGCCGCCGAAATGCTGGCCGATCGACTGATGGCCCAGGCACACGCCCAGCAACGGCTTGCCCGCTTCGGCACAGGCGCCGACCAGGTCGAGGCTGATGCCCGCCTCGTTCGGCGTGCACGGGCCGGGGGAGATCAGG
The DNA here is from genome assembly GCA_023426225.1 of Pseudomonadota bacterium. Lineage (GTDB taxonomy): Bacteria > Pseudomonadota > Alphaproteobacteria > Sphingomonadales > Sphingomonadaceae > Sphingomonas. The sequence continues at coordinate 1,718 of JAFABD010000052.1, read as the reverse complement.
AACGCCTGCGCGCCGCTCGCGATCGCCTCCTGCGGCGAAAGCGCGTCGTTGCGCACCACCCGCACCTCGGCGCCCAGTTCCATCAGGTAATGGACGAGGTTCCAGGTGAAGCTGTCGTAATTGTCGATGACCAGGATCATGTCCTGCGCGTTAGGCCCTTTGGCGCGCGACGACAATCCGCCCGCAACGCCGCTGCCACGCGCGCGCCGCAATCGGCTGCAAAGCCTTTCGCTTCGCGCTACGGGGCTTTGCGAAGGGCGAACAGGGGCCTCGCCACCTTAAGGAGACCGAATGCTTGCCAGCCTGCTGATCGCCGCCGCCTTTGCCGCCGGCCCCGCACCGCTTCAGACCACGCCTGCCGCGACCGGCCAGGAAGCGCCGCCGCGCCGGGTGCGCTCGATCCTGCTTTACGGGGACGAGGCCTGCCCCAAGCCCGCCGCGCCCGACGAGATCGTCGTGTGCGCGAATGCCGGCGAATCGCCCTATCGCATTCCCAAGCGCTTCCGCGAACAGCCCGATCAGAGCCCGAAGGGCACCGCCTGGACGCGCCGCATGGAAACGGTCGAGGAAATCGGCGCCGCCAGCGCGGGGCTGCCGGGATCGTGCTCGCCGGTGGGCGTCGCCGCGCAGACCGGCTGCACGCGCAAGATGATCCAGCAATGGGCGCAGGAGCGGCTCGACCGCGAGGCGAAGGAAGCGCGCGAGATGCGCCGCACCGACGTTCCCTGATCGCGCGACGCTTTCGGAAGCGGTGCCGGGCGGGGCGGGGGATCGCCCCCGCCCGTGCCGTCGCCGCAGCCGTCCCTAAGGCCGAAGCCCCGCCGGCCGGCTAAGATCCCGCGGCTCCGGTCCTACTGGCCGAAATCGGCCTCGGCGGCCTGCGCGACGGCCTCGCGTGCGGCGGCGAACAATGCGCCTGCCTTTGCCTCGCACTCGCGCTGCTCATAGGCGGGGTCGCTGTCGGCGACGATGCCTGCGCCCGACTGGACGTGCATCACGCCGTCCTTCACCAGCGCGGTGCGCAGCACGATGCAGCTGTCCATCGACCCGTCGGGGGAGAAATAGCCGACGCCGCCGGCATAGGGGCCGCGCGTCTCGGGCTCGAGCTCGGCGATGATCTGGCACGCGCGCACCTTGGGGGCGCCGCTCACCGTGCCGGCGGGAAAGCCCGCGAACAGCGCGTCGAGCGCGTCGGCGCCGGGGCGAAGCTGTCCCACCACGTTCGACACGATGTGCATCACATGGCTGTAGAACTCGACGGCATAGCTGTCGGTCACGCGCACGCTGCCCGCGGCGGCGGCACGGCCGACATCGTTGCGGCCCAGATCGAGCAGCATCAGGTGCTCGGCACGCTCCTTGGGATCGGCGAGCAGGCTCTGGCGATTGGCGTCGTCCTCGGCGGCGGTGCGGCCGCGCGGGCGCGTTCCCGCGATCGGGCGGATCGTGATCTCGCCGTCGCGCGCGCGCACCAGGATCTCCGGGCTCGATCCGGTCAGCGCAAAGCCCGGCAGGTCGAGGTGATAGAGGAAGGGCGAGGGGTTCACGCGCCGCAGCGCGCGATAAAGCTCGAACGGCGGCAGCGTGAACGGCGTGGTGAAACGCTGCGCCAGCACCACCTGAAAGATGTCGCCCGCGGCGATATAGTCCTTGGCGCGCGCCACCATCGCGGCATAGCGGCCGGGTTCGAGCACCGGCGTCTGCGCCACCGGCACCGGCTC
>JAFABD010000037.1 GCA_023426225.1 Pseudomonadota bacterium | reverse complement strand
GGTTTCGCGTGGTGCGCGTGCGGCGCGCGGCGGCGCGGGCGGCGGCCCGTCCGGTGCGCCCGCCCGACGACATCGTCCGCGCGCGCGACGAGATCGTCGTCACCGCGAGCAAGCAGCGCATCCCGTTGCTGCGCTATCCCGGCAGCCTGACCGTGGTCGAGGCCGAGGCTGGGGGCGACCCCGATGCCGCGACCGGCGGCACGTTGAGCGATGCGACGCGGCGCGTCCCGATCCTGCAGAGCACGCAACTGGGGCTGGGCCGCAACAAGGTGTTCATCCGCGGGGTGGCCGACAGCAGCTTCAACGGCAGCACCCAGTCGCCCACCAGCGTCTATCTGGACGACGTCCAGGTCAATTATTCCGGCCCCGAACCCGGGCTGCGGCTGTACGACATGCGCAGCGTCGAGGTGCTGGAGGGGCCGCAGGGCACGCTGTACGGATCGGGCGCGATCGGCGGGGTGATCCGGCTGACCTCGAACCCGGTTGTGCTCGACCGGCTGACGGGCTGGGCGAGCGCGGGGGCGACGGCGACGCTGGGCGCATCGCCCGGTTTCGACATGGCGGGCGTGGTCAACGTGCCGCTCGTCACCGACACGCTGGGCGTGCGCATGGTGGGATACCGCATCCGCGAGGGCGGCTTCATCGACGACCGCGCGCGCAAGCTGACCGACATCAACCGCAGCGACACCGCGGGCGGACGGATCGCGATGCGGCTGGCCCCCGGCGACGGCTGGCGGATCGAGGCGAGCGCGATCGGCCAGTGGATCGACACGCGCGACGGCCAGTATTCGGACCGCCCCGACGGACGGCTTTCGCGCCGGTCGCGCATCGCGCAGCCTTTCGACAACGAGTTGCTGATCGGCCGGCTGGTGGCGAGCAAGGAATGGACGAGCGGGCTGAGCCTGGTCGTCGCGACGGGGGTGGTCGGCTATGCCTCGGACGAGCAGTTCGACGTGTCGCCGCGCGCGCCTGCACCCTATACCGGCAAGCCCGCCTATTACCGCGCCAGCCACGACAAGCTGCTGGTCAGCCAGGAGACGCGGCTGGCGCGATCGCTGGCCGACGGGCGGTCATGGGTGCTGGGCTTTACCTGGGTGAGCGACCGCGACGCGCTGACGCGGCGTATCGGCGTGCCCGACAAGGGCGCCGACATCCTGGGCGTGACCAACGTGACCGAGGCGGCGTCGCTGTTCGGCGAGACGACCTTTGCGCTGATGCCGCGGCTGTCGGTGACGGCGGGCGGGCGGCTGACCTCGGCGCGGACCGACGGCACCCCGTCGAGCCGGCCCAAGGCGGACGACTTCGTCAAGGGCCGCGAGACGACGCGGTTCGATCCGACGATCGCGGCGTCATGGGCGCTGGGCCGGTCGCTGGCGCTGTTTGCGCGGTTCCAGACCGGATACCGCACCGGCGGCCTGGCCGTCGCGCAGGGGGTGGGGCGGATCGCCGACTTCAAGGCGGATTCGATCGAGGTGTGGGAAACGGGGCTGCGCAAGCTGCGCAACGGGCCGACGGGGCTCGCCGCATCGGGAAGCGTCTCGTTCGCGCGGTGGAACAACGTCCAGGCCGACCTCATCACCGATCGCGGCCAGCCCTATACCGACAATATCGGCGATGCCCGGATCGAGGCGGTGGAGGGCAATATCGACTGGGTGCCGATGCGCGGGCTGCGCATCGAGGCGTCGTTCCTGTTCACCGACAACGAGGTGACGGGGCCGATCGCCACGCTGTCGAAGCGCAGCAACGGCCGCCTGCCCGAGACGCCGGCCCAGTCGATGCACGGCGGCCTGTCCTATGGCTGGGCGGTCGGGCGCGTGGCGCCGCGTGTCGGCATCTCGATCGATTATGTCGGGCGATCGGTGCTGGGGACGGGCGACTTCCTCGACATCGCGCAGGGCGATTACTGGGTCGCGGGGCTGACCGCCGAGGCGCGGATCGGCGCGACGACGCTGACGCTTGCGGCCAACAACCTGACCGACCGGCGCGCGAACCAGTTCGCGTTCGGCAACCCGTTCACGCTGGGGCTGCGCGAGCAGCTGACCCCGCTGCGCCCGCTGAACGTGCGGCTGGGCGTGACGCGGCATTGGTGAGGCATCGGCGCGATGCGGCGCCGCGCCCCCTCGACCGGGCGCGGGTGCGGCTGCTAGGGCGCGGCGGGTGAACTGGACCGAACTCTTGGGCGCGCTGCTGGGGCTGGTGGCGGTGGCGCTGGTGGTGACGCGCAGCCTGTGGAACTATCCGTTCGCGATCGCGTCGGTGGCGCTGTTCGGCTTCGTGTTCCTGGAGGCGCGGCTGTACAGCGACGCGCTGCTCCAGCTCTTTTACGTGGCGGTCAACGGCTATGGCTGGTGGAACTGGACGCGGGCGCGCGGGCGCACGGGCGAGGTGCCGGTGGCGACGCTGACGAACCCCGCGCGGGCGGCGATCGCGGCGGGATGCGTCGTGGCGAGCCTGGGCTGGGGCGCGCTGATGCAGCGGACGACCGACGCGGCGCATCCATGGTGGGACGGCACGATCGCGGTGGTGAGCATCGTCGCGCAGATCCTCCAGTCGCGGCGCGCCTGGGAAAGCTGGGTGCTGTGGATCCTGATCGACCTGCTTGCGATTCCGCTGTTTATCATCAAAGACTTGTGGATGACCGCCGCGTTGTACGCGGTCTATCTTGCGCTTTCGATCGGAGGGCTGGCGGCATGGCTTCGGGCAAGACGGGGATGATCCCGCGCACCATCTGCCTGCACGGCCCGGAAAGCACGGGCAAGTCGACGCTGGCGCCGCGGCTGGCTGCGCATTTCGGCGGCGAGTGGCTGCGCGAATATGGCCGCGACTATGCCGAGACGATGGGCACCGATTTCAGCATGGACGACCTGCTGAAGATCGCGCAGACGCACGACGCCTGGACGCAGACGCTGCTGGGGCAGGGGGCGAACCCGCTGATCCTCGACACCGACCCGCTGATCACCGCGGTATGGGCCGACATGCTGTTCGGCACGCGGGCGCCGTGGTTCGACGCGTGGGACGCGACCGCCGACCTGTACCTGCTGTTCGACATCGACCTGCCGTGGATCGACGACGGGACGCGGATGTTCGGGACCGCCGAGGCGCGGCAGCGCTTCTTCGAGCGGTGCCGCGACGAACTGACACGGCGCGGGGTGCGCTGGACGCTGATCCGCGGCGAGGGCGAGGCGCGCTTTGCCGCCGCGGTGGCCGCGATCGAGGCGACGGGGCTGAAACCCGTCGGCTGAGCGCCGGGCGCCGGCGCGGCGGGCGAGGATGCGGGCAGGGCGCGCCGGCCCCGCCCGCGACCCGATCAATAGTCGCCGGGGGGAAGCCCGCCGAGCTGCTTGGCCATCTTGATATAGGCATCGAGATAGGCGAGCACGATCACCTGCCCGATCTCGGTATTCTGATAGCCGCCGCCGCCGGCCGCGGCGAAACCGCCCCACCAGCCCGCGCCGCCGCCCGCGCCGAAACCGATGTCGGTCTTGCGCGCATAGCCTTCGGTGACCCATTCCTCGGTCGAGCGCGCGTCGACCATGCTGAGCGTCACATTGGCTTCGCGCTTCTTGATGTTGATGCCGCCGACCAGCGCGCCGAAGCCGCCGCCGATCAGCCCGCCGAGCGCGCCGCCGATATTGCTGCCGCCCGAATTGCGGTTGCCCGAGACGATGTTCGGTTCGAGGAAGAAGTCGGCCGCGCGGACCTGGCCCTTGCCCATCTTCGAGCCCTGGCGCAGCTCGCCCTGATCGGCCATCGCGCGTTCCATCGCGCGGCTTTGCAGCGCGCGACCGCGGTTGACGAGGGTGAAGCAGCCCGACTGCTGGACGAACACCTTCAGCACGGCTTCCGGGCTGCCGAGGTTGAGTTCGCGCCACCACTGGTTGTCGGGCTCGACGATCGAGATCGTGCCGAGATTCTTGGTGCAGTGCGGGATTTCGCGCGTGCCGCGCTCCTGTGCCTTGCGGCCGGACGATTTGTCGGGCGCCTTCTGGGCGGCCGCGGGCACCATCGGGGTCGCGACCATCGCCACCGCGGCGAGGCCCAAGCAGAACTTACGCATTGAATCTCCTCCCAATTCACAAACACGGCCACGCGGTCGCGCCACAGGATCGCGAGGAATGGTGCCCCCGGTGCGAACGGTTTCCCCAGCCGTGCCGGGCGATCGCGTAGCAGATGCCGTAGCGGCGCGATAGAAGCCGTCCGACATGCCCCCCAAAGGCGATCGACGGGCCGGCGCCGGCGGTGCGCGACGGCGGCGATGCGCGGGGCCTTGGCTTTCGCCGCCAAGCTGCTAAGCGCGGCCGGTTATGGCAACCGACCTTTCGCGCATTCGCAACTTCTCGATCATCGCGCACATCGACCATGGCAAGTCGACGCTGGCCGATCGCCTGATCCAACGCACCGGCGGGCTCACCGAGCGTGAGATGTCGGCGCAGGTGCTCGACAACATGGACATCGAGAAGGAGCGCGGCATCACTATCAAGGCGCAGACCGTGCGCCTGGAATGGAAGGGCCATGTCCTCAACCTGATGGACACGCCGGGGCATGTCGACTTCGCCTATGAAGTGAGCCGCAGCCTGGCCGCGTGCGAGGGCGCGTTGCTGGTCGTCGACGCCGCGCAGGGCGTCGAGGCGCAGACGCTGGCCAATGTCTATCAGTCGATCGAGCATGACCACGAGATCATCCCGGTCATCAACAAGATCGACCTGCCTTCGGCCGAGCCCGAGAAGGTGAAGAAGGAGATCGAGGACATCATCGGCCTCGACGCGTCGAACGCGGTGCTGGCGAGCGCCAAGGCGGGGATCGGCATCGACGAGATCCTCGACGCGATCGTCGAGCGCATCCCGGCGCCCAAGGGCGACCCCGATGCGCCGCTGAAGGCGATGCTGGTCGATAGCTGGTACGACCCCTATCTGGGCGTCGTCATCCTCGTCCGCGTGATCGACGGGACGATCCGGAAGGGCCAGCAGGTCAAGTTCATGGCGACGGGGACGACGCACCTGGTCGACCGCGTCGGCGCGTTCCGCCCGAAGATCGAGCAACTGCCCGACCTCGGCCCCGGCGAGATCGGCTTCATCACCGCGCAGATCAAGGAAGTCGCGCAGGCCCGCGTCGGCGACACGCTGACCGACGCGAAGAAGCCCGCGACCGAACCCTGCCCGGGGTTCAAGGAAGTCCAGCCGGTGGTGTTCTGCGGCCTGTTCCCGGTCGACGCCGCCGATTTCGAAAAGCTGCGCGAATCGATCCAGAAGCTGCGGCTGAACGACGCGAGCTTCAGCTTCGAGATGGAGACCTCGGCCGCGCTGGGCTTCGGCTTCCGCTGCGGCTTCCTGGGGCTGCTCCACCTCGAGATCATCCAGGAGCGGCTGACGCGCGAATATGACCTGGACCTCATCACCACCGCGCCGAGCGTCGTCTATCGGTTGAAGCTGACCAAGGCGGCGGGCGAGGCCGACGCGCGCGAGATCGAACTGCATAATCCGGCCGACATGCCCGACCCCAACCGGATCGAGACGATCGAGGAGCCGTGGATCAAGGCCGTGATCTATGTCCCCGACGAGTATCTGGGACCGATCCTGAAGCTGTGCCAGGACCGTCGCGGCATCCAGCGCGACCTGACCTATGTCGGCGGGCGCGCGCAGGTGACGTATGAGCTGCCGCTCAACGAAGTGGTGTTCGATTTCTATGACCGGCTGAAGTCGATCAGCCGCGGCTATGCCAGCTTCGACTATGAGCAGATCGGGCTGCGCGAGGGCGACCTCGTCAAGATGTCGATCCTGGTCAACGCCGAGCCGGTCGACGCGCTGAGCATGATCGTCCACCGCAGCCAGGCCGAGGCGCGCGGGCGCCACATGTGCGAGCGGCTGAAGGACCTGATCCCGCGCCACCTGTTCAAGATTCCGATCCAGGCGGCGATCGGCGGCAAGGTGATCGCGCGCGAGACGATCGCGGCGCTGCGCAAGGACGTGACCGCCAAATGCTATGGCGGCGACATCACCCGCAAGCGCAAGCTTCTGGAAAAGCAGAAGGAAGGCAAGAAGCGGATGCGCGAATACGGCAGCGTGCAGATCCCGCAGGAAGCTTTTATCGCCGCGCTCAGGATGGGCGAGGAATGACGCGCGCGCCGCGCCGGCGGCTGCGCGGGTTTGCGGCGGGCGCCGCGCTGTTGGCGACGGTCGCCGCGGCGCCTGTC
>JAFABD010000012.1 GCA_023426225.1 Pseudomonadota bacterium | reverse complement strand
TCGTGTGCCCGACCGTGCCGCGCGCCACCAGCGCCAGCTCGGCCGAAAGCGCCACGTCGCGCAACCGCGCGAGCCGCGGTGCCCATAGGTCACGCGCCTGCGGGCTCGCCCAGCCGATCCGCCAGGGCAGCAGCGCGCTGCCCTCCCCCGTGCTTCGCGGCCACAACAGCCGGGCGCTCATGCCGCCACCGCTGCGGCATCGGCGGCCGGTTCGTCCACCGCGACCGTCACCTCACCCGCGCTCACCGTCGCGCGCAACGCGGCAATCGTCGGCGCCAGCCCCTCGCGCCACGCCGCGATCGCCAGCGCCTCGATCGCCGCACGGTCGGGAGCAAGGCTCAGCGGCCGTTCGCCCTCGGCGACAAGCTCGGCCTCGGCGTCGGTCATCAGTCCCAGCCAAACCGCGCAATCGCGCGTGCGCAGCCGCCAGTCGCCCTGTTCGGCCATGCCGGGGCAATTGCCCTTGCACATCAGGAAGAACCGGCACCCGCGACACCCGCCTTCGGCATAGGGCGTCCGATGCAACGCGATCTGGCGCAGATAGCCCTGCCCTTCGGCCTTCAGATACCCCTGGCCGTCCTTGTTCGTGCGCCCGCAATTGGTCAGCCGCCCGTCGCCTTCCACGCCCGTCACCGCGCGCGTCGCATAGGGATCGCAAGGGTGGAACACGCACGACGTCGCCGCATCGTCGCCGCGAAGCATCGCCTTGATCTCGTCGAACAGGTCGAAACGCAGCGCGCTGAACCCGCGTTCGAGCGACCGCAGGCGGCGCAGCACCGCCAGGCCCTCCTCGTGCGACAGCGCCAGCGCCTCGCCCGCCGCCGGATCGTCGATCTCGAGCAGGTGCAACCGGACCCGCCGGATGCCCGCACGGTCCAGAAAGGCCAGCCAGCCGCACAGCAACGGCAACCGCGCGGCGCTGGCGTTGCCGCGATGGAGCGTGACGATCAGCGTCGGCGGCCGCCCGCGCTCGATCAGCGTCGCGATCAGCCCCTCGGTCCGCGCGGTGGCGCGTCGCGTCGCGGCCAGGCTGCCGACCCAGCGCGCATCGTTGAGCGGCCCGGGGCCGTCGATCGAAATGCCCAGGCGCACCTGGTAATCGGCAAAGCGGTCGAGATCGTCCGGCCCCACCAGCGTGCCGTTCGTCTGCAACCCGCTGCCCCCGTGCCGCTCGCGCCCATAGGCAAGCAGCGCGTCGAGATCGTCGCGGTCGACAAGCATGATCTCGCCGCCGAACAGCGTGAAGGGCTCGCCCACGGCTTCCAGCCGGTCGATCATCGCCGCGACGCGATAATCGGATCGGACATTGCCCGCCGCGCGCACGCCCTCCTGATAGCAATAGACGCACTTGATGTTGCAATTCTCGCCGATGGGGCGGACCTCGACCGTCATGGCACCCTCGCTTCGGTTGCGGGCATCGGCGCCGTCAGCGCGCCGAGCGGGCTTTGCTGCGTTCCCGGGCGCGCCGCTGCGGTATCGATCGGCAGCGCGAGCGCGACGCCGTCGACCTCGACGATCAGCCGCGTCGCGAGCAGTTGATCGAGCGCACGGAGGAACGCAGATCGCCCCTCGCCGCCGCGCGCGGCCATCGCCCTGTCGATCGCCGCGTCGATCGCGCGCGGCTCGCGCAGCGCGTCGATCAGCGCGGCCGCAACGGGGTCGAGATAGTGATAGGGCGCCTCTCCCGCGATCGCGCGCGTATCGCGTACCACCATCCCGGCATCCGAACCCAGTCGGGCAAAGCCCAACTGGGCGGGCGCCCCGCCTGCCCAGCCGTCGCGCCACGCGGCAACCGCAGTGCGCAGCAGCGCAATCGCAGCCTCGGGCGCCGCCCCGCGCGCCTCGCCTTCGAAGAAATAGGCGAGCGCGCGCAATTCTTCCTCGGGCAGCGCGTGCAGCGCGGCATAGGCCGGCGCGGGCACGACCCCGGTGAACCCCATCGCCGCCGCCTGCTCGAAATTGGGGCTGAACCGGTCGAGCCGTACCGCCGAAAGCCCCGTCGGCGGGGGCAGATGCGTCAGCGCAGGCGCCAGCGCTGCCATGTCGCGATAGGCGTCGGCGGGCTCGTCGGGAAAGCCGTGCAGGATCGACCAGGTGACCGAAAGCCCCAGTTCGCGGCAATTGCGCAGGAAGCGCAGATTGTGGAGCGTCCCCACGCCCTTGCGCATGATCCGCAGCACCGCGTCCGACAGGCTTTCGATCCCCGGCTGGACGTGCGTGACGCCGGCGTCGGCCACGCGTCGCATCTGCCGCTCGTCGAGATTGGCCTTGACCTCGAAGAACAGCGCCGGGCGCGGCGCGGGAAGCTCGGCAAGCGGCCCCATCACCGTGTCGAGATGGCGCTGGCCCAGGATATTGTCGGTCGCCGCCAATCGCGAAACGCCGTGGCGGGCATGCAGCATCGCGATCTCGGTCACGACGCGGCCGCCCGACTTGGCGCGGAACGCCATGCCGCCCGCGTTGAGCCCGCAAAAGGTGCAGTGGTGCTTCTGCCCCCACCAGCAGCCCCGCGACGCCTCGAACGGCAGCGAGACCTCGATCCGCTCGCGTTCGTTCAGCCGGGCGATCTGCGCGAAATAGTCGCGATATTCGGGGATCGGCGTCGCATCGAGCGCGACGACCGGCGCCGGCTCGCCCGTCGCGGGATCGCTCAGCGCGCCGATACCGCCGGTATCGCCGTCGATCCCGCGCACCGCCGCCCCGCTGATCGCGCCGTCGAGGACATGGTCGACCCATTGCGGAAAGCTGAAATCGGCCTCGCCGGTAAACACATGGTCGATCTGGGGATAGTTGCGCAGCAACGCCCGCCCCATCGGTCCGTGGCAGTTGGCGCCGCCAAAGACGATGACGATCCGCGGATCGAGCGCCTTGACGGCACGCGCGATCGCCAGCGACGCCATCGTCTGCTGGAACATCGTGCTGAAACCCAGGATCGCCGGCGCGCGCTCGGCGATCCGGCGCGCCGCCGCGGCGACGAAGGCGGGGGCGAGCGTGTCGCACAACGGGTGCAGGTCGGGGATGCCCCGGCGCGCGCACAGCGCCGCGATCGCCCGGTCATGCGCCGCCTGCGCCTCGGCGCTTCCCCCCGGCCCCACGCCCGGGCGAAAGATCCAGTCGCCGACGAGCAGTTCGGCCGGAGTCCGCTCGGCAAGCTGCTCGTTGAGGTCGAGCCCGCAGGCCTCGGCAAAGTCGATATTGAGGTAGAGCGTCTCGACAAGGTGCCCCCGCGCCTCGACCGCCGCCTGGAGCAGCGCAAGCCCGATCGACGGACCGACGACCGACATCACCGGCGCGGTACAGAGCAGCAGGTCAGGCGGCATGGACGACTCCGTCGGCACTCGCTGCCGCGGCGGGCACGGCGTCGCCGGGCGTTTCGAGCGCCTGCGCCATCAGCCGCAACGCCGCGCCATAGGCGGCAAGCCGCGCGCGCTGCCCCTCCGCCGCCACGCGCGCAGCAGCCACGCGTGCGGGATCGCGAAAGATGCGGTCGCATGCCGCGCATACCCCGGTGCAGCCGCGCGCGTCGCCGCCGATTTCGCGCAGCACTGCGGCGGGCCCTTCATAGGCGAGCCATTGCCACAGCGGATCGGCGCATGCCGCCTCGACCGCCGCGGCCAACCCCGTCGCGAGGCGTCCGACGCGCAATCCCGGATATTGCGGCAGCACGCCGCAGCACGGCTGGACGTCGCCGTCATGCGTGACCGTGAAGGTGCGCAGCACCGAATGGCACGGCGCGTTCGCGGCATCGTCCGGCGCTTGCGGATCGGGGACGCAATCCGGCGCATCCGCCGCTTCCGTCGCGGTCCCGGTTTCCGCCGCACGCCCGGTCTCGTTGACCGGCACCGCATAGACAGCGACGCGCGCGGCCTCGTCGGGACGCAACTGCGACCGCACGGTCTCGGCCGTCACCGCCGCGCCGGGCGCCACGGTCACCGCGATCCGGATCGCCAGCCCCAGTTCGAGCCCGGCGCGCATCGCATGGTGCACCCATTTGACCGGAACGAAGGCGGCATGGGCATCGTCGTGCGACAGCGTGAGTTCGGTCAGCCCCGCCGCGACCAGCGGACGGAGCATTGCCCGTGCGCGATCGAGGCTCTTGGCCCAGAAGGCGCTCGTCGTCGCGCCGCCTGCCAGCCCCTGTGCTCGCGCTTCGGCAAAGGCGCGCTGCATGATGTCGGGGTGGAGGAACGGGTCGCCACCGACGAAATGCACGATCTCGAAGCTGCCCAGTGCAGCCGCCTCGCGCACCGCCTGCACCGCCCCGTCGCCGTCGAGATGGCCCAGCTTGAACATGTCCGACGAAAAGCAGCAATGGCTGCAACGCAGCGGGCATTGCAGCGTGACGTTGATGACGAGTTCGCGCGGTGTCGCGGCGAACAGCGACGTCGTTCGCATCCTCCCCCCTCGTCCCGGTGTGCCGGGGTTCTGTCTCGGCCGCCTGGCGCCGGGCTCGCGGTCGCGGAATGATGCGGGGCGGCCCCGGCCGCGCGCGCAGGCACCGAGATGTCGGGCGCGGTGCCGTGTCGCGGCCCCGCGCCCGTTCACCGCTCAGGCGTCGATATGGATCGCGGAGGCCTGGAGCGCGCCGGCATGACCGGCATCGAGCCGCGCGAGCAGCCCTTCGGCCATCGCATCGTCGATGGTGAGGCCCGACGCGGCGAGCAACTGCTTGATGTCTTCGGCGCTGGCCGGCGACGACGCCGGCACGATCTTGGTCAGTTCCATTACGCTCTCCTGAAATCGAGGACAGGCACCCGATCGACGCCCGACCGGGTCGGTCGACGAGACGGGCGCTCGTCGCCGATGCCGGACGGGCGAGACGGATCAGGCGTCGATATGGATCGTGCCGGCCTGGACGGCGGCGGCGTCGGCGGCCTTGAGGCGGCCGAGCAGATGCGCGTTCATCGCATCGTCGATCACCACGCCGAAGCGGGCAAGAAACGATTGCAGGTCGGCGCGAATTTCGTCTTCGGTCGGAAGATTTCCGGCAAGCGAGGCCACCGCTGACTTCGCCTTGTCATAGTCGATCGTAACGGTACTCATCACACCCTCCCGTTCAATACGGCAGCGAATCGCTAGCCGCCCCAAGATGATGTGGCAAAATCAGAATAGCACAAAGGTAAATATGAACCATTAAGGACGAAGATATCCGGTTCGTCCGCTCATATTCGGAGATAATTTGATCGGTTTCTTTTGCCGATCTTCATTGAACCGCTCCGGTTCTTTCGGCGCAGATCGACGCGGCGCACCGCGACGTCCGGTCGGCGCAAGCGCGACGCCGGACCCGCCCGGGGCCCGGCGCGCAGGGGTCAGGCGTCGCCGATGGGCCGGGTCGCGGCGCATTGTTCGACCATGGCGATGACCTGGCGGCGGCGTTCGCCGGCCAGCGGCATGCGCGGCATGCGGACGCGTTCGCTGCCGCGGCCCATGATCTGCTCGGCGAGCTTGATCGACTGGACCAGGTCATGCTCGGCGTCGAGGTGGAGCAGCGGCATAAACCAGCGATAGATGCGCCGCGCCTCGATCCAGTCGCCGCGCTCGGCCGCCGCGACCAGCGCCACCGACTCGCGCGGGAACGCGCTCGTCAGCCCCGATACCCAGCCGCTCGCGCCCAGCAACAGCCCTTCGAGCGCCACGTCGTCGAGCCCCGCCATCACCTGGTAACGCTCGCCGTAACGGTTGATCATGTCGGTAAAGCGCCGCGGATCGGGCGCGCTTTCCTTCACCGCCACGATGTTCGGCACCTCGACCAGCGCGTCGAGCGTCGCGAAATCCACCGACACCCGGTACGCGGGCGGGTTGTTGTACAGCATGATCGGCAGCCCCGTCGCCTCGGCCACCATCCGGAAATGCGTGCACAGCTCGGCCGGCGTCGGCACATAGACCATCGCCGGCAGCAGCATCAGCCCGTTCACCCCGATCCCCTCGGCATCGCGCGCATAGGCGATCGCCCGCGCCGTCGTGAACTCCGATACCCCCGCGATCAACGGCACCCGGTCTTCCACCGCCTCCACCGCCGCGCGCAGCACCGCACGCTTCTCCTCGGGCTCCAGCGAGTTGTTCTCGCCGCACGTCCCCAGCAGGATCACCCCCGTCACGCCGTCGTCCACCAGCGCGCGAACCACCTGCGCCGTCGCCGCAAGATCCACCGATCCGTCCGCGGCAAACTGCGTCGTCGCCGCCGGATAAACTCCCGTCCACAAGGCCCTGCTCAACGTCACTTGTTCCTCCATATTCTTATGACGATGAACCGTATACGATATATGATTGTGTTTGCCAATTGCAATTCGCAGGCGCAGCAAGACCGCCGCCACGGGGGCGGGCGACGACGGCGAAAACACGGGAAAACGGCAGAAACGGGGCGCCCCGCGCGCCGCGCGGGGTCAGCCCGCGGCGTCGAGCTGGACGCGCAGATCGTCGAGCGCGCCCTGGATATGCGCGGCGGTCAACCGGCGAACCGCATCGCCGTCGCGCGCCAGCCAGGCGTCGAACATCGTGCGATGCTCGTCCTCGGCGCGCGTCTCGCGGCCGGTGGGCTCCAGATGCTTGCGGACATATCGCTCGGCCAGGACGTGCAGCCGTTCGAGGAAGCTCGTCGTCAGCGACTGGCCGCTCGGCCGCAGCAGCGCGAGGTGGAAGGCGCGGTTGCGCGCGGGCACGGTGCTCGCATCGTCCTGCATCGCGGCGCGAAGCGCGGCCAGCGCCGCGCGCGCAACGTGGTGATCGTCCTCGGTCGCCCGTTCGGCGCCCAGCGCCGCGGTCTCGGGTTCGAGCTTCAGGCGAAGCGCATAGACCTCCTCGGCCTCGGCGGTGCTCAGCGCGCGGACGAAGAAGCCGCGATTGGCCTGCGACTGCAGCAGCCCTTCCTGCTCAAGCCGCGCCAGCGCCTCGCGCAGCGGGATCTTGCTGATCCCCAGTTCGCTCGCCAGCGCATCCTGACGGATCGCGGCGTTAGCCGGGACGCGTCCCGACAGGATCCGATCGCGCACCAGCGTCACGAGCTGATCGGAAAGCGTTCGAACGACCAGGCTCATGCGGGCAGGCCAATCTTGCAGGAGAGACGGGCGTTTATCCTAGGCAAAGCCCGTTGCCCGCGCAACCGAGGCAGCACGGCACCCCTGTCGGACGAAAAGCGCGGCGCCGTCAGGCCGCGGCGGCGATCGAGAATTGCTGGTGCAGATCGTCGAGCGTGCTGCGGATATGCGATTCGAGCAACGCCGCCACCCGCGCGCCGTCGCGCGCCAGCCACGTATCGAGCAGTTCGCGGTGCTCCAGATGCGCCCGCGCATCGCGGCCCGCCGGCTCCAGATGCGCGACGACATAGCGTTCGGCAAAAACCGCCAGCCGCTCGACGAGCTGGAGCGTCAGCGCGCGTCCCTCGCAACGCACGAGCGCGCTGTGGAAATCGCGGTTGCAGCGCGCCACTTCGGCGAGGTTGCTCGACGCTGCGCGGTCGAGCCGCTCGAACGCCGCCTGCGCGGCCTCGCGCTCGGCTGCGCCGGCATGGATCGCGGCATAGGCGCCCGCCGCCGGCTCGATCTGCAAGCGCAGCGCATAGATCTCGTCGACCTGCGCGGCCGACATCGGCTGGACGAAATAGCCGCGATTGGCGTGGCTGGTCAGCAGTCCTTCCTGCTCAAGCCGCGCCAGCGCCTCGCGCAGCGGGATCTTGCTGACCCCCAGCTCGGCGGCGAGCGCGTCCTGCCGGATTGGCTGATCTTCGGGAATACGCCCGGTGATGATCTGTTCGCGAACGACTTCGAAAACGCGTTCGGCGAGCGTGCGGACGACGATACTCATTTGACGATCAAAACCACTTCTGTTCTATATATCGTATACGATACTGCGGGGTGCGGCGCAAGGGCGCCCCTCGACAGCTGCGGAAGGAAGAATGATGCAGATCGGCGGATCGGATTTCGATCGGGAACTTGCCGCAATTGTGCCCTGGCCCGGCGACACCCCCGTGATCGAAAACGGCGAATATGTCGAGCGGCTCGAACGCGCGCGCGCGCTCACCGCGGCGGCGGGCGCCGATGCGCTGCTCGTCCATGCGGGCGCCAGCCTGCGCTATTTCACCGGCGTGCCCTGGGGCGCGAGCGAGCGCATGGTCGCGCTGCTGCTGCCGGTCGGCGGCGGCGCGTCGATCGTCGCGCCGGCGTTCGAACGCGGCACGCTCGAAGCCGATCTCAGGATCGCGGCCGACCTGATCCTGTGGGAAGAGGATGCCGATCCAATCGCCGCCGCCGCCCGCGCGCTGGCCCCGGGGGCGACGCTGGCGCTCGACCCGCTGCTTCCCGTGCAATGGGGTCTGCGGCTCGGCGCGGCGGGGCTGCGCATCGTCGACGGCGCGCCCGCGATCGACGGGTGCCGGCGGATCAAGTCCCCCGCCGAGCTCGCCTGCCTCGCCCGCGCCAAGGCGATGACGCTCGAGGTTCAGCGCCGCGCCGCGCGCATCCTGCGCCCCGGCATCGCGGCGAGCGAGGTCGTCCGCTTCATTGACGCCGCGCACCGCGCCATCGGCGGCGGCGGGTCGAGCTTCTGCATCGTCCAGTTCGGCCGCGCGACCGCCTATCCGCATGGGCTTCCCGGCGATCAGCGGCTCGGTGAGAACGACCTGGTGCTCGTCGACACCGGCTGCCGCGTCGCGGGCTATCATTCGGACATCACGCGCACCTATGCCTTCGGCACCGTCAGCCAGGAGGTGCGCGACATCTGGGCGCTCGAAAAGGCGGCGCAGGCGGCGGCCTTTGCCGCGGTTGCGCCCGGCGTGCCGTGCGAGGCGGTCGATGCGGCGGCGCGCGCGGTGCTCGAACGCGCGGGGCTCGGCCCCGACTATCGCCTGCCCGGCCTGCCGCACCGCACCGGCCACGGCATCGGCCTGTCGATCCACGAGCCGGCCTATCTGGTGCGCGGCGACCGCACGCCGCTGGCGCCGGGCATGTGCTTCTCGAACGAACCGATGATCGTCATCCCCGATCGCTTCGGCGTGCGGCTCGAGGATCATTTCCACGTCACCGAAAGCGGCGCGGCATGGTTCACCGAGCCGCAGGTGGCGATCGACGCGCCCTTTCCCTGATCGGGGTCGGGCCCCGATCGGCCTCGGGCAACGGGCGGGCGGCGGCGACGGCCGCGCCCGCCCCGTCGCGGTCACTCCTCGTCGGGATACGGCCCCTTGCCCCCCGCGGCGATCAGCGCGTCGACCCGCTGGTCGATCACCGGCAGCGGCACCGATCCCAGCGCCAGCACCGCGTCGTGAAAGGCGCGGATGTTGAACTTCGGCCCCAGCGCCTTTTCGGCCCGCGCCCGTGCGTCGCGGATGGCGATCGCGCCCATGTAATAGCTCAGCGCCTGGCCCGGCCACGCGATATAGCGATCGACCTCGGTTTCGATCTCGTGGTTCGAAAGCGCGGTGTTGTCGCGCAGGAACGCCTGCGCCTGCTCGCGGCTCCAGCCCTTGGTGTGCACGCCGGTATCGACCACCAGCCGCGCCGCGCGCCACATCTGATAGCTCAGCATCCCGAACAGGTCATAGGGCGTCTCGTACATCCCCATTTCCTCGCCCAGCGCCTCGCTGTAGAGCGCCCAGCCCTCGCCATAGGCCGAGATATAGCTGTCGCGCCGGAACTGCGGCAGGTCCTTGTTCTCGGCGGCGAGCGGCATCTGGAAGGCGTGCCCCGGCGCGCTCTCGTGCAGCGTCAGCGCGACCTGCTGGTAAAAGGGCCGCGACGGCAGGTTGTAGGTGTTGACCAGATAAATCCCCGGCCCGCCGCGCCCGCCGGTGTAGAAGGGCGCGATGTCCGCCGGCACCGGCTTGATCGCGAACCGGCTGCGCGGCAGGTGCCCGAACCACTGGCTCGCCTTGCCGTCGAACGTCTTGGCGATCCACGCGGCGCGATAGAGCAGTTCCTCGGGCGTCTTGGGATAGAATTTGGGATCGGTGCGCAGGTGGTCGAGAAACGCCGGCAGGTCGCCTTGGAAGCCCACCTGGCGCATCACCTCGCCCATCCGCGCGCGGATCTTCGCCACTTCGTCGAGGCCGATCTGGTGGATGCGTTCGGGCGGCAGGTCGAGCGTCACGAACTCGCGGATCTTCGACTGGTAATAGGCGCGCCCGTCGGGAAGGTCATAGGCGGCAAGCCCCGTGCGCGCGCCGGGGAAATATTCGGTGCGCAGGAACTGGAGCAGCCGCGCATAGGCGGGCTGCACCGCGTCGCGGATCGCCGCCTCGCCCGCCGCACGCAGCTCGGCGCGCTGCGCCTCGGGGATCACCGCCGGAAAATTGCGGAACGGCGCATAAAAGGGCGAGTCCTGCACCGACTTGGCCTCGGCGACGATCGCCACGCCCGAATCGCGGCCGGTCAGCGTCACCTTGGGCGGGGTAAAGCCCCGCGCCAGGCCCGCGCGCATATTGGCGATCTGCTGGTCGTAATGCCGCGGGATGCTCCGCATCAGCGCCAGATAGTCGCGATAATCCTTTTCGGTGCGAAAGCTCCCGCGCGCCGCCTCGTTGATCTCGCCCCAGAAGCTCGAATCGGCGTTGAGCGGCTTTTCATATTCGCGATAGCGCTGCTCGGCGAGCAACGCGTCGATCTGGCCCTTGTAGACCGCATAGTCGATGCGGACGCGCGGCGAGAGCGTCGCCGGGTCGATCGCGGCCAGCTGGCGCGCCACCTCGGTCCAGCGTGCCAGCTTGGCCGCCTGCGTCTGCGGCCCCACGTCGGGGAGCCCCGCGCTCTCCGCCTTGGGGCCGTCCTCCGACGGGCCGAGCAGCTTCAGCCGCCACGCATATTCGCTGGTATAGATCGCCTTGAACCGCGCGTCGGCGCTCACCGCCTTCTTGGCGCGCGCCGGCGCGGCGTCGGCCGCGGCGATGCCCAGCGGCAGCGGCGCCGCCACCGCAGCCCCCAGCAGCGCGAGCGTAAGAAGCGATCTGGTCATGCCTTTTCCCCCTTGCTGGCGGTGAACAGCACCACGCCGAACACCGGTCCCGCCGTGTTGCCCTGGCGCGGCACGAACCGGATGCGAACGCTTTTCTTGTTCGCGGTCAGTGCCTCGGGCAACGGATATTCGACGTCAAAGAATTTGCCCGGCCGGTCCTCGGCCAGCTTCTGCGTGGCGATGCGCGTGCCGTCGACCAGGATGTCGAACTCGCGCGGCCGCTCGCCGCCCCAATAGCTCGCCTGGAGCACCAGCGGCCCCGGCCGTACCTTCATGTTGAATTCGAAAAAGCCGCCCGAGCGCGCGTCGCGCCCGTTCCGGCCGCGATAGCTGACCGGATAGGACAGCTCGGACGCAAGGTCGTGGTCGCGTTCGGGCTGCATCTCGCCCAGGTGCATCACGTCGACCGATCGCGCCGCGATGTCGCGCCGCCGCGCCTGCTCGGCCATGAAGGCCGCCTCCTCGGCCTTCCAGCCCGCCTCGGTGAAGCGCCGGAAATAGACGGCGCTGCGGCGGTCGAACTGGCTGAAGAACGGCACGAAGGTCAGTTCGCCCGGCCGCACCACGCCGCGCGCGACATAGCGCGCCTGGCCGGCGTCGACCGCGCTGAACCCGGCGAGCAGGTCCGCGCCCACCATCGCCGGATCGGCGGCTTCCCACGGCGTCTCGCGCGGACCCAGGTCGGCGGCGAGCACCATCGGGCCGCGCAGGAACGCGATCGTGTCCTGGTCGCCGGGCGCCGATTCGGTACGCAGTTCGAGCGGCAGCGTGATCGCCACCACGTCGCCCGCCTGCCACCGCCGCGTGACGATCGCATAGCCGCGCTCGAAGCTCGGCGCGACCGGCTTGCCGTTGACGTGCACCATCGCCTTGCCCGCCGCCCAGCCGGGAACGCGCAGCGCGACCGGAAAGCGCGCCGGTCGCGCCAGCGCGGCGAGCGTCAGCCGCGCCTCGGGCTCGAACGGATAGCGCGTGTCGAGCACCAGCCGCGCGTCGCGCGCGCGCCATTGCGCCTCGGCGGGTATATAGAGGTTGACGATCAGCGCGCCCTCGCCTTCCCAGAAGATGCCGGTGCCGTGCTTGGCGTGGCTCTCCATCCCGCTGCCGACGCAGCACCAGAACTCGTTGTCCTCGCTGCTCGAATAGCCGCGGTCGGCGCCGGTCATCAGCGGCGTCATATAGGTGAAGCCGCCGGTCTTGCGGTGCTGCGCCGACATGACGTGGTTCAGGTGGGCACGCTCATAGAAATCGAACAGCGCGCCGTCGGGCTGCCAGCCATAGAGATGCTCGGTCAGCTTGAGCATGTTGTAGGTGTTGCAATGCTCGCACGTCTGCTCGGTGATGTGCGTCGCGATCGTGTCGGGCTCGGCGAAATATTCACGATCGGCATTGCCGCCGATCACATAGCTGTGGTGCTGCGTCACGCGTTCCCAGAAGAAGCGCGCCGCCGCCGCCGGCTCGGGCTTGCCGGTCAGTTCGTGGATGCGCGCCAGCCCGATCAGCTTGGGCACCTGCGTATTGGCGTGGAAATTGGCGAGCTTGTCCTCGCCCGCCGCCAGCGGGTCGAGCACGCGCCGGTCATGGATGCGCTCGGCGACCGCCAGCCAGCGCCGGTCGCCGGTGCGCGCGTAAAGCTCGGCATAGCTCTCGTTGAGCCCGCCATATTCGCACCCGAGCAGCTTCTGCATCTGCGCGTCGTCGAGCGCGGCGAACACCCGCTCGAAATAGGTCGCCAGCCCCAGCAGCACCTGCATCGCGCGTGCATTGCCCCAGGCGCCGTGGACATCGAGCAACCCCGCGAACAGCTTGTGCACCGTATAGAGCGGCGACCATGATCCGTTGAGGTCGAACCCGCCCGAACGGATGTCGCCGCGCATCACCTCGCCGAAGATCTCCTCGCCGTCGACGACGCTGCCGTCCTTGCGCTTGCGCTGGAGCGCGCCGACATAGCCGTTGCCGCGTCGCGACTGCGCCAGCGCCAGCTCGTCGACGATATAGTCGGCGCGGCGGCGGCATTCGGCGTCGCCCGTCTGCTGGTGCATCAGCACCAGCGCGGTCATGTAATGGCCCAGCGTGTGGCCGGCGATCGTGTCGCTTTCCCACCCGCCATAGATCGGCGCCTTGGGCTCCAGCCCGGCGAACTTGCGGAAATTGTGGAGCAGCCGGTCGGGATCGAGCCGCTTGAGATAGGCGAGGTTGACCGCCACCGCATCGGCATAGTCCGACGGGCGCAGCCGCACCGCAGCAAGCGGCAGCGGCTTGGCCTTGGCGGGCAGCGCCGCCCGCGTCGCCGCTGCGGCACGCACGCCCGGCGCGCCGCTCATCAGCGCCAGCGCCGCTGCACCCACCATCCATTCGCGTCGATTGCTCGCCATCATCCGCCGCTCTCCCTTTTATCGAAATACCGTATACGATTATCGGGCGCTACGGAAAGGGTCAACGGGTCACGGATTAACTCCTACAATTTATTGGCGGGTCGGCGCGGCCGCAATCGCCTCGGCGGCGCGGACCGCATCGGCGACGCTATAGTGGCTGCGCGCGACCAGGTCGCTTCGCCCGGCGCGGGCGATCAGGTCGCGCACATGGTCGCGCGCGCGGGCGAGCAACAGCCGCGTGCCGCGCGCGGCAAGGCGCTGGTCGAACTCGATCAGCGCGTCGAGCGCGGTGCTGTCGAGGTCGAAACTCTCCTCCAGGCTCAGCACGATGCACGACGCGTCGGCGGGCGTGCGCCGCACGATCTCGCCCAGGATCGGCTCGGCATTGGCAAAGAACAGCGGCTCGGCCGGCCGCCACACCGCCACCTCAGCGATCAGCACCGCCTCGGGATGGCGCGCGACGTCGACATAATCGTGCGTGCCCGGAATCTGCCCCAGCCGCGCGACGTCGTGGGCGGCCAGCCGGCGCAGGAACGCGATCACCGACAGCAGCACCGCCAGCAGCATCCCCTGCACCACGCCGAACGCGATCACCCCCGCCGCCGCTGCCGTCGCGATCAACGGGTCGCGCCCGATCCGCCACAACCGCGTGAGCGGCGCGGGGTCGAGCGCGTGCGTCAGCGCGCCGATCACCACCGCCGCCAGCACCGGCTCGGGGATGCGCGCGATCCAGTCGCGGGCAAAGATCAGCGCCAGCGCCAGCGCCGCCGCGCTCGTCATCGCCGCCAGCCGGGATCGCGCGCCCGCCGCCTCGTTCGCCGCGCCGGCCGAAAAGCCCGCGCCCACGGGCATCCCCTGCCCCATTGCGCTTGCCAGGTTGGCCAGCCCGAGCGCCGCCAGCTCGCGCGCCGGCGCCACCTCGTCGCCGTGCCCCAGCGCCAGCGACCGGATCGTCCCCCAGCTTTCGGCGAAGAGGATCAGCACCAGCGGCGCGACGAGCTGGATCAACTGTCCCAGCATCGACCATTCGATCCGCGGCATCGCCCCTTCGAAACTCAGGTCGATCGGCCCGACCAGCCGCACGCCCAGCCGGTCGAGCCCGAACACGCCCGTCGCGGCGATCCCGCCCGCCAGCACCACCAGCGATCCCGGCACGCCCCGCCATCGGCGCAGCGCCAGCAGCGCGGCAAGCGCGCTCGCCGCTGCCAGCGCGCTTGCCGCATTCGCCTCGTGCGCGCGGGCGACCAGCGCCGGCACCAGCCGCGCGACATCGCCCGGCACCCCGCTCAGGCCCAGCGCGAGCGGGAACTGGCGCAGCGCGATCGTCAGCGCGAGCCCGAAGGCAAAGCCGCGCAGCACCGGGCGCGAGATAAAGCTTGCGAGCGCCCCCAGCCGCAATCCGGCCGCCGCGATGAAGCTCAGCCCGACGAGCAGCACCGCCACCGTCGCCATCCCCGCGCGCGCATCGGGCGGCACGTCGAGCGTGGCGAGCGCCGCGGCCAGGATCGCCGCCGAGGACGAGGTGGGCGAAACGATCGCGAAGCGGCTGCCGCCCAGCATCGCATAAAAGGCACAGCCGATCACTGCGGCGACCAGCGCGCGCGCGGGCGCCAGTCCCGCGATCCCGGCATAGGCGACCGCCTCGGGCAGCACGAGCGCCGCCACCGACAGTCCGGCGACCAGGTCGGTTCGCCACGGCAACGGGGCGGGCGCGGGTGCGCGGGCGGGTTCGGTCATCGCGCGGGGCTTAGCGGGCGGCGCCCCGCTGGCAAGCCGGAAGATGTCCTAGGCGCCGGCACCCGCCTGGGCCTCGGCAAAGGCGGGTTGATAGGCGAACAGCCCCGGCACGCCCCCGGTCATTACGAACAGCACCGGCTCGCCCTTGGCAAAGGCGCCCTCGGCGATCATCGCGATCAGCCCGGCAAACGCCTTGCCGCTATAGACGGGGTCGAGCAACAGCCCCTCGGCCTGCGCGACCAGCCGCACCGCCGCCAGCATCGCCGCCGTCGGAACGCCATAGCCGGGCCCGCGCGCACGCCCGTCGACGACGATGTCGTCCCCCGCGATCGTCGCGCCGGGCGCGAGCATTGCCAGCGTCGCGCGGGCGAGCGCCAGCGTCTCGGCATGCGCGTCGGGCGCGGTCCGGAGCACCGCGAACGACACGATCCGTGCGGGGGGCTCGCCCAGCGCCGCCATCCCCGCGGCCAGCCCGGCATGCGTCCCCGCGCTGCCGTTGGGCACGACGATCCGCGCGCCGTCGATCCCCGCCGCGCGCGTCTGCGCCACGATCTCGCGCGCGCAATCGGC
>JAFABD010000033.1 GCA_023426225.1 Pseudomonadota bacterium | reverse complement strand
TCGACCTTGCCGCCGGCTCCGGGCTCGGCGGCGATGCGGCGGGCGACACGCTGGCGGGGATCGAGGATGTCGTCGGCACCGCGTTCGGCGACCGGATCGCGGGCGACGCCGCCGACAACCGCCTCGTCGGCGGCGCGGGCGACGACATCCTCGACGGGCGCGGCGGCGCGGATGCGCTGGTCGGCGGCGACGGCGTCGATACCGCCAGCTATGCCGATGCCGCGGCGGGCGTCGTCGTCGACCTCGCGCTCGGCGGCAGCGGCGGCGAGGCCGCGGGCGACAGCTATCAGGGCATCGAAAACCTCGTCGGCTCGGCATTCGACGACGTGCTGCGCGGCGATGCCGGTGCCAACCGCATCGCCGGGGGCGCGGGCGCCGACTGGATCGACGGCGGCGACGGCGACGATCTGGCCGATTATTCGGCGAGCGCGGCGGCGGTGCAGATCGACCTTGCCGCCGCCGTCCAGGCGGGCGGCGACGCTGCGGGCGACCGGCTGGTCTCGATCGAACGCGTCCTCGGCTCGCGCTTCGGCGACACGATGCTCGGCGCCGATACGGCCGACGTCCTGCTGGGCGGCGACGGCGACGACCGGCTCGAAGGGCGCGGCGGCGACGACTGGCTCTATGGCGGCGCAGGTGCCGACTGGCTGGTCGGCGGCGACGGGATCGACACGGCCGATTATCGCGGCAATACGGTCGGCGTCGCGATCGACCTCCAGGCCGGCACCAGCAGCGGCGGCGAGGCCGAGGGCGATCGCTTCGACGGCATCGAACGCTTCATCGGTTCGGCCTTTGCCGACACGATCGTCGGCGACGGCGGCGACCAGATCCTGATCGGCGGCGCCGGGGCGGATGTGCTCGACGGCGCCGGCGGCTTCGACACCGCCGACTATTCGGCAAGCGCCGCGGCGGTGAACGTCAACCTCGCCACCCAGGTCGCGACCGGCGGCGACGCCCAGGGCGATCAGTTGCGCGGGATCGAGGCGCTGGTCGGCAGCGCCTTTGCCGACAAGCTCACCGGCGATGCCGCCGCCAACCGGCTCACCGGCGGCGCAGGCAACGACACGCTCGACGGCGGCGCGGGTGCCGACTGGCTGGTCGGCGGCGCGGGCGACGACACCTATCTTGTCGACACGCCCGACGACGTGATCGTCGAGGACGCCGACGGCGGCACCGACGTCGTTCGCACCAGCCTCACCGCCTACACGCTCGGCGCCAATCTCGAAGTGCTCAGCTACACCGGCACGCTTGCCGTCACCGGGGTCGGCAACGCGCTCGACAACAGCCTCTACGGCGGCGCGGGGGACGACGCGCTCTATGGCCTCGACGGCGACGACAAGCTCGTCGGCGGGCTCGGCGCCGACCGGCTCGACGGCGGCGACGGCCGCGATCAGGTCGATTACACCAAATCGGCCGCGGTCAACGTCAACCTGGCGACGAACGTCAACACCGGGGGCGAGGCGGCGGGCGACCTGCTCTACAATATCGAGGTCGTCGTCGGCTCCAACTATGCCGATGTCATCACCGGCCGCGACGATCCGCTCTCGGGCGACACGCTCTATGGCCGCGGCGGCAACGACATTCTCTCCGGCGGCGCGGGCGACGACACGCTCGACGGCGGCGCGGGCGACGACGTGATGCGCGGCGGCGCGGGCAACGACATCTATGTCGTCTACGAGGCGGGCGACCAGGTGATCGAACTCGCCGGCGAGGGCGTCGACCGCATCCGCACGGCGGCCGCCATCTACACCATGCCCGACAATGTCGAGGAACTGGTCTATACCGGCACCGTCGCCGCGACGCTCACCGGCAATGCCGGCAACAATCTGATGGTCGGGCGGACGGGCAACGACCTGCTGTTCGGCGGCGACGGCAACGACGTGCTGCGCGGCGCCGCCGGCGCCGACCGGATCGACGGCGGCGCCGGGTCCGACACAGCCGACTATGCCACCTCGGTCGGCGCGGTCTCGATCAACCTGCGCACGCAGACCGCGAGCGGCGGCGACGCGATGGGCGACATCCTCGTCAGCATCGAAAACGCGACGGGCAGCGCGTTCGACGACGTGCTCGCGGGGAGCGCGGGCGCCAACACGCTCTCGGGCGGCGGCGGCAACGACATCCTCACCGGCGACGACGGCAACGACACGCTCTATGGCGGCACCGGCAACGACCGGCTCGACGGCGGCAAGAACGAGGATACGCTCTATGGCGACGACGGCGACGACTGGCTCGTTGGCGGCCAGCAGGGCGACCGGCTCTATGGCGGCGCGGGCAACGACCGGCTGCTCGGCGATACCGAAGGCGTGTCGTCGCTCGCTGCCAAGGACGTGCTCGACGGCGGCGACGGCGACGATCTGCTGATCGGCGACGGCACCACGCTCTCGGCCACCGGCCGCGGCGCCGACGACAAGCTTTACGGCGGCGCGGGCAACGACATCCTCGTCGGCGACGGCCAGACGCTGATGGCGGGCGCGACCGGCGGCGACGACACGCTCGACGGCGGCGACGGCGACGACTGGCTCTATGGCGACGGCGTGGCCCTCGCCCCCGGCGCGCGCGGCGGGGCCGACCGGCTGACCGGCGGCGGCGGGCACGACCGCTTCGTCTTCGTCCCCGGCTCAGGCCGCGACGAGATCACCGATTTCGCGCATGGCGGCGCCGAGGCCGACCTGATCGACCTCAGCGCCTATGGCATCGCCTATGAATCGCTGCGCTTCAGCCTCGGCAGCGGCGGGCTCACCATCCTGCTCAACGACACCGACTCGATCTTCCTGCGCGGGGTCTCGGCGGTCGATCAGAACGACTTCTTCTTCGGCTGAACGGCCGCGCGGTCGCGGTCCTCGCGCCAGCCGAGCAGCGCGCCCTCGCACGCCGCGATCAGCTCGGGCGGCGCCGCGCGGTTGATATAGCCGTCGCTGCCCTGGTCCGACAGCAGCTTGGCCGGGATGCCGCCGACGACGCCGCGCCGCGGCACGTCGCGCGTCACCACCGCATTGGCGCCGATCGCCGCTTCGGCGCCGACATGCACCCCGCCGATCACCTTCGCGCCCGATCCCAGGAAGGTGCGGTCGCCGATCACCGGCGCCCCGCGCCGCCCGCCGCGATTCATATACCCCAGCACCACGCCGTGCGTGACGTTGACGTTGCTGCCCAGCACCGTGTCGCCATGGAAATAGAACCCGCCGAACCGGTTGAGGAACAGCCCCGGCCCGATCTCGGTATATTCGGGGATGGCAAAGCCATATTTGTACCGCGCGCGCAGCAGCATCAGCTTGGCGATCGGATAAAGGCCGAAGCCCTTGAGCGGCTTGAGCTTCAGCCAGCCGCAACTGCGCATCAGCACCGTGTATTTATATCCGGGCGTGAAGGCATAATGGCGCACGAACGCGCCCAGGCTCACGCGCCCGGCATAGCGATAGAGGTCCGCCGCCAGCAGCGCGCGCAGCTTGGCAAAGCTCACCGGGCAGCCGCGCAGGTGCGGCCGCCCCGACTCGTCGGTCTCGGGCTCGATCACCGTCACCGGCTCGGGCAGCACCCGCTCGACCGGCCGCTCGCCCAGCGCCGCCGTCATCAGAAATACCTTTCGGCAAACCGGATCGTGTCGCCCGGCAGCACCGGGAAATCGGCGGTCAGCGGATAGACCTGTTCGCCCGCCTCGCCCGCGCGCTTCAGGAACACGCGCTTCTCGTTCGCGCGATAGGTAAAGCCCTCGGCCTTCGCCACCGCGCCGCGGATCGTCAGCCCCTGCGTATAGGGATATTCGCCGGGCTTGTTCACTTCGCCGATCACATAGATCGGGCGGAAGTTGATGACCGAGATAGAGACCTTGGGCTCGAGCAGATAGCCTTCCTTCAGCTTCGCCTCGACCGCGTGCGACAGTTCGTCGGGCTGCATCCCCGCCGCCTGCACCGCGCCGATCAGCGGAAAGGCGATCGACCCGTTCGGCCCCACCTCGAAATCGCCGGTCAGCGACACCTCGCCAAAGGTGACGACCTTCACCTTGTCGCCGGGGGAAAGCCGGAACGCCGCCGCCGCGGGCGGGGCGGAGGCGCCGCCGGCCACCGGCTGCTGCCCCGCACAGGCGCCCAGCATCGTCAGCGCGGCGATCGCCGCAACCGTTCCGCGCAACTTCATCGCGTTCCTCCTGCCGTCATTGCCATCTCTCCCGGTTGGACGGGCACGCGCCGGGGCGTGCGCGCGTCCAGCGCCGCCTCGATCCGCGCCCAGTAATCCGCTGCCGCACGCGCGACGCCGTAATCGAGCGAACGCTGCCGCGCCGCCGCGCCCGCCGCTTCGCGCCGCACCGTGTCGAGCATCAGTTCGCGCAACGCCTCGGCAAAGGCGTCGGTGTCGTTGGTCGGCACGATCGCCCCCGCCGCCACCGTCATCGGCCCGCGCAGCGCCGCGCGCGGCCGCCCCGCCAGGATCTCCGACGGGCCGGAGGCACAGTTGGTCGCCACCACCGCGCGCCCACACGCCATCGCCTCGACCAGCCCGTTGGGGAAACCCTCGGCGTTCGACGGCATCGCAAACAGCGCCGCGCGCGCGACGACGGCAAAGGGGTTGTCGGCAAATCCGGGCATGTCGACGCGCGCGCCGATCCCCAGCGCCTGCGCCCGCTGTTCGAGCGCCGCGCGCTCCGGCCCTTCGCCCAGGATCACCAGCCGCATCGCCGGCGGCAGCGCGGCACGCGCAAAGGCGTCGAGCAGCATCGCGAAATTCTTGTTGGGCACCAGCCGTCCCGCCGCGACGATATACGGCCCGGCGGGGACGATCGCGGGCGGCTCGGCGGCCAGCGCGGCGATCCGGTCATGGTCGACGGGGTTGGCGATCGCCGAGACGCGCGCGCGCGCGACGCCGAAATGGGCGACCAGGTCGTCGACCACGCCCTCCGACACCGCGATGACATGGTCGGCGCGCGGATAGGTCAGCCGCACCATCGCCTTGGCCAGCCGCGCCCCCGCACCGGTGCCCAGATGCGCGCTGGTATTGACGCGCTCGCTCACCAGCCAGGGGCGCCCCCGCCCCGCCATCGCCGCCGCATTGGCGACGTTGGCGCGCGTCAGGAAGCTCAGCGTCGCCGCGGGCCGCAGCCGCCCGACCAGCCGACGCAGTTGCCGCACGCTCGCGCCCAGCCGCGACCGCGCGTCGAGCTGGTGCAGCGTCACCCAGTCGGGAACCGGATAGGCGCGCGGTTCGTCGTCGAGCAGCGCGAGATGCAGCGCATAGCGCTCGCGCCACGGCGCCGACGCCGCCAGCAACGTGGTCAACACGCGTTCGGCACCGCCGCCCGCAAGTGAATTGATGACAAACAGGATGGGCGCCTTGTCCCGCATCGTCCCTCGCCATGTCCTCGGGGCGATCATGCTCCGGGGAATATACGTAACACGGCTGATTGCTGCGGTGCATCACGACGCCCCCGCCCCATCGTTGCAAAGGGGCGCTTCGTCGCGGCCAGAACATCGGCGCACGACAATTTGGGATCTACATCGGATTTATTTATAACGCCTGCGGAACATTCCGGTACGACTTGGCGGCATCCGCACCGCTCCACCCGAAGCGATGCCGATGCCGCCCGTCGCGTCAGGCAAAGACGAAGTCGTTGGCGGTCAGTCCGGTGACGTTGCGAACGAAGATCGTGTCGCTCCCCATCGTCACGCGCGTGCCCCCCGCCTCGCTGGCGAAGCGCAACTGGTCAAAGCGCAGGTCGAACGCGCTCAGGTCGATTCGGTCGCCCTGCGTCCGGCTGAAATCGGTGATCTCGTCCGCCCCCGATCCGCGCGCGAAAACAAAGATGTCCGCGCCCGCTCCGCCGGTCAGCACGTCGGCGCCGCCGCCGCCGATCAGGTGATCGTTGCCGTCGCCGCCATTGAGCTTGTCGGCGCCCCCGGTCACGCCCGCGGCCATCGTCCGCCCGTCGCCATAAAGCCAGTCGTCGCCCGCGCCGCCGTCCAGCGTGTCGTTGCCGCCGCGGCTGGTGTCGCCCATCACATCGGCATCGCCAATCAGCACGTCGTTCCCCGCGCTGCCATAGAGCTTGTCGTCGCCGCCGCGCCCGGTGCCGGTCATCGTCGCGGCGTCGCCCATCGCCACGTCGTTGCCGTCGCCGCCGTCGATCCAGTCGTTCGCGCCCAGGCTGCTCAGCGTCTCGACATCGCCAACCAGCCGGTCGGCGCCCGCGTCGCCCTTCAGCGTGTCCGACTGCCAGCCGCCGGTCAGCGCATCGTCGCCGTCGCCGCCGTTCAGCACGTCACAACCGTTGCCGCCCAGCAGCGTGTCGTTGCCCGCCCCGCCGAACAGCGTGTCGTTGCCGTCGAGCCCGCTCAGCAGGTCACGCCCCGCGCCGCCGGTCAGTACATTGGCCAGCGCATTGCCCGTGCCGGTGAAATCGGCGCCGCCGATCCGCAGCAGATCCTCCAGGTTGGCGCCCAGCGTATAGGCCGCCAGGCTCGTCTCGACCCGGTCGCGCCCGGCATTGGCGGCTTCCACGATCGTGTCGCCGGCATCGTCGACCGTGAACACGTCGTCCCCCGCGCTGCCGCGCAGCGCATCGGCCACCGGCCGCGGCGCGAACGGAACATAGACGGTCGAGCCCGTCGACGCACCGCCCTGATCGCATACCAGGTTCTCGGTCGCAGTGTCGAACCCGGCCAGCCCGGCCAGTGTGCCCTTGGTCATCATCATCGCCAGCGACGAGTGGGTGAACTCGGTGCCGTTGAGCGTCAGATGCCCCTCGGATGAGATCACCTTGGTGCGCGATCCGGCATCGTCGAACCGCCCGCCGTTGATCGTCACGTTCGCCGCGCTGTCGAGCCAGAGCTGGTTCTGCTCGGACAGGCCGCCGCGCCAGGTCGGGTTGCGCCCGATCGAGTCGGTCAGCGTCGCGCTGCCCCACAGGCGATAGTTGCGGCCATTGTCCTCGCTCAGCGCGCGCAACAGCGTCGTGCCCTCGGACTTCAGGTCGTATCCGCCGTCGGTATTGCCGCGCGCCACCGTGTCGATGAAATGGATGTCGTGCACGCCGCGCTCGGTCGCAAAGCCGTCGCCGTTCAGATAGTCGCTGCTGCTGCCGGTGCTGCGGACATTCTCCACCGTCACCTTGTTCAGCGTGACGTTGTGGACCGTGCCGTCGAGATGCACGCCGATCGGCAGGTCGTCGCCCACCTGCCCGCCGCCGTCGGCATGGACATTCTCGATCACGACGTTGCGCGTGTCATATTGCAGCCGGATCGCGTTGCGCGAAAAGCCCTGCACCGCCACGTCGCGGATCTGCAAGCCGTCGACCGACGCGCTCGTCGCCGTCCCGCTCGCCAGGTCCTCGACGAAGCGCCGCACATTCTTGCCGTTGACCTTCTCGATCGTCAGGTCGGCGATGTCGGCGCCGATGCGGAAGGCCGATCCGACATTGTCGATGGCAAGGTCGCGGAACTGGAGGTGGTTGGCGCCGGCACCCAGCTTGAACAGCTCGTTGCCCGCGGCGTCGCCCGCCTTCCAGTCGGCGGGGCGGTTGCCGACGAAATGCGCCGCCATCGGGTTGCCCGCCGAATCGATGCCGCGGATCGTCACCGGGGCGCCCGCGGCGCCGCCCTTGCTGATGCCGATGATGCTGGTGACGTTGTAATCGCCCTTGTCGGCGATCAGCAGCACCTGCCCGCCCGCGCCGGCCTTTCCGATCAACGTGTTGAGCGAACCGATCGACGCAGCGTTGTTGATGTCGCGACCGCTTTTATCGCCACATCCGGTCGGGGAGAGATACAGGTTACTCATCGGGTACAGCCTCTGGATGCGGTGGACGCGGGACCTCGCCCGCAACTTGTTGGAGTTGCAGTTATTATAGGATCAGCAGACCCCAAGCCGGGGGCGGATCACGCTGGAATTGTGCGGAGTGCCCGTCCGTGTGCGGGCGAACCCGATCTTTCGGGCGCCCTCATCCAATAACACCGTAAAAGGTGCGGAATAATCTCGTAATTCCGCCAAACGGGGAACTGCTTAGAGGAAATTGCGAGGCTCGCGCACCGCAACGCCCCTTCGATGCCTCCGCTCGATGCCCCTTCGCAAAGGAGCTGCCATGGATCGTCGTGCTTTCCTGGAACTGTCCGCCGGCTCGGCGGGAATCGCCGCGATGGGCGGCAACGGCGCGGACGCCGGGGCGGACGCACGCGAATCGGCGGGCGGACCGGCGGCCGGTCCCGGCGCTGCGGGACGCCCCGAAATCGCGCTCGATCCGCACCCGGCGGGGGGCTGGCG